>DIKW01000080.1:0-1828 GCA_002424705.1 Geobacter sp. UBA5608
CTGGTATGAAGATGAGCTGTACGACGGCATCAATCAACTTTATCTCTATCTGAACCACTGGACCTTCAACACAAACCTGCCGTTGGACGACTTCAACGCCGCCAGTGCAGTCCTGGATGGCACCGGGTACGGCCGTTGGCTGTTCAATCGTTTTCTGGCCGAACGCCACGGTATCGGCTTCATCAAGGCGGCCTGGGAGGCATTGGCACCGCTGACCCCTGCGGGTGACAGCGATATTCCGATGGTACCGCTCTTGGAACAGCTCAGCCAACGCTACAGCAGCAGCTTAAGCAGTGACTATTTTGATTTTACGCGTCGCCTGTACCTGCGAAACTGGCAGACGCACACCGATGACATCGCCAGAATACCTAACTGGCAACCATTAACCACGGCTACCAGCTACCCGGTTCCGGCAGGGATCACCCCCATCACCCTCAACCATTACGCCTTCAACCTGCACCGTTTTAGCCCCAATGTCAGCTCGCCGGCGCTGTTGACGGTTACCGTCCGCGCCACCAGTGGCATCAGGGCAACCCTCTTCCGCAAGACGACGGGCGGCGCCATCGAAGAATATCCCTTTGTGACATCGTCCACCGGTTCAAGCGTGACAACGGCCTTCTCACCCATCATCACCGCTGAGGTCATGCTGCTGGTGGCTAATGCCAGCAACGTGAATAGTCACCAATACTCGTTCAGCACCAACGGCAGCACCGCTGCCACCAGTGAACCATCGTCAACTCCAGCCAGTTCTTTACCATCTACCTCAACCAGCTCCTCAGACGGTGGTGGCGGCGGCTGTTTCATTGCCACCGCAGCCTACGGCAGCCCGCTGCACCCCAAGGTGCAGCTACTGCGCACCTTCCGTGACCGCTATCTGCTCAGTAACCTCCCCGGCAGACTGTTTGTTCGAGCCTACTACGCCACCAGCCCGACCATGGCCGCTGTAATCGCAGAACATCAAAGACTGCGCACCGCGACACGCTGGCTGCTGACGCCGCTGATCCTGGGAGTTGCACACCCGTTGGCAGCCGGCGGCCTGATACTTCTGCTCGTGAGTGGTTCTACTGCGCTGGTATGGCGGAGGAAACGCCGCAAACTCAATATTAAACAGCATTAACAGAACAAACCGGGCCTTGTGCCCGGTCTGTTTTTAGGCTATACCCATGAACACCATGCAACGGATCAATCTACCCCTGAATATCATCTTCAGCCTCCTGATTCTGGTCGTATTGGCCCGAATTGTGGCCGATGTCGCCAGTTACAAGCTAGGCAAGCTTGGGACCAGTCCTGGTGCTAACAGACCGACGACAAGCTCCCGGCAACCGCAGACCGCCAATGATATCGCAGCAGCCGGCGCGATTCTGGACAGGGGTCTGTTCGGCCCGGCCACCCGTGGCGTGCTGCAGCCGATCGCCCCGCCTGCAGCAAAAACAGCGGCTCCGGCAGTCGTGCAGACCGATCTCACACTACTGGGAACCGTCGCCGGATCAACACGGGAAAGCTTTATCCTGGTACGGCGGATCAGCACCGCCGAAGAACGGGTCTTTCGGATCGGCGACCGGGTGTTCGATCTCGGCCTGCTGCACGCTGTGCGCAAGGAAACCGCCGACATCAGAAACGGCTCACAGCTGATCACCCTACGTACCCCACAGGCACCCGCCGAGGGCGACAAACCGGCTGCTGCCCAGCCGGGGCAACAGGGAGTGATTGCGGCAACCAGCGGCGGCAGCGGCATCATCGACCAGCGGGCCTTGAATGCGGCCCTGGACAACATCGGCCAGGCCATGACCGACGCCCGGCTGCTGCCCAGCGTCAAAGACGGTAAGGT
>DIKW01000080.1:1939-12489 GCA_002424705.1 Geobacter sp. UBA5608
AAGGGGCAGAACCGCATCAAGCTCGACCTGCTGCGGGACGGCGCCCCAACATCACTTACCTACGATATTCGCTAGCCCCCGGAGGTCTGCGTGAGACGTTTTCTGCTTTCATTCATCGCTTCGCTGATGCTGCTGCTGGCACTGCATGCGCCACTGACCCATGCCGCCGGCGGCGGTGTGGTGATGAACTTCACCGAGGTGGATATCTCCACCATGGTCAAATTCATCAGTGAGCTGACCGGCAAGAATTTCGTGCTGGATGAACGGGTCAAGGGCAAGATTTCTGTCTTTTCTCCAACCAAACTGTCTACCGACGAGGCCTTTGCCCTGTTCACCTCGGTGCTGGAGCTGAAAGGCTTCACCTTGGTGCAGTCCGGCAAGATCTACAAGGTGGTGCCGATTGCCAACGCCAAACAGGCCGGCACCCGTCTACTGGGCAGCGAAGAACGGGTACCGCTCAGCGATGCCTATCTGGCAAGGGTCTTCAGCCTTACCCATATCTCGGCCCAGGAGGCGCTGACCTTTCTGCAGCCGATCATCTCCAAGGATGGCCATATCGCCTCCTTCGGTCCCGGCAACATGCTGCTGGTGGTGGATGCCGCCACTAACCTGCAGAAAGTGAGTGATATTCTCGAATTGATCGATACTTCGCAGCGTCGCGAAGGAGCGGAGTTGATCTACCTGAAACACGGCTCGGCCGAAGGTATCGCCACCGTGCTGCGGGAATGGTTGTCGGGCAAAGGGACTCGTACCGCCACGCCAACTGGCCAGCAGCCGGTCAACACCGGCAGCGTGCAGGTGATCGCTGATCAGCGCCTGAATGCCCTGCTCTTGTTTGGCGACGAGCCAGTAAAACAGGAAGTCCGCAAGATGGTTACCCTGCTGGACGTGATGCCGCCCGAGGCCAGCAGCAAGGTTAACGTCTGCTACCTGGAACATACCGATGCCACCGAGATGGCCAAGGTGCTGGAAGGGGTCGTCAAGGGGATGAGCGCCCAGGCAGCCGGTCAACCTGGCGCCGCTGCTGCGCAGCACGCCTCCCCCTTTGACAGCGGCAAGGTCACCATCACCCCGGACAAGGCCACCAATTCGCTGGTGATCATGGCCTCACCCACCGATTACACCAACCTGCTGCAGGTGATCAAGAAGCTGGACCGCCGCAGCAAGCAGGTCTTTGTGGAGGTGCTGATCGCCGAGGTGTCATTGGACAAAAACCGTGAGCTGGGCCTGCAGAGCGGGGTGATCGGCGGCGCGGCCCTCAACAACTACATCGCCATGGCCGGCATGTACGACCCGCTGGGCACCATGAAAAACTTAATCGACACTATACCGACAGCCCTTCAAAGTACGCTACTTGAGGCCCGTCCGGTCAACATCACGGCTATGCTCAAGCTGCTGGACACAAATGGCCTGGTCAACATCCTCTCCACCCCCAACATCCTGACCACCGACAACAAGGAGGCCGAGATCAACGTGGGCGAGAACGTGCCGTTCAAGGCATCCAGTACTCAAAGCACCTTCGGTGCAACGGAATCCATAGAGCGCAAGGATATCGGCATCAACCTGAAGATCAAGCCCCAGATCAGCGAGGGCGACTATATCCGTATGGATATTTACCAGGAAATTTCAGCAGTTAAAGATACACAAATAATAGGTGCGGCCGACTTGATCACCACCAAGCGCTCGGCCAAGACCAGCGTAGTGGTCAAGGATAATGAGACCATCGTGATCGGTGGCCTGATCCAGGATACGGAAAGAGCCATTGAGAAAAAGGTTCCTTTATTAGGCGACATCCCGGGGTTGGGGTGGTTGTTTAAAACCAAGGAGACGACAAGAGGCAAAACCAACCTGATGATCCTGCTGACCCCCAAGGTGGTCAAGGAGCCGGAGGATATGGCCAGGCTCTCCGAGGCCCAGCGCAACAAGTTTACCAACGCCACCACCAGCACCGGTAAGCTCGACGTACAGCAGGTGATCGCCGGCCAGACACCACCACAACTGCAGCCCCAGGCAACTCCGGCGCCATGACGAGTGAGCCCTCGCTGGATAGCCTGAAGGATACGGCGCAACGCCTGGGGTTTCCCTTCCAGGAGCGGATCGACGATCAGCAGTGTGACAGCGCCCTGCTTTCCCGCCTGCCGCTCGGCTTTGCCCGTTCCCGCCAACTGCTGCCGCTCAGGGAGCTGGATGGCAGGCTGCTGCTGGCCAGCGGCAACCCCACCGACCTGCTGTCCCAGGACGAGGTGTCACGCCTGTACGGCATGCCGATCAGCGTACTGGTGACGGCTCCCGACGAACTGCTGGCTGCGATCAATCGGCTTTATTCCCGCACCGCCGACACCGCCCGCGAGGTGGTTGAAAATCTGGTAGCCGAAGATCTATCGACCATCGCCACTGAGTTGGCCCATCCCCAGGACCTGCTTGATTTAAACGACGAAGCGCCGGTGATCCGCCTGCTGAACGCAATCCTGTTTCAGGCGGTCAAGGAGCGGGCCAGCGACATCCATATCGAGCCCTATGAACGGACGTTAGAGGTTCGTTTCCGGATTGACGGCATCCTGCACAAGCTGCTGGAACCACCCAAACTGCTACAGGAAGCCCTGGTGTCGCGGGTCAAGATCATGGCTTCGCTGAACATCGCCGAGAAGCGCCTGCCCCAGGATGGCCGCTTCAAGGTGCTGGTGGCTGGTCACGAGGTGGATATCCGGGTATCGATCGTGCCGACCTTCTTTGGTGAACGGACCGTGCTGCGTCTGTTGGACCGCAAACAGGGCGTTCGCTCACTGACCGAGATCGGCTTTTCCCCCCGCGACACCGGTATCATGGAACGACTGCTCGCCCGCAGCAACGGCATCATCCTGGTGACCGGTCCCACCGGCAGCGGCAAAACCACCACCCTCTACGCCGCCATCTCACGGCTGGACCGCCAGGAAAAAAACATCATCACCATCGAAGATCCGATCGAATACCAGCTCTCCGGGGTTGGCCAGATCCAGGTCAACGCCCGTATCGACCTGACCTTTGCCGCCGGCCTGCGTTCGGTGCTGCGTCAGGACCCGGACATCATCATGCTGGGCGAGATCCGCGATGCCGAGACCGCCGAGATCGCCATGCAGGCATCACTGACCGGCCACCTGGTGCTGTCAACCCTGCATACCAACGATGCCGCCACCGCCATTACCCGTCTGATCGACATGGGGATCGAACCGTTCATGGTGGCCTCCTCCCTGGCCGGGATCCTGGCGCAACGACTGGTACGGGTCATCTGTCCCCACTGCCGCGAGGCTTACCAATCAGAGCAGCAGATTCCGGGATTGCCTGCCACGCTCTACCGTGGCCGTGGCTGCGACCGCTGTTTTGGCCAGGGCACCCTGGGCAGAACCGGCATCTACGAACTGCTGCCGGTGGATGCCACCCTTTGCAGCATGATCACACGTCGCGTACCCTCGGGTGAGATCAAGGAGTACGCCATCAGCCGTGGTATGCGTACCCTGCGCGATGACGGTCTGGCCAAGGTGGCCGCCGGTATCACCACCCTGGAAGAGGTGCTGCGGGTGACCCAGGAAGAGTATGCCGACCTTCCGCTATAAGGGATACCGAACCAACGGCCAGGAGACCAACGGCACCCTGGAGGCCGATTCTCTGCGCACGGCGCGGGAGCAGCTACGACAGCAGGAAATTATGCCGTCGGAGCTTACCTCTGACGAAACACAGCCGCCTCGGGGAATCGTACAACGATTCCGACGTCGCATTCAGGTTGCTCAGTTATCCCTGTTCACCCGACGTCTGGCCACCCTGCTGACCGCCAACGTGCCGATCCACGAGGCGCTGACCGCATTGCACGAACAGGAACAGCATCCAGAACTGCGATCGCTCCTGGGGCGTATCAGGTCCCGATTGTCAGAAGGGGCGCCACTGGCACGGGCGCTGGCCGACGAACCGCAGGTGTTTCGCCCCAGTTATGTGGCGATGGTTGCTGCTGGTGAGGCCAGCGGTGCACTGGACAGCGTGTTGGAGCGACTGGCCGACTTTCTGGAACGCCAGGAAGAGCTGCGCCGTACCGTCACCGGAGCACTGGCCTATCCGTTGTTGATGGCGGTGGTCGGCAGTGGCGTGATGATCTTCCTGCTGGCCTTTGTGATTCCCAAGATTACCGGCGTCTTTGCCGACAACCGCACCGCACTGCCCCTGCTGACCGTGGCGTTGCTGACCATCAGCTCTCTGCTACGCAAGGGCTGGTGGCTGCTGTTGCTGGGCGGCGGTGGCCTGCTGTACGGCTATGGACGTCTTGCACGCCGGGAGTCCTTTCTGGCAGCGCGCGACCGCTGGCTGCTGAAGCTGCCGCTGGCGGGCGGTTTGGTGCAAACCCTGGCCCTGGCGCGTTTTGCACGCATCCTGTCCCTGATGCTGGGCAGCGGAGTACCGCTATTGCGCGCCCTGGAAATCAGTTCCGAAGCGGTGGTTAACCGTTCTTTCCGAGCTGTGCTGGCCGAGGCACGCAGTGCCGTGGTGGAAGGGAGCAGCCTGTCGTCGGTCCTCAGCCGTTCAACGCTGTTTCCACCGTTGCTCACCCACCTGATAGCCGTGGGTGAACGGAGCGGTACGCTCGAAGCCAGTCTAGAGACCGCAGGGCAGAGCTTCGAGCGGGAGTTTACGGCTGCCACCGGACGGTTGATGGCACTATTGGAGCCGCTGTTGGTGCTGGCCATGGGGCTGGCGGTGGGCCTGGTGGTGATCGCCGTGCTGCTGCCGATTTTTGAACTCAACCAACTCATCAGATGACTAGAGGAGACAGCACCATGCACAGAGCATTCTCAAACCGGCGCGGTTTCACCCTGATCGAGATCATGGTGGTGATCGTGATCCTGGCCGCCCTGGCCGCCCTGGTCGGCCCGAAGATCATCGGTCGTTCCGACGACGCCAAGCTGGCCGACGCCAAGCTGCAGATCCGCAATCTTGAAACGGCCCTCAAGCTATACAAGCTTGATAACGGTGTCTACCCCTCCACCGAGCAGGGACTGACGGCCTTGATTGAAAAGCCTGCCGTCGGCCAGATCCCCCGCAACTACCGCAAGGAAGGTTATCTGGAGGCAAAAAAGATTCCCCAGGACCCGTGGGGCGGTGACTTCATCTACCTTTCCCCTGGCGAACAGGGCGATTACGATCTCTGCTCCTATGGTACTGACGGCGTCAAGGGTGGTGAAGACAACGGGGCCGACATCTGCAACTGGAACATCCAATAGGCCGGCAGGAACACGTTTTTGAGGCACATCTGCCATGATCCGCACATCCAAAGCCGGTTTTACCCTGTTGGAGATCGTGGTGGTCCTGGTGATCCTGTCTGCGGCAGTTGCACTGGTGGTCCCCCGGCTGCCCTCGATGCAGGAGGCCGGGCTGCGCACTTCGGCACGCCAGACCGCCGCCTTGTTGCGCTATCTTGATGAACGGGCCGTGGCCAGCAAACAGCTGTACCGGTTACGGATCAACCTCGATGAACAGCGTATTGACGTGGTGCTCCGCTCGCCCGCCGGCAGTGACCTGCCGGCCGATGACCCGTATCTGCAACGTAACCCGTTGGTTGCAGGCACCCAGATCAGTGACCTGACCACCGAACGTCTGGGACGGGTCACCAGCGGACAGGTGCTGGTCAGTTACGGTCCGGGTGGTCTGACAGAGCCGCTGCTGCTGCACCTTTCCCTGCCCGGCGGCGCCAGTTACACCGTACAGGCCCTACCGGTCAGTGCAACCGTGCGGGTCTTTGAAGGCTACCAGGAGGATATGCGTTGAGACCAGGCAACCACGGGTTCACCCTGCTTGAGGTCCTGGTGGCATTGGCTCTGCTGGCTGGCGTACTCACCAGCGTGGTGGTGATCTTCAACCGGCACCTCTCGCTGGTGCTGCACGACCGCGAAGAGACCACCGCCCTGCTGCTGGCACGGGCCAAGCTGGACCAGCCTGATTTTCTGACTGCCACCACGGCGGAAGGCAGTTTTGCTCCCCAGCAGCCGGATATGACCTGGAAGCGGCAATCACTGCCCACCGACCTGAGCGGTGTACAGCGCTACCTGCTGACCGTTTCCTGGCAACAGGGCAACAGAAGCCTGACACTGGTGACCTATGGCCGCAGGTAATCGCCGGGGGTTCACCTTGCTCGAGGTGCTGCTGGCCCTTGCCATCACCGCACTGGTGCTTGCAGCGGCCTACACGACACTGTTTTCTCTCTCGCGGGCCCAAGAAAACGCCTCCCGCGGCATGGAACAACGGAGAGCGTTACGAAACAGTCTCGACCTGCTGCGCCGTGAACTGTCCTCCGTGCTGTTCCGGGCCGGCGACCAACGGTTTCGCTTCATGGTGCAGGACCGCGATTTCTACGGGAAACCGGCCGCAGCCATGCAGTACGTAACCCTTGCCCCGCCCAGCGAAGGACTTAACAGCGATCTGGTACAGGTACGCTACCTGACCGTTGAAGACGATGGCGGTACGTTGCTGCTGCGACGTGCCAGCCAGGGCCTGTTTCTGACCGGGGAACACAAGAGCGGCTATCCGTTGCTTGACAGCCTACAGGGGGTGCTTGTCGAATGCTATGACGGCAGCCGATGGGTCAAGACCTGGGACACCGCCATGACCTCCTCGCTTCCCAAGATGATTCGAGTGACGGTGACCCTGCAGGAAGGAGACCGCAGCGTGCCCTACCAGGTGACCGCCACGCCGCGGATTCCAGCGTTATGAAACGGCAAGGCGGCTTTGTGCTGGTGATTGTGCTGGTGGTGGTGGCCCTGGTGACCTCACTGACGGTGCTGTTCATTAATGATGTCTACCTGGAGCTTGGCTCTAACCGTAATGCCATCGATGCCACCCAGGGCAGCCTGTTTGCGCAGGGAGGCATTACCGGCGGTCTGCAATTGCTTACCTCCACGGTTCCGAGCCAGGGCTATACCTCATTGAATGATTTCTGGGCGCGGCCGATCCTGCTCGATGAAGAGCGTGGCCAGCTGACGATCAGCATTGTTGACGAGACCGGCAAACTGAACCTGAACCAGCTGGTGCTGCCCAACGGCAGCTTCAACGAGCCGTACCGCGGGGCGCTGCTGCTACTGCTGAAACGGCTGGAGCTTTCCAGCGAGCTGGTGGAAACCCTGGCCGACTGGCTTGACAGCGACGACACCCCGCACCCTGGCGGTGCAGAAAGCAGCTGGTATCTGGCGCAGAAACAGCCGGCGCGCCCCCGCAACGGTTACCTGATGACGTTGGATGAGCTGGCCGATATCAAGGGCTTTGCCGGTACGCCGCTGGAACGACTACGCCCCTTTGTGACCGTCTACGGTGATGCAGCGCCCGGCGCACCGGCCTCGCCGGTGAATATCAACACAGCCCCGCGCGAGGTGCTTGAGACCCTTGACGAACGGATCAGCCCGGATCTTGCCGGCCGGATCACGGAACATCGCCGCTTGACGCCGTTCAAGTATCCTGCTCAGCTGGCCCAGGTACCGGGCCTGGAGAGCATCGCACCTGCGCTGCTCTCCAGAATTGCAACCAAAGGGACGGTCTATCGCCTGCGTTCCGATGCCACGGTTAACGGCAGCACCCGTAGCGTAGAGGCGGTTGTTCGTCTGACCGGCGGATCATCCACCCTGTTGTACTGGCGTGAATTTTGATAGCGTATACCCTTACGGACCTCGAAAGAGCGGTCAACCATGATCATCCAGGTAATCCTACTCACTGAGCACGACCTGACCTGCGCCCGTTTCAGGCGGTCGGGACGCGCCTCCCTTAGCCCCCTGTCCGGGTTCAAGCTCCCCTATGCAGATCACGCCGAACTGCGCGCACTGCTGCAGGAGCACCTGCCGCCAGCAACTGCGGAGGAAATCAGGACTATCCTTGCCCTTCCGCCTGTGCTGGTAGCCTTGCGTGAGCTGAACCTGCCAATCACCGACCGGCGTAAGGTGCGCGCGGTATTGCCACTTGAGCTGAGCGCCGAAGCAGCTCAACCCGAGCAGGAACTGGTCTGTGATTCCGTGCCGCTTGACGGTGGAACCATCCTGGCCGGCTGGGCATCCCGCACTGTAGTGTCCGACCTGATCACCCTGTTTGCCGATGCCGGCGCAGAGCCCGAAGCGGTTACCGTGGACTGTCTGCACTGGCAGTTGCTGGCACCGGAACAACAGAGCGGGCCTTTCGCCATCTGTGACCGGCAGGCGGTACTGGTCTGCCGCCCCGGATCCACTGCGCCCGCCTACTGCCGCAGCCTGGGAAGCGACAACGACGAGCTTGGCCGCACCCTGACGGCACTGGAACTGGCGCGTAATCTTCCCGTCCAGAGGGTGTTCCAGCTGGACCCGGAGTTCCCGGTCGAACTGCCCGCCTCGATCATCGTCGAACCGTTGCCGGTTCCGGCCCTGTTGGAACAGACAACGACATCCGGCAGTCTGCCGCCACTCGCGCTGGCCGCACCCCTGGCCGTGGCCGAGGCATACTGTAGCAACACGCTCTTTAACCTGCGTAACGGCTCGCTGGCCTGGTCACGCCAGCGCAACCAGCTGCTGCGACGCCACCGTCTGCCGTTGCTGTTGGCGGCTGTGCTGGCCATACTCCTGGTGGTCGCATCAGGCACCCATTGGTACCTGCTTACGCGTGACCTTGCCTCCTTGAACGGTTCTGTTGCGCGGATCTATCGCGAGATATTTCCAACCCGCACCAAGGCCGTTGACGAGGTGGCCGAGATCAAGGCCGAGATACGACGCCTGCAGGGTGGCATAGCTGGCCACTCACCACTTGCGTTTCTTGTGGATATCGCCGCCATGAAGGGTGATGAGATCACGCTGTTCAGCGAGATCGAATACGATGGCAGCCGCTTTCTGCTGAAGGGTGACAGTCGCAGCAGTACAGCGGTCAACACCTTACGGCAACGGTTGTTGGCTACCGGGTGGTCAGTGGAGCAGGCTGACCTGACCAACCGTCCCGACGGGAATGTGTTGTTCGTGCTGAAGGGACAACGGGGGGGAACATCGCCATGAGCACGCTGACCAACGTGAAGACCTGGTATGCCGAGCTGGACGAAGAACTACGGCGCCTGCTGCTGATACTAATCGCAGCCGTGGCCCTCCTGATCATCGCCGTTACCGCCGTACAACAACATCTGGCCCAACTGGAGCGACGCAAACTTTCCCGCGAGGCAACCCTGACTGAACTGATGTCGCTCCGGGTGCGCTATCAGGAGGCCCAAGGTGATGCGAACCGCATCAGAAACCGCCTGTCGCTGGTTACCGCTGATGACTCACCGGCAACAATCATCGAACAGACCGGCCTTACGGCACGGGCCTCGATCCAATCCCGGTCGCTGCCTCGGCAGGAACGTGACGGCCTGATCGAAGAGGCGGCTGAGATCACCGTCGCCGGACTGTCTTCCAATGAACTGGTCAACCTACTCTTCCGACTGGAGCAGCACCCCAAGCCGGTGGTTGTGAAACGCTTTTCGGCCCGGCCCCGCTTCAACGAGCCGGCCCGGATCGATCTGACCATGACCGTTGCCCTCTACCGGCCCGGTCCGGCAGCGGAACGCTGATGAGTCGACAGCGTCTATACTGGGCTGCCGGTATAACGGCAGGACTGCTGCTGCTACCGTTTCTAGCCCTGCAACTGATCCCTGACCAGACCATCGAACAGACCGTAGTACGTCTGCTGGCCTCCCGTGGCATAACCATGCAGGCGGGGCGTTTTACCGTCGGTTTCCCTGCATCAGTCAACGCCAGTGACCTGACGCTGGGCACCACAAGCGACACCCTGCTCAAGGCTGACCAGCTGCGGGTGCGACCTCGACTGCTGCCCCTTGTGCTCGGACGCCTCTCCTTGAAGCTTGACGGCCGGATCGGTGCTGCAGGAACGCTACAGGGCCAGCTGCAGGTTGCGCCACGACTGGAAGGGAATCTCCAGGTCAATGAGCTGCAACTGGGCGACCTGCCGATAGCGGCGACTGTATTCGGCAGCGGCCTGAGCGGCGTTGGCCGCCTTGATCTGTCGATCACTGATGCGGACGAACGTGGCGTCAGTGGCGACATCAAGCTCCAGATTCGCAATCTGCGTCTGCAACAGGTTCGTCTTGGCTCTCTGCCACTGCCCAACGTCACCTTTCCCGAGGTACGCGGGCTTGCCAAACTACAGGGCCAGACCGTTGCGCTTACCAACCTGGCCCTGCAGGGCAGCGGCCTGTACGCACGCCTGAGCGGCACACTAAACCTTGCGCCGCAGGCACCGTTGCAACTACAGCTCGAGCTGATGCCCGATGCCGAGCTGCTTGCCAGCCAACAATCGGTTTTCCTGCTGATGCTTCCCTTTCAGGTAACGGCCGGCAGCTATCGCCTACCGATTGGCGGGACCCTGAACAGCCCGCAGCTTGCCACCCGTTAATCCTGAACGCCCGTTAGCCCCTGAGAGACACCACAACTCTGTCGCACCGTCGCAATTAAGGCCGCTGCAGCCGGCGAGAGCGTCTTACCGCGCCGGGTGGCAAGATAAAACTGCTGCCTGATAGCCAACCCCGGTACAGTCAGCGC
>DIKW01000080.1:12584-13908 GCA_002424705.1 Geobacter sp. UBA5608
CGAGAGAGTGATGCCGGCCTGTACCAACGCAGCATCCACCACCTGACGGGTGCCTGAGCCCGGCTCACGCTGAATCAGCGGCAGCTCCAGCAGATCACGGCTGTCCTTCAGCTGCTGTGTAACGAGGCCGGGCCGGGCCACCAACAATATCTGCTCATTGGCGATCGGTTCAAAGACGATCTGTTCCGCTTCATAGCGCCCCCCCACCAGCGCCAACTCCATCGCGTCGGCCTGCAAGAGACGGAGCACTTCGCGGGTATCACCCTGCACCAGCTCCAGGCGCACACCAGGCCAAGCGGCGGTAAACGGCCCCAGCAGATCAGGAATCAAGCAGGCTGCAGGGATGGTGCTGGCACCCACCCGCACAATGGCCTCCTCGGCCCCTGCAAAGCGACGCATGGCCAAACGGACATCATCGCAGGCCGCGCAGATCCGCCGGGCATGGTTCTCGAACAGGCGTCCGGCCTCGGTCAGATAGACCCCCTTTTTTGAGCGGTCGAACAGCCTGCTGCCCAACTCATCCTCCAGACAACGGATATGCTGACTGGCAGTGGACTGCACCAGACTGACCAGCTCGGCGCCCCGTGAAAAGCTACTCTGATCGGTGATGGCAAGGAATAGTTCAAGTTGTTTCAGGGTCATTCGAAGTCCTATCGCTTTAATCGATAACAACGTACGATTTTTACCATATTATCCATTTGCCTGACAAGCCAACAGTTGGTATCAACACCATTCATATTTTTGCATACAAGGAGCAGCTCATGATGAAACGGATAGCCCTGACCCTGACCTTTACCCTGTTAACCGCTGGAAGCGCACTGGCCGCAAACTTCATCGAATCCGATGAGCTCAAAAAACTGCTGGATCAGAAACAGGAGCTGATCCTGGTGGATATCCAGCCTGCCGCTGATTTTGAAAAACAGCACCTGCCCGGCTCCATCGAGACCAACGCCTTTCCCGCCAAGACTGCAGAAGAAAAAGCGCGCCTGGACAAGGTGTTGCCGATTATCAGCCAGTCCAAGGCCCCGGTGATCGTGATCTGCCCCCGCGGCAAGTCCGGCGCCAAAAATAGTTATGATTATCTGCTCAGCAAAGGGGTGCCCGCAGAGCGGATGAAGATCCTGGAAGACGGCATTGCCGGCTGGGAGTTTGAGCAGTTTCTGATCAAGGGCCGGTAAACGCACCCATGGCGAAGCAGCAGTCCATCGGGGCGGTCATGGCAGACATGACCGCCCGTTGCACGTCTTGCGGCGACTGTGTGCGGCCCTGTGCCTTTCTGCAGCGGCAGGGCACACCTGCGGCCATTGCCGGCCGCGGCGCCACG
>DIKW01000007.1 GCA_002424705.1 Geobacter sp. UBA5608
CTGGCTGCGCTAGGCGTGGCTGGCTTGAGAAGGTGTGGGGCTACAGTATCAGTAGGTAACCTTTATGCCGCTCAGCTCCTCCTTGGTAACCTCGTTGAAGCGCTTGAGGCTCCAGCTGCCGACCCATCCCTTGAAGAGGGCCAGGCTGGCTTGGCGCTCGGCCTCGGTGGCTCCCAGATACTGGTACATGTTGCCCGGCTTCTTGTCGGCCTTGGCGCTGCCGTCGTCAAGGCGCCTCATCAGTGCTCCGGTATTGGGCCAGCCCACAAAGCTGATCAGGTGGCTGTAGGTCTCCATCCGCATCCCCAGCCCTTTTTTCATCCAGAGCTCTTTCTCTTTTTTGAACTGGGCATACTCCGGGGTGGCTGCGTCATGGCAGGCCAGGCAGTGCTTGTCGAAAACCGGTTTGATATCCTTGCTCCAGGTTACTTCCTGAGCCTGGGCCAGGCTGCTCAGGCCGGCCATACAGAGGGCGGTTGCCAGGGTTGCTACGGTCTTTTTCATCGGTTATCTCCTTTGTGGGGGTATGTTCTATCAGGCCAGAGCCTGTAGATTGTTGTCAGTGACAGCTGCCGCCGCAGTCACCGCCGCTGCAGCCCTTCTTCTTCCAGAGTGAGCGGTAGAGGAGCCAGACGGCTCCTCCCGCAATCGCGACCATCAGTAGGATATCCCACAGTCCCATGCCTCAGCCCCCCAGTCCCAGGAAGCGGCCGCCCTGGTAGACCAGCAGCGCCACCAGCCAGGCCAGCACGGTGGAGTAGGCAAAGGCTACTCCGGCCCATTTCCAGGTGCCGAATTCCTGACGCATGGCCGCCCCCACCACTACGCAGGGCATGTAGAGCAGCACAAAGGCCATGAAGGCGAAGGAAGAGAGTGGCGTGAACTGGCCTCGCAAGGCGGTCTTCAGGGCAGATTGCTCTTCTTCCGGCTCTTCTTCCTGGGGCAGGTAGAGCACCGTACTGACTGCTGTTTTTATTGCGCCGCCAAAGGAGACCACGATCTCCTTCAGGTCTTCCCCGAGGGTCGGTTGCTGTTCTGTGGCGGTTTCCTCGGCTGCCGGGGCATAAATCTCGCCCATGGTGCCCACCACGATCTCCTTGGCGATCACACCGGTGATCAATGCTGAAGCTGCCTCCCAGCTGCCGAAGCCCACCGGTTGGAAGATCGGTGCGATGGTGGCGCCGGCCTTGCCCAGATAGGAATCGCGCTTCTGCTCCACACCCCAGGGCAGGTTCAGCATGAACCAGACCAGTACCGAGACCGCGAAGATGTAGGTACCGGCCTTGATCAGGAAGTGCTTGCCCTTTTCCCAGGTGTGCAGGCAGAGACTGGTAAAGGAGGGCATCCGGTAGGGGGGCAGCTCCATGATGAACATCGGTGCCTCGCCTCGGAAGAGGGTCTTTTTGAAGATATAGCCCATCAGGACCGCCAGCAGCATCCCCAGGATGTAGAGCACCCAGATCACGGTGCCGGCATTGTCCGGAAAGAAGATCCCCACGAACAGCACATAGACCGGCAGACGGGCGCCGCAGGACATCAGCGGGATCAACAGGGCGGTCAGGATCTTGTCCTTGGGGTTTTCCAGGGTGCGGGTGGCGTAGATGCCCGGCACGTTGCAGCCAAAGCCCAGCAGCATCGGGATGAATGACTTGCCGTGCAGGCCGATGGCGTGCATGGCCCGGTCCATCACAAAGGCGGCCCGCGCCATATAGCCGCTGCCCTCCAGGAAAGTGATGAAGAACATCATGGCAAAGATCACCGGTACAAACACCAGTACCGAGCCGACCCCGGCGATCACACCGTCATTGACCAGCGAGACGGTCCAGTCCGGCGCGCCGATGCCACCAAGGATGGCCGTTACCCAGCGTTTGAAGGGGCCGCTGGTCATGGCGTCCAGCCAATCGCTGAAGGGGGACGACAGGTCAAAGGTCAGTTTAAACAGCAGCCACATGGCCACCGCAAAGATCGGTATGCCCAGAAAACGGTTCAAGACTACCCGGTCAATCCGTTCAGTCAGCTCGATGCTGCGCTTTTCCGGCTTGTGCAGCACCTCACGGGAGAGGCCGGTGGCCAGGCCGTAACGCTGATCGGCCAACAGCCCCTCGATGTCGTCCCCGTGGGCCCGCTGCAGATGCTCAAGCAGGTGCAGCGGCAGGAGATCGGCACTGACACTGGCCGCCTTGAGTACCAGGGCGTCACCCTCCAGCAGTTTCAGCAGTAGCCAGCGGTGTGGGTACTGCTCCAGCAAGGTGGCGTGCTGCTCTGCCAGGTGTCTTTTCAGTCCGCTCAGGACGGTCTCGATATCCTCGCCGTAGTTCAGCACCCGGGGGCGGTGTGCCGGCAGATCGGCGGCAACGCTCACCACCCGCTGCATCAGGTCGTCCAGGCCGGTCTTGCGGGTGGCCGAGGTTGGTACCACGGCGATCCCCAGCACCTGCTCCATCTGGTGGGTGTTGATCTGATACCCTTTGGCAACGGCCTCGTCGTAGATGTTGAGAGCCAGTATCATCGGTATGCCCAGTTCAAGCAGCTGGATGGTCAGGTAGAGGTTACGTTCGAGGTTGGTGGCGTCCACTACGTTGACTATCAGATCAGGCTTTTCGTTGACCAGATAGTCACGGGTGATGATCTCTTCCTGGCTGTAGGGGGAGAGCGAGTAGCAGCCCGGCAGGTCCACCAGCCGGATCGTGCGTCCCTCCACCTCAAACAGGGCCTCTTTCTTTTCAACGGTCACCCCGGGCCAGTTACCCACATGCAGGCGACTGCCGGCAATGGCGTTGATCAGGGTCGACTTACCGGCATTGGGGTTGCCGGCCACGGCCACTATCAGCGGTTGTTGTTTGCTCATGGGGTCACCTCGATCTCGATCCCCTTGGCTTCGCCCTTGCGTAGCGACAGCTTGTAGCCCTTGACGGATACCTCGATCGGGTCACCCATCGGGGCGATCTTCTCCACCTTGATCCGTTCGCCGGGGATCACCCCCATGTCCATCAGGCGACGCCGGATTGGTCCGATACTGCTTTCCAGCTTGAGGATTGTGCCCTGCTGGCCTGGCTTCAGATTACTCAGGTTCATGTTGTTACTCCCTTTACCTTGATGCTGCGGGCCATTCTGCGGTCGATGGCGATACGGGCATCATCCACCAGCAGCAACAGCAGGTTGCCGTCATTCTTCAACATCTCCACCTGCTTGCCCACCCGCAGCCCCATCTCTTCTGCACGGGTCGTAGTGGCCTTGTGGTGCTGCTGCTTCCCCTGGTGGTGGGTATGCTGGTGGCCATGGGAGTGACATCCCCCACCGCAGCCACCGCAGTGTCTGACTTCCATGATTTCGCCCCGTTCGCCGGGGGTGAGCAGTTCAAGTGGCATCATTCAGTCTCCTTTTGTGTGATTAAAACTTCAACACAATGCCGTACAGGGCAGTTACATCGGTTTCGGGGCTGGTCAGGCCGAACCTGATGCCGGCGTTAATATCAAGCAGCTTGTTGATCTCATAGCGGGCACCGGTCAAGGCATAGACCGGCAGCTCGTGCTGACCTTTGTGGGGGTTGGTTGCGACACCAACGTCCGCCACCACTACCAAGCCGTCCACTACTTCCGCTTCTGCTGCAATCGAGCCAGCCCAGAGGTTACTGTGACTGATAGCCCTGGCATGGGCGTGGTAGCGATGATGCTCATAGCCCAGGTTGGCATGCAGGGCATATTTGCCGTCAGCAAACTCCTTGCTGGCGATCAGGGTGGCGCAATATTGGACGTGGCCGTCACTGAGGCTGTCCTTGCCGGTGGGCAGAGTCAGGGCCGGCTTGATGGCCAGTTTGACACCGGCCAGTTCGGCAAAGGCGTACTTGAGTTCAATGGTCATATCACCGAAGCCGCTGTCTTTGCCCACCAGGGCGCCATCTTCTGTGTCGCGGGCGCTGAACAGGTAGGGGACGGCCAATGCAAGGCCCAGGTCTTTGTACAGTCCGGTGGTCAGCTTGAGCTCGCCATCGCTGGCCTGGGTTTTGGCTGTGACACCTGCAGAACGTTGCCGGTCTGTCGCGTAGGAGCCGTTCAGTTCGATCTCCAGGCTACCCACCTCAACGGTACCGGCATCGTCGGTGGCCAGGGGCGGGCCGGCCAGGGCAGTGGTGGCGCTAATCAGGGCAAACATCAGGGCGGTGGTGGTGGTACGCAGTGCAGTCATGGACAGGCTCCTTTTTTTGTCTCTGGCTGGCTGCATGGTAGTCATGAAAACCAATGGCTGGCTTGAGTGAGGTGTTTTTGTTAATGGTTGTGACTACTTGGTCATGATCAGTTTATTGTTACTGGTAATCCGCAGCCGGTACTGTTCGCCGGCATGCAGGATGATGATCTCTTGTTGATCACCAAAAAGTTCACTACTGGTAATTGTGCGTTGGCCCATCTCAGCTTCTCCGCTCTTTGCACAGGTTAGGGGCATCCATCGTGCTCTGCCCCCCGTTGACTATCTGCAGGCATTTAAGACATTCCCGCAGGGTGCAGACCCCGCAGGCGTGGTGCATGAACACCGGTATGCCGTGCCGTTTGGCTGCCGCAACCGCCTCGTTACGGGCATGGTGTGACACCTTGTTGGTGAAGATCACCACGGCATCGGCGTTTTTAATCTTGCAGCCCATGTTGTGCTCCGCCTGGCTGAAGATGCGCAACTCCACGCCATGGTTTTTGGCTTCTTTCTGATACTGTTCACCCAGGCGGTCCATACCGCCAACCAGTACGATGCTCATGCAGCCTCCCTTTGTTGGTAATGATCCAAATTATCAGTAGGCTGGCAAAAAAAATGCTGGCTGTTGCGGTTAAGCGTCTCTAAGCAGGGGCCGAGTGTTGTGCAGCCAGACAAGCGGGACCCCATCCACTGACGTTTGTGGCGGAACTGGTCAGCAAGGGACAGGCTTTGACCGGGATTGCCGTAGATCTTCCAGGGGCCCTGACAGGTGAAGGGCAGCTTGATCAGTCCCATGAAGGCGGCTACATCCTTGGCCGGATAGCCGATAAACAGACCGATCTCATGGGGGAAGGCACCGTTGTGTGCAATGCGCCGCTTAAGTTCGTCAAGCAGTACATCGGTTCCGGCTTCAGGCCTGTAGCCGGCCTTGCCCAGCAGAGCGCGTATGCCGTTGTGGCTGAGTTGACGCTCTAGGGATGCGCTGCTGTAACACAACAGCAGCAGTGCCGTGCCTTTGTTGTGCAATACCATGATCTGCAGGCTGCTCAGACGCTGCAGAGCCTGCTCCCCAAGCTGGTGCCACAGGTGATACAGATTTCGACCGCAGGGGCGGGTACGATTGACCAGTGAAATCAGGTTGGCCGGTTTGACCCCAGCCAGCACCTCGGCAGATTCCAGCATCAGGTGGGCCGTCAGGCAGTCCAGCGGATCGTTAAACTGTTCGAGCAGGGCGGTGGCAGGTGTGGTTGTCGTCCGGCATGCTGTTGTATGTCTGAAATGAACCGCCACGAGCCGCCCCCTTCTGTAAATGATTTTTGTTATCAATATATGTTTGGCGTTTCGGTGTCAACAGATTTTTTTCAGGAGCGGGGGGGGCTGGGGGTAGAGGTCAGTGGCCGGCGCACTGTCGGCAGACGCCGTACACGACAATGGTCTTGGAATCGACCTGGCCCCAGCCATGCACGTTGGCAGGCAGATCGAGCTGGTCAATGGCCGGCCAGTGGAAGTCAAGCACCTGTTTGCAGCGGCTGCAGATCAGATGATGGTGGGGCTCGTAGATGGCTTCGAAGCGGGCCTGGCTTTCGGCGGTCTGGATGCGGGATACAAAACCGTGCTGTTCGAGGGTGGTCAAGGTTCTATAGACCGTATCCAACGAGATGGAGGGCAGCATCGGCAGCAGGCGTTTATGCAGCATCTCAGCCGATGGATGGTCAGGGGTCAGCAACAGCTGACGGTAAATTTCAGTGCGCTGGTGGGTGACCTTTAGACCGGCCTGTTTGCAGGCCGTGATAAAACGTTGTATGGACTGCTCTAGCTGTTCCTTGTTGATCGGCTTCGCCACGGCAGCGCTCCTGTTTTGCATTATTTGTTAAGAAGTATTATGTTTTGCACCGTTCTTGTCAAGAAAACATTGCGCATGGCAGCGATCTCCAGACGCGCTGGACTTGTAGATTCCTCAAACTGCGCTACACTACTGAACAGCGTCTTCTGATGAGAAAGGAAGTGCCTGATGCCTGACAATCTGTTCATACCGTCGGTTGACCTGCGGATTGGCGCGCTGGAGGAGTACAACCGCACGCAGAAAGAGAAGGCAGTGCAGCATCTTCGTCAGCCACGGCCAAACCCCTGCATCACCCTGTCGCGGCAGTTTGGCTGTCAAGGGTATCCTGTGGCCGAACAGCTCTGCCAACTGATGCAGCAACAGACTGGCGAAGCGTGGCTCCTGATCGACCGGGCGGTACTTGACGAGGTGGCACGTCGTCACAATATCTCTCGCGATATTCTGGAGAGTTTGGGTGACAAGAACCGGATCGTCGATGACCTGCTGGCGACCTTTTCCCCCCGCTGGACCCATAGCCAGGACTGTTTTCGTCTGCTCTGCAAGCATGTGGTGTCATTGGCCGAACAGGGCAATGTGATCATCATGGAGTTGGGCGGTGCGATCCTGACAAAGCATTTTGAGCATGCCTGGCATTTTAGGGTGTACGGGTCGCAGCGCTTCAAGGTGCGTACCACCGCCCAGCGCTTGCAGATACCGGAGGAGGAGGCAGAGCGGTTGGTGCTGAAGCAGCAGCGACAGCGTGATGCCTTTACCAGGGATTTTCTGCACCAAAATGATCATGATCCGTTGTTGTACGACCTGCTGTTCAACAATGACCGTTCACAACCGGAGCAGATTGCCCAATGTATTGCGCGTTATGTGACCACGGCCCTGGAAGAAAAAAGGATACGCAGATAAAATGGCCTTGACATGTTACTAAATAGGTATTATTCCTGTTTGCAAAGAGATAGCGCGAGTCAAGACACTACTACAACCATAAGGAGGATGTACCGATGGCGAATGGACCGAAGACCGAGCAGAATCTGATGGATGCCTTTGCCGGCGAATCGCAGGCCAACCGTAAATACCTGGCCTTTGCAAAGCAGGCCGATGCAGAAGGCTTGCCCCAGGTGGCCCGCCTGTTCCGTGCTGCTGCCGAGGCTGAGACGGTACATGCCCATGCCCACTTGAAGGCGCTGGGCGGCATCAAGAGTACGAAAGAAAATCTACAGGAGGCGATTGGCGGCGAGACCCACGAGTTCAAGGAGATGTATCCGCCGATGATCGAGGATGCCAAGCAGGAAGGGGCCAGCGAGGCGCTGCGTTCCTTCAGCTATGCCAACACCGTTGAGAAGACCCATGCCGAACTGTATCAGAAGGCCTTCGACACCCTGGGCCAGGCCGGTGAGCAGTTCGATTACTACGTCTGTCCGATCTGTGGCCACACCCACGAGAAGGCTGCGCCGGATAAATGCCCGGTCTGCGGTGTGGCAGGTTCGATGTTTGTCCAGATCAAGTAGGCACGTCTTCAGCAAGCGGGTTGCCGGTCGGCACCCGCTTTTTTTAAAGCCCAGTGTTAGGTATTTTTCTTTTGTAGTTAGTTGCCATGTTTTGCAGATGGGGTACGATGGTGTGGTTAGAGTGTTGTGCTGTGCAGGCGCTGGCCGAGGATCGGCCAGCATGGTGTGTGGAAAGTAAGCCACGAAAGGAGCGCAGTTCATGAGTGACAACAATACATGTCCGGTGACGGGAAAATCCAGCAGGCAGGTGGCGGGCGGTGGTACCTCGAACCGTGATTGGTGGCCGAACCAGCTGAACCTCCATATCTTGCACCAGCAATCCGCCAAATCCAATCCAATGGGCGAAGCCTTCAACTACCGTGAGGAGTTTAAAAAACTCGATCTTGCGGCCATTAAAAAGGATCTGATCGCCCTGATGACCGACTCGCAGGAATGGTGGCCGGCCGACTGGGGGCACTACGGCGGTCTGATGATCCGGATGGCCTGGCACAGCGCCGGCACCTATCGGATGGGGGACGGTCGCGGCGGGGCCGGCTCCGGGTCCCAGCGCCTGGCGCCGCTCAACAGCTGGCCGGACAACGTGAACCTGGACAAGGCCCGTCGCCTGCTCTGGCCGATCAAGCAGAAGTACGGACGCAGCATATCCTGGGCCGACTTGATGATCCTGGCCGGCAACTGCGCCCTGGAGTCGATGGGCTTCAAGACCTTCGGTTTCGGCGGCGGCCGCGAGGATGTCTGGGAGCCGGAAGAGGATGTCTACTGGGGCTCCGAAGAGGAGTGGCTGGCCACCAGCGACAAACCCAAGAGCCGCTACAGTGGCGAACGGGATCTGGAGAACCCGCTGGCCGCCGTGCAGATGG
>DIKW01000035.1 GCA_002424705.1 Geobacter sp. UBA5608
GCAACATCCAGCGGGTGCAGCAGGTGGCCGATGTGGCGGCGGCCTGCGGCCGCAAGGTGCTGCTGAACGGCCGTTCGATGATCGCCAACGTGCGGATCGCCCGGGAGCTGGGCTACCTGAACATACCGGACGACCTGCTGATGGACCTGAAGTGCCTGCCGGACATGCCACGCGACCAGGTCTGCATGATCACCACCGGCAGCCAGGGTGAACCGATGTCGGCCCTGGTGCGGATCGCCATGGATGACCACAAGCAGATCAAGCTGGAACAAGGCGACACGGTGATCCTTTCCTCGCGGGTGATACCGGGCAATGAACGGACCATCTCGGAGCTGATCAACCACCTCTACCGCCGCGGGGCCGAGGTGCACCACGAGAAGGTCTCCGAGGTGCATGTCTCCGGCCACGCCAGCCAGGAAGAGCTGAAACTGTTGATGAACATCGTCAAGCCCCGCTTCTTTATGCCGATCCATGGCGAATACCGCCATCTGGTGCTGCATCGCCGACTGGCTGCCAAGGTCGGCATCCCTGAAGAGCGCTGCCTGCTCGCGATCAACGGCGACATGGTCAGTTTCTACAACGATACCGCCTGCATCGAGGAGACCATCGAGACCGGCCGGGTCTTTGTGGACGGCAAGGGGGTGGGGGATGTGGGCGAGATCGTCCTTAAAGACCGCCGCATCCTGTCCGAGGACGGCATGGTGGTGGCGATCGTCGGCATCAGGCTGGCCAGCGGCGACCTGATCTACGGGCCGGAGATCGTGACCCGCGGTGTGGTCTACGAGGATGAGAGTCAGGACTATCTGGAGCAGGCCCGCCTGACGGCCCAGGAGGCACTACAAGAACTGAACGCCGAGATGCGCAAAGAACCGGACGAGGTCCGTCAGGCGTTGCGTCAGGCGCTGCGGCGCTTTTTCAAGAAAACCGTCGAGCGGCGGCCGATGATCCTGCCGGTGGTCATGGAGATGTAATAACCGATTCCATATCAAGGCCCTCTCTTCGTTGGCTCGTCTGCGGCTCCTCGACGCACTGACGTGTACGCCTGCGTCGCCGAAATCCTCGCCGCCTTGAGATCATCCTTGATCTGAAATCGGTAAAAGCATCTACGCCTCTTCAATTCTTTCCATCAGCACCACGGCATGGGCCGCGATGCCTTCTCCGCTGCCGGTGAAACCCAGCCCCTCTTCCGTCGTGGCCTTCACGTTGATCCGCTCGACCTCCACCCCGCAGACCCGGGCGATATTCTCCCGCATGGCCGGTATATACGGCGCCATCTTGGGTCGCTGCGCAATGATGGTGGCATCCAGATTGCCCACCCGGTAGCCCCGCTGTCGCACCAATCCCACCACATGCTCCACGAGCTTCATCGAATCGGCCCCCTTGAAGGCCGGATCGCTGTCGGGAAAATGCTTGCCGATATCCCCCATAGCCAGCGCCCCCAGCAGGGCATCGGCTATGGCGTGCAGCAGCACATCGGCATCGGAGTGTCCCAACAACCCCTTTTCCCAGGGTATCTCCACCCCGCCCATGATCAGCTTGCGGTCATCCACCAGCCGGTGGACATCATAGCCATGTCCGATACGCATCGCAGGTTACTCCTTCAGGGTCAGCCGTTGGTCCAGCAGGTGCCGCGGCTGGACATTGCCCAGGGCAGCCAACAGCGAGTTTTTGACCTGGGGAATCTCTCGCTCCAGCTCCTTAAGCAGCCGCTTCATCCGCTGGCGCTGCTGGTCGGGGTCGCCGGCCACCGGACAGGAACAGGAGACTGCCCGGATACCGGCCTGACGGACCAGCTCGACGATCTCATCTTCAGCCAGGTAGACCAGGGGGCGGATCACGGTGATGTCGCCGTTGTCACAGACTGTTTTCGGTGCCATCGCCTTCAAGGTGCCGATGAAAAACTGATTCATCAGCAATGTCTCGATAAAGTCATCACGGTGGTGGCCCAGGGCCAGCAGGTTGCAGCCCAGCCGGCGGGCCGCGCCGTACAACGCCCCCCGCTTCAGCCGTGCGCAGAAGGCGCAGTAGGATGAACCGGGCCGCAGTTTGGCGTTGATCAGCGCAGCATGGTCGGTCTGTTCAATCATCAGCGGCAGGCCCAGCGGTTCTACAAAACGCTGGATCGCCTGGCTGTCAAAACCTTCGAAGCCGGCATCCACCGTGACCGGCAGCAGTTCATAGCGGATCGGTGCCCGCTGCTGCAGCTCGTGCAGCAGGAGCAGCATGACCTGTGAATCCTTGCCGCCGGACAGACCGACGCAGATCCGGTCGCCCTCCTTGATCAGAGCGAAGTCGGCAATGGCCCGGCCAACCGAGTGCCGCAGGCTGCGCCACTGCTTTGGATTGACTCCCTGCGGACATGCCATCCGCTAGCCCCTGGCGGCCCGGTCCAGAAATGCGCGTACCAGCGGGGCAAAGGTCTCGTGTTCCAGCAGAAAGGCGTCGTGGCCGTAGGCCGAGGGGATCAGGTGGTACTCGGCCGGTTTGCCCTGCGCCTGCAGACAGGTGGCCATCTCTTCGGTCTGGTAGGGTGGGTAGAGCCAGTCGGAGGTAAAGGCGAAAAACTGGATCGGCGCGGTCACCTGGCCAAAGGCCTCGGCCATCGACTCGTAGCCCCAGGCCACGTCATACAGGTCCAGCGCCTTGGCCAGATACAGGAAGGCGTTGGCATCGAAACGGTCCACAAAGTTGTAGCCGTTGTAGTTCAGGTAGCGCTCCACCTCAAACTGGCCGAAGAAATCGAACAGGCCATCCTTGGCCGAGTAGCGCCGACCGAATTTCTGCCACATCGACTCGTCCGACAGGAAGGTTATATGGCCGATCCCCCGCGCCAGGGCCAGGCCATCCTTGGGGTTATGCTTGTATTCGCCCTTTTTCCAGGTGGGGTCGTTGAAGATGGCCCAGCGGGCCACGGCGTTCAGCGAGATCGCCTGAGGCGAGGGCCGGGGCGTAGTGGCCAGCACGATAGCTGAGGCGATCCGCTGCGGGTATTGGGTGGCCCATTCCAGGGCCTGCATGCCGCCCATGCTGCCACCGATCACGGTCAACAGCCGGTCGATTCCCAGATGATCGATCAGCAGTTCTTGCGCCCGCACCATGTCGCGCACAGTGATCACCGGGAAGGTCAGATTGTAACGTTTGCCGGTCTTGGGGTTGATCGAGGTGGGGCCGGTAGAGCCGTAGCAGGAGCCGATCACGTTGGAACAGATCACGAAGTAGCGCTCGGTGTCCAGCAAACGGCCGGGACCGACAATGGCATCCCACCAGCCGGGCCTGGTCTCCTCTTCCCGTCGCTTGCCGGCCAGGTGGGCATCGCCGGTCCAGGCGTGCTCGACCAGAATGGCATTGGAACGATCGGCATTCAGGGCGCCGTAGGTCTCATAGACCAGGGTCACCGGCGCAAGAATCCGCCCGCTCTCCAGCCTGATGCCTGCGTCAAAGGTGATGCTCTGTTCCTGGACGATGCCGACCGACATGTAAAAAGCCCCTGTTCATGATGAGCAGGGGCTTTGGGTGGTGTACGCCGAAAACCTCGCTCATCTTCGCCTTGCGGCAGGATTTAGCACCTGACGTCCCTGCCGGGACCGGTTGCTGTGGCTTCGTCGGGCCTTATCCCTCCACCACTCTCGATAAGCAGATTGTTAAGCGGAACAGTACGGTAAGCCGAGCATGCTTGTCAATCAAATATCCGGTGCTGAGGCCGACAGAACGGTCTGGAAATAGTGGTCGGCATCTGGTATAGATAACCAGTTGCAGAACCTGCATCAATCCACGCGAGGAGGCGACATGAAACGGCTGGTACTGCTGCTGGGCCTGGCCCTGCTGCCGCTTTTCAGCGGCTGCGCCCACAACTATTTCAATGTCCCGCAAGACAGTGTTGCTGAACAGGTCAAGGTGCTTGGCATCGTGCCGATCATCGTGGACAGCGATTCCGACATCCGCCACCCCCAGCGGGAGGAGTTGATCGACCTGCTGACCAGACAGAGCCGGCTGTACGAACGCTCGTTGACGCGGCTGATCAAGAATACCAACAGCTTCTACACCGTGACCATGCTGGACACCGATCCCCAGGCCCTGTTCAAGGAGCAGCTCTTCAGGCGTGAGCGGCGCGACGACGCCTCGATCCAGTACAATAAGTATTTCTGGAAGACCGACGGCATGACCGAGCTGATCCGCAAAAACAGCCTGGATGCCCTGATGGTGGTGGTGATCAGCGGCATCACCCGCCCGGAGCGGATAGTTTCGGCCAACCTGCTGGAGACCCTTGAGGCCGACTACAACTACCTGATCATGACCGCCCAGATCCTGGATCGCAAGGGGAACATCCTCTGGGAATACCCCAACTTCCG
>DIKW01000063.1:0-1175 GCA_002424705.1 Geobacter sp. UBA5608
TTGAGGAAGGGGTCAGGCAGGCCGCTTTTTGTGCCAAAAAACTGGATGAGGCCGAGCGCAAGGTGGAGATGCTGATCAAACAGCGTGACGGCTCCTTCCGGCGCGAACCGTTCGGCGCCGGTGACGAAGAGGACGACTAGGAAAGGGTGCCCATGGACCTGAAAGCATACCTGAAAGAAAAGATCGCCGTGGTGGATGCCGCACTGGAGCAGCACCTGCCCAGGGAAGAGGAACGCCCCCGGAACCTGCACAAGGCGATGCGCTATTCGATCTTTGCCGGTGGCAAGCGGGTGCGGCCGATCCTGCTGCTGGCGGCCTGTGAGGCGGTTGGCGGCGCTATCGATAAGGCCATGCCGGCGGCCTGCGCCATGGAGATGATCCACACCTATTCCCTGATCCACGACGACCTGCCGGCCATGGACGATGACGATTTCCGGCGTGGCCGTCCTACCAACCACAAGGTGTTCGGCGAGGCGATCGCCATCCTGGCCGGCGACGGTCTGCTGACTGAGGCCTTTAAGCTGATGGCCAACCCGGCCTTTAGCGCCGGTGTCGATCCTGCGGCCCGGCTGGCGGTGATCAGCGAGATTGCCACCTGCGCCGGTTCCTACGGCATGGTGGGCGGCCAGGTGGTGGATATGGAGAGCGAAGGCCAGCCGGAGATGGATCTGCCCACGGTGCAGTACATCCACACCCACAAGACCGGCGCCTTGATCAAGGCCTCGGTGGTGGCCGGTGCGCTGTTAGGCGGCGCCGACCAAAAACAGCTGGCAGCCATCCGGCGTTACGGTGAGGCAGCCGGCCTGGCCTTTCAGATCGCGGACGACATCCTTGATATTGAGGGCACCACCGAAGAGATCGGCAAGGATGCCGGCAGCGACGAGGCCCGCGGCAAGGCCACCTACCCGGCGGTGATGGGGCTGGCCGCCGCCAAGCAGGAGGCGAAAAGTATGATGGACGAGGCCCTGAATGCCTTGGCCAGCTTCGGGACAGAGGCCGAACCCCTGCGCGAGATCGCCAGGTACATTGTGGAACGGAAAAACTAGCGCCATGTCTATCCTACACCAGATCAACGATCCCGAGGATCTGCGGCAACTGCCCGCCTCAGACATGCCTGAGGTGGCGGCAGAACTGCGGCAGCTGATCATCGAGACCTGCGCCCAAAATGGCGGGCA
>DIKW01000063.1:1220-3087 GCA_002424705.1 Geobacter sp. UBA5608
GACAAGCTGATCTGGGACGTGGGGCACCAGGCCTACGCCCACAAGATCATCTGTGGACGCCGCGACAGCTTCCACACCCTACGCACCTTGCACGGCATCAGCGGGTTTCCCAAACGCTGTGAGTCGGTGCATGATGTTTGGGAGGTGGGTCACTCATCCACCTCCATCTCCGGGGCCACCGGCTACGCCGTCGGCAGGGACCTGGGCGGCCGCAGTAACAAGGTGGTGGCGATAATCGGCGATGGATCCATGACCGGCGGCATCGCCTATGAGGCCCTCAATCATGCCGGGCACTTAAACCGTGACCTGGTGGTGGTCTTAAACGACAATGAGATGTCGATCGCCGAGAATGTGGGGGCCTTGTCCGGGTTTCTGTCCCGTACCTCCAGCAGCGAGTTTGTCCATAAGATCAAGCGCGAGGCTGAACTGTTCCTCAAAGATGCCAAAGCCGGCATGGGACATCACGTCCTTAAGCTGGCCCGCAGGGCTGAGGAATCCTTCAAAGGGCTCTTTACCCCGGCCATGCTGTTTCAGGCCTTCGGCTTCGAGTATATCGGGCCGATTGACGGCCATGACCTGCCACTGTTAACCGAAACCCTGGAGCGGGTAAAAAAACTCAATAATGCCGTCCTGGTGCATGTGCTGACCACCAAGGGCAAGGGCTACAAGCCGGCCGAGGATAATCCGGCGCTGTTCCACGGGGTGGGACCGTTCGAGATCGGGACCGGCAAGGTGCTGAAAGGGAAGGGGGGCGCTGCCTCCTACACCGCCATCTTCGGTAATACCTTGGCCCGGCTGGCCGATGACGACGAGCGGGTGGTGGCCATCACCGCTGCCATGCCGGACGGCACCGGCCTGACCAGCTTTGCCAAACAGCATCCGGAGCGTTTTTTCGATGTCGGCATCGCCGAGCAGCACGGTGTCACCTTTGCCGCCGGCCTGGCCGCTGAAGGCAAAAAGCCGGTCTTTGCCGTCTACTCCACCTTCCTGCAACGGGCGTATGACCAGGTGATGCATGATGTCTGTCTGCAAAACCTGCCGGTGATCTTTGCCCTGGACCGGGGTGGGGTGGTGGGTAACGACGGCCCGACCCATCATGGCGTCTTCGATCTTTCCTACCTGCGTCATCTGCCCAACCTGACCCTGATGGCACCCAAGGACGAGAACGAACTGCAGCATATGCTCAAGACCGCCATCAACCACAGCGGCCCGGTGGCGCTGCGCTATCCCCGCGGCAACGGCTACGGGGTGCCACTGGAGCAGGAGCTGAAGTCGCTGCCAATCGGCACGGCCGAACTGATCCGTGAAGGTAGCGACGGCGTGATACTGGCCTTGGGTAGCATGGTCATGCCTGCCTTTGAGGCCGCCGAGGCACTGGCCGGTGAAGGGATCAACCTGACCGTGGTCAATGCCCGCTTTGTCAAGCCGCTGGATCAGGAACTGATCCTGTCGCTGGTGCAGCGTTTTGGACGGTTGGTGACGGTGGAGGAGAACGCCCTGCAGGGCGGTTTCGGCACGGCAGTGCTGGAGCTGCTGGAACAGCAGGGAGTAAACGGCGTGCCGGTGCTGCGGCTGGGCTACCCCGATCAGTACATCGAGCAGGGCGAGCAGCATGAACTGCGGGCCATCTACGGGCTTGATGCCGCCGGGATCACCAGTGCGCTGCGTCGTTTTATCAAACTGGACGCAACCGGTGCCTTTCCGGCAGGGCCATGACCTACCAGGAACTGAAGGCTGCGCTGCATCTGTTCGGGCTGCATGAGAACGATCTGCTCACCATTCGCCGAATCAAGGAACGGCATCGGGCCCTGGTAAAGGAACACCACCCCGACCATGGCGCCAGCGACCCGGAGATGATCCGGCGCCT
>DIKW01000028.1:0-1884 GCA_002424705.1 Geobacter sp. UBA5608
ACGGCAGACTGCGGATCGAGGTACTCAAGGGTACGGTAGATCCCCGCAGCCCGGAGTCCCGTTATCAGGTCGACGGCCTGGCCGGGGCGACCCTGACGGCGCGGGGGGTCAGCAACCTGTTGCGTTTCTGGTTGGGAGAAAACGGTTATCAACCGCTGCTGCACCAGCTGCGCAGCACAGGAGGGGTACTGCCATGAGTACCGCACGAGAAGTCCTGCTGGACCCGCTGCTGCACAAGAACCCGATCGCCCTGCAGATACTCGGCATCTGTTCAGCACTGGCGGTTACCTCGAAACTGGAGACCGTCACGGTGATGGCCCTGGCAGTCACCCTGGTGACGGCCTTTTCCAGCCTGTCGGTCAGCCTGATCCGCCAGCATATCCCGGGCAGTATCCGGATCATTATCCAGATGACCATCATCGCCACCCTGGTGATCATCGTGGACCAGCTGCTCAAGGCCTACGCCTTTTCGATCAGCAAGCAGCTTTCGGTCTTTGTGGGGCTGATCATCACCAACTGCATCGTACTGGGCCGGGCCGAGGCCTTTGCCATGAAAAACCCGCCGGGCTTAAGTTTTCTGGACGGTATCGGTAACGGGCTGGGCTACAGCCTGGTGCTGTTCATCGTGGCCTTCTTCCGTGAACTGCTCGGCTCCGGCACCCTGTTCGGCCATACCATCCTGCCACTGGTCGCCAACAACGGCTGGTATCAGCCCAACGGCCTGATGCTGCTGCCCCCCAGCGCTTTTTTCCTGATCGGCCTGATCATCTGGGCCGTACGCAGCTGGAAACCGGAGCAGGTGGAGAGGGAGGGCTAGCCGATGGAAGCCTATTTGAGCCTGTTCGTGCAGTCCGTGTTCATCCAGAACATGGCCTTGGCCTTTTTTCTGGGTATGTGTACCCTGCTGGCGGTCTCCAAGAAACTGGACACCGCCATCGGGCTCGGCATCGCCGTGATCGTGGTGCAGACCCTGACCGTACCGGCCAACAACCTGCTGTACCAGTTTGTGCTCAAGCCCGGCGCCCTGGCCTGGCTGGGATTCGGCGAGGTGGACCTGTCGTTCATCGGCCTGATCTGCTATATCGGCGTGATCGCCGCCATTGTGCAGATCCTGGAGATGGTGCTGGACCGTTTCTTTCCGCCGCTCTACCATGCCCTGGGGATCTTCCTGCCGTTGATCACCGTCAACTGTGCCATCTTGGGCGGCTCGCTGTTCATGGTGGAGCGGGACTACAGCTTCGGTCAGAGCGTGGTGTTCGGCCTGGGCAGCGGCACCGGCTGGGCCCTGGCCATCAGCCTGCTGGCCGGCATCCGTGAGAAGCTCAAGTACAGTGACGTGCCCGACGGCCTGAAAGGGCTGGGGATCACCTTCATGATTGTGGGACTGATGGCACTGGCCTTCATGTCCTTTTCCGGGATCAACCTGTAGGAGGATGAGCATGGCTAACGGAACCGAACCGATATGACAGCGGTCCTGCTCGGTGTGCTGACCTTCACCGGTGTGATCATGCTGCTGGTGGTGATGATCCTGCTGGTGCGCGCGCGGTTGATCCCCAGCGGCGAGATCAGCCTGGAGATCAACAACGACCCGGACAAGCGGCTGGTGGTGCCGCCGGGGGGCAAGCTGCTGTCCGCCCTGGCGGATCAGCAGATCTTTGTCCCCTCGGCCTGCGGCGGCGGCGGCACCTGCGGCCAGTGCAAGGTCAAGATCCACAGCGGGGGCGGCGCCCTGTTGCCCACCGAAACGGCCCACATCACCCGACGGATGGCGCGGGAGGGCTACCGGCTCTCCTGTCAGGTCAGCGTCAAGCAGGATATGCAGCTGGAGCTGCCGCCGGAGATCTTCGCCATCCGCCAGTGGCAGTGCCGGGTCCGCTCCAACCG
>DIKW01000028.1:2069-3241 GCA_002424705.1 Geobacter sp. UBA5608
AAACAGCCGGTGATGCGGGCCTACTCCATGGCCAACTACCCGGACGAACGGGATATCGTGATGCTGAACGTGCGGATCTGCCCGCCGCCCCCCACCGCCCCGGAGGCTCCGCCGGGCCAGATGTCCTCGTTCATCTTCAACCTGAAACCGGGGGACCTGGTTACCGTTTCCGGGCCCTATGGCGAATTCTTTGCACGGGAGACCGACGCCGAGATGATCTTCGTGGGGGGCGGGGCCGGCATGGCGCCGATGCGGTCCCACATCTTCGACCAGCTGCGGCGGCTCAAATCCCGGCGCACCATCAGTTTCTGGTACGGGGCCCGCAGCCTGCGCGAGGCGTTTTACGTAGAGGAATTCAACCAGCTGGCCGCAGAGCATCCCAACTTCACATGGCACCTGGTGCTGTCCGACCCGCAACCGGAAGACGCATGGACCGGCGCGGTCGGCTTTGTGCACAGCTATCTCCACGAGGTCTACCTGCAGCACCATCGCGCCCCGGAGGACTGCGAGTACTACCTGTGCGGCCCGCCGATGATGACCAAGGCGGTGGTTGACCTGCTGCACAACCTGGGTGTGGAACGACGGAACATCCTGTTTGACGACTTTGGCCTGTGACTGAAACGACGGGAGACAGCCATGCGCTTTGACCAGACCCGCGACATCCTGCAGCATCAGGTGGCCGAGTACCACCGCACGCTCAGCCGACTCTATCGTGACTGCACCATCTGGGAGGTCTCGCCCCGCAACCGTCTGATGCTGGACTATCTGGTTGAGCACGAGGCCCGCCTGGCACTGGCGATCGACGAATTTCTGGCCGAGGCCCCCCATGAGGCGCTGGACTACTGGTTCAAACGGATCGAACAGCCCTTTCCGGTGCCCGATCCGGCGCTGCTGACCAAGGCCTGTCTGACCGACCTGGACCAGCTGATCGGTGCGGCGATCCGCTTCAGGACCGCCCTGATCGCTTTTTACGACCATCTGTTGCAGCAGTGTGATGCCGAGCAGACCGCCACCCTGTTCCGGACCTTGCGGGACCAGGAGGAACAGGGGATGCGCCGTTTTGTTCGACAAGCCCAGGGACTGGCAGACCTGTAACCGATGAGCAGACCGATCCGCTATCTGCGCTGCCTGGTGCTGCTGACGGTTGGCTGGCTGATCGTTGGCGGCTGCAC
>DIKW01000028.1:3337-8993 GCA_002424705.1 Geobacter sp. UBA5608
CTGCAGCAGCGGCTGGACCGGATCAACCGGCTGATGTCCACCTATGATCCCGATTCGGAGCTGTCACGTTTCAACAACCAGCGCGGCACCGGCTGGTTCAGCGTATCGCCGGAGACCGCTGCTGTGGTGGAACTGGCCCAGCAGATCAGCGTCTTGAGTAACGGCGCCTTTGACGTGACCATAGGGCCGCTGGTTGACCTGTGGGGGTTCGGACCCATCCCGCGTGGCCGGCAACGCCCCAGCGACCGCCAGGTGGAGCTGGCCCGTCAACAAACGAGCTACCGCAAGCTGCAGGTCCGCCGCGAACCGGCAGCATTGCGCAAACGCATCCCCGAGCTGCGGGTTGACCTGTCCGCCATTGCCAAGGGGTATGCCGTGGATCAACTGGCGGAACTGCTGATGACTGCGGGGGTCAACGACCTGCTGGTGGAGATCGGCGGCGAGATGCGGATGAGGGGGCGTCGTCCCGATGGAACGCCATGGCGGATCGCGATCGAACAACCGCTGCCGGGAGAACGGTCGGTGGCTCAGGTGCTGAGCCTGTCTGCCACCGGTCTGGCCACCTCCGGTAATTACCGCAACTTTTTTATCGAAGAAGGCCAGTCCTATGCCCATACGATTGACCCGAACAGCGGCAGGCCGGTTCGCCACCAACTGGCCTCGGCCACGGTGCTGGATCCTTCCGCGGCCCGGGCCGATGCCCTGGCCACCGCACTGATGGTGATGGGTGAACAACGGGCCCAGGCCTTCTGCCGGCGGGAGCGGCTGGCCGCCCTCCTGCTGATCCATCAGGGAGCACGGATCGCTCCGATCATGACCGACCGGTTCCACGCCCTGAGTGTAGCGGAGCTTCCATGACGACCCTGCTTTTGACGCTGTTGTTGATGCTGCTGGCTTGTGTCTGTCTGGGCCTGGGGCAGCTGTTCGGCCGCAAAGGTCTGCGACGCGGCTGTGGCGGTGGTGAAGCAGATGACTCAAAGGGAAGCTGTTCCTGTTCCGGTGACAGGACAGGACCCGGTCGATGTCGGTGATGTACGCACAAGGAGGAGCAGCAATGGCAACAGCACAACGTCTGGTGGTGATCGGCGGCGATGCCGCCGGCATGAGCGCCGCATCCAAGGTCAGAAGGGAAGACCCCGCCCGGGAGATCGTGGTCTTTGAACGCAGCCCCCACACCTCCTACTCGGCCTGCGGCATGCCCTACTTCATCGCCGGCCTGGTGACATCAGCCGAACGGCTGGTGGCCCGCAGCCCTGAAAAATTCCGCGAGAAGTACCAGATCGACGCCCGTGTCGGCCATGAGGTGCTGGAACTGGACCCCACCAACCAGCGTGTGCGGGTGATCAATCTGTCCAGTCGGAGCGAGACCTGGGAACCCTACGACCAGCTGCTGATCGCCACCGGTGCCGAGGCGATCCTGCCGAAACTGGACGGCAGTGAGGCCGATGGCATCTTCGGCCTCTCCACCCTGGCCAGCGGCATCCGGATACAGCAGTTCATGGATCAGCAGCTGCCCCGCCGGGCGGTGGTGGTGGGGGGCGGCTACATCGGCCTGGAGATGGCCGAAGCGCTGGTACGGCAGGGACTGCAGGTGTCACTGGTGGAGCGGGGCGAACAGGTGATGGGCACCCTGGATCCGGACATGGGGGCCCTGGTTTCAGAGGCGTTGCGTGAGATCGGGGTTGAGCTCTACCTGAACGAGTCACTGACCGGCTATGCAGCAGCCAATGGTCTGGTCACCGCTGTGGTGACTGATCAGCGCAGCCTGCCGGCCGACCTGGTGATCGTCGGCCTGGGTACCCGTCCCAACACTGCCCTGGCGGCAGCGGCCGGCATCACCCTGGGTGAAAAGGGTTCGATCCGGGTCAATCCCCGCATGCAGACCTCGGCAGCCAACATCTGGGCGGCCGGTGACTGCGCCGAGAGTTTCCATCTGATCAGCAAACGCCCCTTCCATGTGGCCCTGGGTACCGTTGCCAACAAGCAGGGCACCGTGGCCGGCACCAACCTGGCCGGCGGCTATGCCACCTTTCCCGGCGTGGTCGGCACGGCGGTCAGCAAGATCTGCAAATACGAGGTGGCCCGCACCGGCCTGATGGAGCGGGAGCTGCAACAACTGGGGCTGCTCTACCGCACCGCCACCATCAAGAGCAAGACCAGGGCCGGTTACTACCCCGGGGCCGGCTCGATCACGGTCAAACTACTGGCAGAACAGGGCACGGGCCGTCTGCTGGGGGGCCAGATCGTCGGGCTGGAGGGCGCAGCAAAACGGATCGACGTACTGGCAACCGTCCTTACCGCCGGGATGACCGTACAGCAGATGGTTGATCTGGATCTGTCCTATGCCCCGCCCTTCTCGCCGGTCTGGGATCCGGTCCAGACCGCCGCCCGTCAGCTGCTGGGCAACAGCGACTAGTGCCTGACCCATCGAAAGGGGCCGTGTCATGACCGCCATCCAACGTCTGTTTGATCACTCCCGTTCCGCGCTGGACACCACGCTGCTCAAGCTGGGTGCCACGCCGATCACGCTGGAGATGATCGCCAAGCTGATCATCCTAGTGTTGCTCTTGTTCTGGCTGTCGGGCAAACTGCGGGTACTGATCGCCGACCGGCTGTTGGTGCGCACCAGGATGGAGGTGGGGGCCCGCCAGGCGATCGGCTCCATTGTGCGCTACCTGGCGCTGGTGGTGGGCTTTGCGGTTATCCTGCAGACCGCCGGCATCGACCTGACCGCCCTCAACGTGCTGGCTGGCGCCGTCGGTATCGGCCTGGGCTTTGGCCTGCAGAACATCGTCAACAACTTCATCAGCGGCCTGATCATTCTGTTTGAGCGGCCGATCAAGGTGGGGGACCGGATCGTGGTGGGCGATGTGGAGGGTGATGTGGTTCAGATCGGCGGCCGCAGCACCACCGTGGTGACCAACGACAACATCTCGATCATCGTGCCCAACTCGAAATTTATCACCGAAGACGTGATCAACTGGAGCCACAACGAGCGCAAGGTGCGTTTCAAGATTCCGGTTACGGTGGCCTACGGCAGCGACATCGATCAGGTGACCGGTCTACTGCTGGAGGTTGCCCAGCAGGACCCGGATGTGCTGCAGACGCCGCCGCCCGGCACCCGGCTGATGGCCTTTGGTGAGCATGGCCTGGAGTTTGAACTGCGCGCCTGGAGTACCACCCTGATCCACCGCAAAGGGCTGCTGATCAGCAACCTCAACACCGCGCTCTACAAAAAACTGACCGCCCACGGAATTGAGATCCCCTACCGGCAGCTGGACCTGCGTTTCCGCACCCCGCTGCCGACATCCGCAAACATTGACCGTGCCGAGACGATGAAAGGATAATCACAATGCTGCTGCGACTGCTGTTCTGCTGCCTGTTATCCCTGCTCGCCGTCAGCGGCCCGCTGCATGCCGCACCCCCAGCGGCGAACGCGCCCCTGCCCCATAACGGCGCAACGGTGCTGCTGGACGGGAAAGAGATCTTCACCATCGCCAGCGGCGTGCTCTCCTTCACGCCGAGCGACCGGGCGCAGGCCATCAGCAAGCGGCTACAGGCCGTGGCACACGATCGCCTGCTGAACCTCGATCAGATCGCGCTGTCCGACCACGAAACCAGCACCGACATCGTTTTGCACGACCAGGTGCTGATGACGGTCACCGATCAGGATGCCGCTGCCAACGGCAGGAATCGCCAGGAACTGGCTCAGGACCTGACCGAGCGCATCCGTACGGCAATCACTGCCTACCGAACCGAACGCAGCGCCCGTACCCTGGCGATCGACGCAGCCAAGGCCCTTGCCGTTACGGTGGTCCTGGCAACCTTGCTTGCCATGATCAGACGCTTGTTCCCCCGTCTTACCGCCCAGATCGAAACTTGGCGCGGCACCCGCATCCGCACCATCCGCTTCCAGAGCATCGAGCTCTTGCATGAAGATCGGGCTGTAGCCATACTGCTCACCATGCTGCGCTTCTGCCGCATCCTGCTGGTGCTTGGCCTGTTCTACCTCTACATCCCGCTGGTGTTGAGCTTCTTTCCCTGGACCGCCGGACTGGCGGACCGGCTGTTTGACTACATTGAAACGCCGGTCGTCAAGGTCTGGCACGGGGTAACCACCTACCTGCCCAACCTGTTCTTTGTGGCGGTGATCGCCGTCTGCACCCATTACGTGATCCGCTTCAGCCGCTTTCTGTTCAGTGAGGTGGAACGGCAGAACATCACCCTGCCCGGTTTCTACCCCGACTGGGCCCTGCCCAGCTTCAAGATCGTCCGTTTTCTGATCATCGCCTTTGCGGTGGTGATGGCCTTTCCCTATCTGCCCGGCTCCGATTCGCCGGCCTTCAAGGGGATATCGGTCTTTCTGGGGGTGCTGTTCTCGCTGGGATCATCGTCAGCGGTTGCCAACGTGGTGGCCGGGGTGATCCTGACCTACATGCGTGCCTTTTGCGTCGGCGATCGAGTCAAGATCGCCGATACCATGGGGGACGTGATCGAGAAAAACCTGCTGGTAACCCGCATCCGCACCGCCAAAAACGTAGATGTGACCGTGCCCAATGCCATGGTGCTGGGCAGCCATATCATCAACTACAGCTCATCGGCCCAACTGATCCTCAACACCACCGTCACCATCGGCTACGACGTGCCCTGGCGCCAGGTGCATCAACTGCTGATCTCCGCCGCAGGCGCAACGGAACGGATTCTGGCCGAGCCCCGTCCGTTCGTGCTGCAGACAGCCTTGAACGACTTCTACGTTAGCTACGAGCTGAACGCCTATACCGATGCGCCATCAGCCATGGCGTCAGTCTACTCAGCGCTGCATGCCAACATACAAGATCATTTCAACGAGGCCGGGGTGGAGATCATGTCGCCCCACTACAGCACCCTGCGGGACGGCAATATGACCACCATACCGGCCGACTACCTGCCCGCCGACTATCAGCCCCCAGCCCACCGGATAACGCAGGTCAAACCATGAACCAGGTGCTTGCAGCATGACCCTCGAAATCATTCTGGTATGCGGACTCGTGCTCTCGGCCGTGATCCTGTTTGCCACCGAACGGCTGCCGGTGGACCTGACCGCCATGATCATCATGGGCGCCATGCTGCTGTCCGGCATGATTGCGCCCGAAGATGCCGTGGCCGGCTTCAGCAACCCGGCCACGGTCACGGTGGGTGCCATGTTCGTGCTGTCGGCCGGCCTGTTCAAGACCGGTTCCGTCAACCTGCTGGGCAACAGTCTGGCCCGGCTGGGACGGGTCAGCTTCTGGCTGGTGCTGGTGGTGATGATGCTGATGGTGGGCCTCTTATCGGCCTTCATCAACAACACTGCCGCCGTGGCGATCTTCCTGCCGGTGATGCTGACCATCGCCAAAGACTGCGGTTTCCAGGCCGGACGGCTTTTGCTGCCGCTCTCCTTCGCCTCCATGTTCGGCGGAGTCTGCACATTGGTGGGCACCTCCACCAACATCCTGGTCTCCTCCATCGCCGAACGACACGGCCTGCAGCCGATCGGCATGTTCGAGCCGACCGCCCTGGGGCTGATCTTTTTCGGCGCCGGCAGCCTGTACCTGCTGCTGATCGGTATCCGCATGATCCCGAAACGATCGGCAGGGGGTGAACGCAGCCCGATCTTCGGCAGCGGCGATTACCAGAT
>DIKW01000110.1:0-6651 GCA_002424705.1 Geobacter sp. UBA5608
CGCTGAAACCGGCCTGCCAGGCATCATAGCCCTTTTTCATCTCAGCCACCCGGGCGGCGCACAGCTCGCGCACCTCGGCCGGCACCTCAAACGACCCCAGCTCCCAGTTCAGGTTTTTACGGGTGGCAGCGAGTTCATCCTTACCCAGCGGCGAGCCGTGGGCCCCGGAGGTGCCTTGCTTGTTGGGCGAACCGAAGGCGATATGGGTCGTGGCGATGATCAGCGACGGCTTGGCCGTCTCGTTGATGCCGTTCTGGATGGCTGCGGTCAGGGCGGCATGATCGTGGCCGTCCACCTTCTGGATATGCCAACCGGCTGCCTCGAAGCGCTTGGCCACGTCTTCGGACCAGGCCAGGTTGGTGGTACCCTCGATGGTGATGCTGTTATCGTCATACAGGTAGACCATGTTGCCCAGCCCCAGGTGACCGGCCAGGGCCGCTGCCTCATAGCTGATCCCCTCCTGCAGGTCGCCGTCGCCCACCAGACCGAACACCCGGTGCGTGATCGGAGAAAAGGCTGCGGTATTGAACCGCTCGGCAGCCATCTTGGCGGCCAGGGCCATGCCGACGCCGTTGGCAACCCCCTGCCCCAGCGGACCGGTGGTCACTTCCACACCGGGGGTGTGGCCGAACTCGGGGTGTCCGGGGGTTTTGCTGCCCCACTGGCGGAAGTTTTTCAGTTCCTCCAGGGGGAGGTCAAAACCGAACAGGTGCAACAGCGAATAGAGCAGCATCGAGCCGTGGCCGGCCGAGAGGATGAAACGGTCGCGGTTGGCCCAGGCGGTATCGGCCGGGTTGACGTTCAGGAAACCGCCCCACAGGGCCACCGCCATATCGGCGGCCCCCATCGGCAGACCAGGGTGGCCGGAATTGGCCTTTTCCACCGCATCGGCGGCAAGAAAACGGATGGTATCGGCAGTGCGGCGGGCTTGTTGGGGGGTAAGCGGGGTGGACATCGGTACAATTCCTTTCAAATGGGGCCTTAAAAGTGGGTATAGCCGGAAGCAGAGGGCTGGAAGATCGATCCATCCGGCAGGAGGGCAACCACCCCGCCGGAGTCGGTTAGTTTACCAATAAGCGTGGCCGGAATGCCAGCAGTTTTTGCCTGGTTCTGGATGGCGGCCCGGCGCTCGGCAGGAGCGGTGAAGCAGAGTTCATAATCCTCGCCGCCGGACAGCATCAGTTGCCAGCATGACGGCGATGCGGCATCAGTCAGGGCAGCGAACTGGGGGGAACGGGGCAACTGGCCCAGCTGAAGCTCGGCCCCACAGCCGGACTGCTCGCAGATATGACCCAGGTCGGCCAGCAGGCCGTCGCTGATGTCGATCATGGCGCTGACCAGACCGGCCTCGGCCAGCATCTGCCCTAAGCCGCAACGGGGCGTGGGATCAAGATGCCGATGTATGACGTAGCTTGCCGCAGTATCGTCTGCCTTCTCAACCTGGCCCAGCAACAGCTGCAGTCCAAGGGCCGAATCACCCAGGGCGCCGCTGACCCAGATATCGTCGCCGGGACGGCCTGCGCTGCGGCGCAGCAGCCGTTCAGGCCGCTGTTCCCCCATGATGGTGACCGAGATCACCAGACCGCTCCTTGAGCCGCAGGTATCGCCGCCCGCCAAGAGCACGCCATGCTCTGCGGCCTGTTCGGCCAGGCCATCCAAAAGCGCCTCGATCTCTTCCAGGGGGAAACCGGCCGGCATGGCCAGCGAAAGGAAAAACCAGCGGGGCCTGGCCCCCATGGCGGCCAGGTCGGACAGGTTGACCGCCAGAGACTTGCGGCCCAGCAGATGCAACTGGCCGAAGGAGCGTTCAAAGTGCACCCCTTCGGCCAGCAGGTCGGTAGAGACCACCAGCTGCATTCCGGCTGAGGGGGAAAGCAGGGCGGCATCATCGCCAATCCCCAGCTCCGGCGCTGCCGGCTGGGGAAAGCGGGCACGAATCCGGTCAATCAGACCGAATTCGCCAAGCTCGGCCAGACGCATCAGGCCGTGATCTCACGATTCGGCCGCACCATCACCTTGGGTGTGGCGGCCTTGGCCTTTTTGGGGGCCGGAATCGGGTACTTCTCCAGGGCCAGCTTGAGCACCTCGTCGATCTCCTTCACCGGCACGATGCGCAGCTTCTTCTGCATCTCCTTGGGGATATCCTCCAGATCTTTCTTGTTCTGTTCCGGGATGATCACGGTCTTCATACCGGCCCGCACCGCGGCCAGGATCTTCTCTTTCAGGCCGCCGATCGGCATGACCTTGCCGCGCAGGGAGAATTCGCCGGTCATGGCCACATCTTTTTTGACCGCTGTCTGCGTCAAGACCGAGACCAGGGCGGTCACCATGGCGCAACCGGCCGAGGGGCCGTCCTTGGGCACGGCGCCGGCCGGCACGTGGACATGGATCTCGTTTTCCTGGAACCAGTCCGGGGCGATATGGAAATCTCCAGCATGGGAACGGATGTAGGCCAGGGCGGCCTGCACCGACTCCTTCATCACGTCGCCCAACTGGCCGGTCAGCGATAGGCCGCCCTTGCCGGCCATGGTGGTGGCCTCGATATGCAGCACCTCACCCCCCACCGAGGTCCAGGCCAGGCCGTTGACCACGCCGACCTCGTTCTTGTCCATCTCCTCGTCCCGCAGGAACTTGGCGGCCCCCAGGTAGGTGGCCAGGGTGGCGGTGGTGATCTTCAGTTGCCGCTTGTGGCCTTCGGCGATCTTGCGGGCCACCTTGCGGCAGACCGTGCCGATCTCCCGCTCCAGGTTACGCAGACCGGCCTCGCGGGTGTACTTGGCAATCAGCTCCTTGAGCGCCTCGTCCTCGAAGGCGATATGCTTGGCCTTCAGGCCGTTGTCCTTCAGCTGGCGCGGCACCAGGTACTTCTTGGCGATCTCCAGCTTCTCCTCCTCGGTGTAGCCGGGGATGTTGATCACCTCCATCCGGTCGTAGAGGGCCGAAGGGATCGGGTCGCTGTGGTTGGCGGTGGCCACGAACAGCACGTTGGACAGGTCGTAGGGCAGGTTGACGTAGTGATCGGAGAAGGCGTTGTTCTGCTGGGGGTCCAGCACCTCAAGCAGCGCCGCCGACGGGTCGCCCTTGTAGTCGTAACCCAGCTTGTCCAGCTCGTCCAGCATGAAGACCGGGTTCTTGGTGCCGGCCTGCTTCATCCCCTGGATGATGCGGCCCGGAAGAGCGCCGAGATAGGTGCGGCGGTGACCGCGGATCTCGGCCTCGTCCCGCACCCCGCCCAGGGAGATGCGGACGAACTTGCGGTTCAAAGCCCGGGCGATGGATTTACCCAGCGAGGTCTTGCCCACGCCGGGGGGACCCACGAAGCAGAGGATCGGCCCCTTCATCTTCTTGTTCAGCTTACGCACCGCCAGGAATTCGAGAATCCGCTCCTTGACCTTGTCCAGGTAGGAGTGGTCCTCGTCCAGGATCTGCTTGGCCCGCTTGATGTCCAGCGAGTCGCGGGTGGTCTTGGACCAGGGGATATCGATCAGCCAGTCCAGGTAGGTGCGGATCACACCGGCCTCGCCGGAATCGCTGTGCATCCGCTCCAGACGGCCCAACTGCTTGAGGGCCTCCTTCTGGACCGCCTCCGGCATCTTGGCCGCCTCGATCGACTTGCGCAACTCCTCCAGCTCTTCCCGGCCGTCGTTGTCGCCCAGCTCCTGCTGGATGGCCTTCATCTGCTCCCGCAGGTAGTATTCCTTCTGGTTCTTGCCCATCTCCTCCCGGGCGGCATTCTGGATCTTGGCCTGCACCGCAAGCATCTCATGTTCCTTGGCCAGCAGCTCGTTGACCTTGGTCAGACGCTTGATCGGGTCCTCAATCTCCAGCAGCATCTGGGCCTCGATCAGCTTGAGACCGATGTTGCTGGCGATCAGGTCGGCCATGCTGCCGGGGTCGGCGATGTTCTCCAGGATCACCATCACCTCGGGCGAGATCTGCTTGCCCAATTCGGCCACCTTGGTCAGCTGTTCGCGCACGGTGCGGATCAACGCCTCGGTCTCCAGGTTTTCCGGAGCAGGCAGGTCGGACATCCGCTCGATCCGCACGGTGTAGTGGGGCTTTTCCTCCACAAACTCGCTGATGCGGGCCTTGACCAGCCCCTGCACCAGAATCTTGACCCGGCCGTCAGGCAGCTTGAGCATCCGCATGATCATGGCCACGGTGCCCACCTGGTAGATCTTATCCGGGCTGGGGTCTTCCTCGCTGATCTCATGCTGGGTGGCCAGCATGATCATCCGATCACCGGCCAGGGCCTGATCCACCGCCTTGATCGATGCCTCGCGCCCCACAAACAGCGGGATGATCATAAAAGGATAGACCACCACATCGCGCACCGGCAACAGGGGCAGCTCCTCAGGGATATGCAACTCCTCAGCCGTGTCGCTGACGGCTTCGTTGATCACTTTTTCCTGCTCAGACTTACTCACAACCAGACTCCTTAATCTCAATACGACGTTCGCGCCCCTTGGGGCAGATGATCCGTAACACGCCACGCTGGTATTCGGCACGCAGCTGACTGCTCTCCACCTGGTCCGGCAACCGCACCGTGCGCCGGAAGCGGCCAAAGTGCCGCTCCAAACAGATATAACGGGCCCCTTCCTGCTGTACGTCGGCCCGTTTTTCCACTTCGATCTGCAGGATCACGCCCCGCTGCACCACCTTGATGGCTGCCGCATCCACACCAGGCAGATCCAGCTCCAGCACAATGGCCGACTCGGTCTCATAGCTGTCCATCGGCACCGACAGTCCGCCCTCATCCTCCGTAAGATCGTGGGGGTCAAGCACGTTCAAAAGCTTGCGCATCTCATCGAGATGCCGGTTGTACATCCCTGGAAACAAGGGTTTTTTAACACCGGATCGCGGCATGGCCCTCACCTGCTGGAAGCTGGCATTACTCGTGGGTGGCGACAGTTTTTCAGCTGTTATCTTGATGTAACCATTCGGCCGGTGAAAGTCAAGGTGCAGGGGGTGACGCGTCTGCTAAAAAAACGTTGACTTGTGGACCACTTTTGCAGGAAAGTCGGCAGCATTCTTTACTAAACAGGGAGTACTTTCTGCGATGGAACTGAAAAACAGGATCTGGATGACCGGCGCACTGGAATGGTTTGCCTATATCGACGACGAAGAGGTGTTTCTGGGCAGCAAAAACTTTCCCAGCCCGCTTGAAGAGGGCGATCAGTGGACCAGTGAGATTGGTGATGTCTTTAAGGTCGTAGACGGAGAGATCAAGAAGATCGGCCATACCGAGCCGCCGAAGAAGTACTGGTAGGCACCAGATCGATGATCGTCACCTCCGGCGGTGACAGAACACGGATCGGCGGACCCCAGGTGCCGCTGCCCCGGCTGACGTACAACCAACCCCCTTCTGCCAGACCGGTCAACCCTGCCCGCACCGGAAAATGAAGCCAGGTCAGCAGGTTGAACGGAAACACCTGCCCTTTGTGCACATGGCCGGACAACTGCAGATCAAAACGTCCCCGGCTGGCATCGGCCACCACCGGTCGGTGCTTCAAGAGCAGTGCAAAACGGCTGGACGGTATAGCAGCCAGCAGACGCGATTCGTCCTCGGGCCGGAACTCCCCCCGCTGGCGCGCTGCCAGGTCATCCACCCCCACCACGGTCAGAAACTCGCCCACCTCTCGCTGGTCGGACCGCAGCAACTGAAAGCCTGAGCGCTGCAGAAAGGCAGTGGCCTGCCCGAAACCGGCGTAGTACTCATGGTTGCCGTAGACGGCAAACATCCCCAACGGAGGTTTGAGCCCCCGGAACATCTCCGAGACCCCGTCGAAATGACTGACATGACCATCGACGATATCGCCGGTGGCCACCAGCATATCCGGCGCTGCCTGGCGGATCGCCTCCACCACCCGGCTGACCCGGGCATCCCGCACGATAAGCCCCACATGCAGGTCAGTGATCAACGCGATTCGCACCCGCTCAACCCCGGCCGGCAGCTTGGCGGTTGGCAGCACCACCTGCTCCGTCCTGACCGCCTGGGCCTCAAACCAGCCATAGACCACAATCAGGGCAGCGGTCAGACAGCAGAACCAAAACAGGGGGCGGGGCGCAAACAGCGCGATGGTAGGCACCCGCACAAAAAAACCGGCCAGATGTCGGCTGAGACGCAGCAGGTCACACACGAGCAACAGGGTGATAAACAGGAACAAAAAACCCATCCAGCCGTAGCCCGTATAGGCGAGAAGCTGAGCGATACGTTCATGGCCACCTCGTTCCAGAAGCCGCACTGCCAACGGAGCGATGACCATCGCCACCAGCCAGAGCGCAAGCAACGCAGTGCCGGTGCGGCCCAGGGCAAGCCCCTGCCGGGCCCGCAGCAGAAAATAGCCGTGAACCGTGCCGTAGATCAGGAAAAACGTAAGCAAGAACAGGTTCATCGCCACACCATCCCCTGTCGCAACTTTCCCCTTGTCATCGGGGTATTCCTGCACAATACTGCTGCACCGTGACTACCATAGTGCCCGCATATTCTCAACCACTTACTGCCGTAGCGACCGCTGAGGTGGCTGTGCCGCTGCCGCTGGACGGCAGCTTCCACTACTGCCTACCGCCGGAACTGGCCGACCGGGTGCGGCCCGGCCTGCGGGTCCTGGTCCCCTTCGGCCGCCGCAAGGTCAGCGCCTACGTGTTGGG
>DIKW01000110.1:6722-7971 GCA_002424705.1 Geobacter sp. UBA5608
GCCGACTACTACCTGCATCCGCTGGGCGAGGTCTTAAAGACCGCCCTGCCGGCCGGCATCAACCTGCAGAGCAGAAAAGGGGCCGCACCGGAGACCATCACCGGCGGCCGCAGGGTGCTGAGGCAACGGATCTTCAGCGCCACCGGCCAGACACCCCCAAAGCCGCTGCGGGGCAAGGCGGCCGAGATCCTGGCCTTCCTCAGCGAGTCCGGGGAGGCATCCTCACCTGAACTGAAAGCACGCTTCGGCGACTGTTCACCCAACCTGAAACGATTGGCCGAACTGGGCCTGGTATGCCTTGAGCAACGCGAGGTCTACCGCAACCCGTTCAGTGGTGAGCAGGTGGAGCGTGACCAGCCCAAAGAACTGAACCGCCACCAGCAGGCCGCCCTGCAGGCCGTGCTACAAGCCGCCGACGCAGCTATGTTCGCACCGTTTCTGCTGCACGGCATCACCGGCAGCGGCAAGACCGAGGTCTATCTGCAGGCCATCGCCCACTGCCTCGGCCTGGGTAAAAGCGCCCTGGTGCTGGTGCCGGAGATATCGCTGACCCCACAACTGGTGCGCCGCTTCCGGGCCCGCTTCGGCGACGGGATCGCCGTGCTGCACAGCGCCCTGTCCGATGGCGAGCGCTACGACGAATGGCGACGGATCCGCCGCGGAGAGGCCTCGATCGTGATCGGCGCCCGTTCAGCCATCTTCGCACCCCTGGAACGGATCGGCATCATCGTGGTGGACGAAGAGCACGAGGCCTCCTTCAAGCAGTCCGACGGCCTGCGCTACAATGCCCGTGACCTGGCCCTGGTACGGGGACGCGATGAAGGGGCCGTGGTGCTGCTGGGGTCGGCCACGCCGCTGGTGACCACCATCCAGGCCGCCCGGGACGGCCGCCTGACCATGCTGGAGCTGCCTGAGCGGGTGGCTGGTCGTCCCTTGCCTGAACTGCTGCCGATCACCACCCGCCTGACCGCCGAGTCACCGCTCTCGCCCGAGCTGCTGGCCGAACTGGCCCGCAACCTGGAGCGGGGCGAGCAATCACTGTTGTTCCTCAACCGGCGCGGCTTTGCCACCCTGCTCTCCTGCCCGTCCTGCGGCGAGTCCCTTTCATGCCCTAACTGTTCGGTCTCGCTGACCTACCACCGCGGACGTGGCGAGAGCCGTTGTCACTACTGCGACTACCGGGTGCCGGCCCCCGGCACCTGTTCGGCCTGTGGCGAGCTGGAGCTGAAGGAACTGGGCGTCGGCACCG
>DIKW01000099.1:0-831 GCA_002424705.1 Geobacter sp. UBA5608
CGTTGGCTGCGGTCTTGACATCATATCCCTCGCGGGCCAGCAACCGTGTCAGCGCCAAGCGGGTGTTTTCTTCGTCGTCGACCACCAGTATCCGTTTTTGTGCTTTTGCCACACGCAACTCCATTCGCTTGGTACGTGGTGCAAGTCTAGCACGGAGTCTGGGGCTGTCAAGACGCGCCGGGTGTCGGCTGTGTGCTGCTGTTCAGAGCGCTGGCCTGCCTAGGGCATCACGCCCTTATCGGTGAGGGAGAGTGAGAGTCTTTTGCCCTGCTGAGCAGATGGTTTGTATGGTCTGCCATTCACCTCAAATTCGACGCTGCCGGGGTCGTCCAGCTCCAGGTGGATACTGCGGTCGGCGCGCCACTCAATCAGGTCACCGGCTGTCAGGTCGTAATCCTGGGTGGTGATCTCATCCATTGTGATCAGCAGGGTGCCTTTGCGTACCGCCTTTATGCGCAGAGTGACGCCGGTTTGCGCGGCCGGCTGCGCTGCCGCTGCCGCAGGGTCGGTGGTGGCTGCATCGCCAGCAAGGGGCGCCGGAGCATGCTGTGCGCTTGACAGCTGTGGTTGAACCGCTGCCACCGGCGCTGGTGTCGCTACCGGCTGGGTTGGCGTTACTGGCGGCTCATCGGCGGGACGCATCAGCAGGGCCACCACGATGATGATCGCCAGCAGGGACGTCGGTAGCAGCAGGCGGTGCCAGCTGAAACGGCGGCGCTGAAGCTGCTCCTCCAGCGCAAGGTTGGCGGCGGAGTTTTCGTCGGGCTGCTCAGCTTCGATCATCCTGAGCAGATCATCGGCAGCGAGACCGAGATGGTTGGCGTAGGTTCG
>DIKW01000099.1:939-3335 GCA_002424705.1 Geobacter sp. UBA5608
CGGCTGCGCAGGATCGGGCCAGGGGTTTGCGGTGTTCGTTCAGTATCCTGGACAGCGTGGTCTGGTTCCATGGCGGCTCCTACTTGAGCAGTTCCAGATACTCCTGTGCACTCCGACTGATCTCTGCATCGGGGGCTAGCCGCACCACCTCTTTGAAGGCATGGCGAGCTGCCACCAGATCACTCTTCATCAAGCTTAAGCCCAGATGGTAATGGGCCATTGGGTAGTCGGGGTAGAATTCGAGCGCCTTGCGAAATTCGGCGATCGCCTGGGCGGGCTTTTCCTGGGCAGCCAGTACCCGGCCGATGACAACACGTACTACCGGACTGCGGGGGTTTGCAGCCCGTACTTCGTTCAACTCATTCAGGGCCTTGTCATAGTCACCCTTGCCCAGGTAGGCCAGGCCCAGGTTGATCACGGCGCTGTCGTGCTGTGCGTAGAGCAGGTCATCCTTTACAAGTTTAAGCTGTTGAATGGCCTGATCCCAGCGCTTCAGCTCCATATAGGTCACGCCCAGGTCGTTGCGGGCCGTGGAGAAGTTCGGCTTGAGGCTGATCGCCTTGAGAAATTTGGGTTCTGCCAGCTCGGGCCTGCGCTTGCCCAGATAGGCCAGCCCAAGGTTGTAGAGCAATTCAGGGTTGTCGCCATCGAGTTTTTCTGCCTCCAGCAACTCCTGCAGGGCAGCGGTGTAGTTGCGTTCGCCCAGGTGCATGGCACCCATCTGCAGGTGGTACGAGGCCGTTTTTCCGGTGGGCGAGGTGGTGGTGCACCCGTTTAGCAGCAGGGGCAGTGCCAGGGCCAGCAACAGCATGGTTCGAAGCATGCAATCCCTCCTAGACGGGATAACCGTGCGAAACGGCGGGCAAAAGGTAACAAAAGGCGAGATAGTTGTCAATCAAACCCGTAATTTAGCCGTTTTTTGACAGGTCGCGGAAGGTGGTCAGCTGTCGGAAGCTGCGATAGCGAGCCTCGATCTCCTGGTATTCCAGCCGCTTCAGCCGCTCCAGGCTGAAATCTTCCACGTTGAAGGAGGCCATCACCGAACCGAACACCAGGGCCTGACGAATCCCCTCTTCACTGAGGTCGCCGGTGTTGGCCAGATAGCCGATGAAGCCGCCGGCAAAGGTGTCGCCGGCACCCGTCGGGTCGAAGACCTCTTCCAGCGGATAGGCCGGTGCAGCAAAGACCGAGTCGCTGGTGAACATCAGCACGCCGTATTCGCCGCGCTTGACAACCAGTCGTTTGCAGCCCAGGGCGATGATCTGGCGGGCGGCCTTGATCAGGTTCGGCTCATTGGTCAGCATGCGGGCCTCACCCTCATTGATGATCACAATATCCACCCGCTTGATCACCTCTTTCAGGGCGGCCGGTTTGGAGGAGATCCAGAAGTTCATACTGTCGCAGGCCACCAGGCGGGGGTTTTTGACCTGATCAAGCACCTCCAGCTGCAGTTCAGGGTCGATGTTGGCCAGGAACAGCACGTCGGTCTCCTGGTAGACCGGCGGTAGCTGTGGCTTGAACTCCAGCAGCACGTTCAGTTGGGTGTCCAGGGTCTGGGCCTCGTTCAGGTCATAGCCGTAGCTGCCGGTCCAGTGGAAGGTCTTGCCCGGCAGACGCTGCAGGCCCTGCAGGTCAATTTCGCGTGAGCGCAGAAAGGCAACATGTTCCTCAGGAAAATCTTCCCCGACCACCGCCACCAGCGAGACGTCGCTGAAAAAGCTGGCCGAGGTGGAAAAATAGGTGGCCGAGCCACCCAGCACGTTTTCGCCCCTGCCAAAGGGAGTCTCAACGGTATCAAAGGCCACGGTGCCCACCACGACGATACCCATCTGCTATGCTCCTTTTTTCAGATACTTGCCAATGATCGGGTCCAGCTTCTGTGTGGTTTCGGCCGGGATAAGCCCACGGTCGGTAACGATGGCGTATTGCAGGGCGCTGCCGCAGTTGCAACTGCGGGTAGCCTGGGCGTCGGCGGCCGCCAGCCGGATGATCTGCTTGGCCATGGCCACGTTCTGGTGCATCACGGCCAGGATGGCATCCACGCTGACGGTCTCGTGGGAGTCGTGCCAGCAGTCGTAGTCGGTGGACAGGGCGATCACGCCGTAGCAGATCTCAGCCTCACGGGCCAGCTTGGCCTCGGTCAGGTTAGTCATGCCGATGATGTCGCCCCCCAGGCTGCGGTACATGAACGATTCGGCCCGGGTTGAAAAGGCCGGCCCTTCCATGCAGATGTAGGTGCCGCCACGGTGCACCGTGGCGCCGGCCGCCAGGGCTGAACGCAACAGGGTCTCGGAGAGACAGCTGCAGGTCGGGTCGCCAAAACCGACATGGGCCACTATGCCGTCGCCAAAAAAGGTGTCCCTGCGGATCCCCTTGGTTCGGTCGATGAACTGGTC
>DIKW01000112.1:0-1231 GCA_002424705.1 Geobacter sp. UBA5608
CGGGTTGAGTGACAGTGCCAGCACAAGTGCGGCCAGCACCAGAAAAAAGCCTTTCGCCATGGTCAGCTTGTCACTGTCGGTGGCCGACGGGCGCACCAGACGGGGATAGATATCATAGGCAAAGGCGGCAGCTCCGTTCTGCAGCAGACCTGAGATGGCATAAAAAGCCGCCGCCAGGCCGCCGGCCACCAGCAGCCCCACCACCCAGATCGGGATGCCTCCCTGCAGGGCCGCCGTCAGGGTTACCAGGTCGGCGGTCATCGGGTCGGGATTCTTGAATGCCAGCCCGGCCTTGGCATCGTAGAGGCGGGCCAACACCCCGTAGGCCGGGGCCGACCAATAGATCAGCGAGATGAAGAACAGTCCCCAGACTACCCCCCAGCGGGCGTCACGGATACTGGGAGCCATATAAAAGCGGGACAGCACGTGGGGCAGTCCGGCGGTGCCGAACATCAGCGTAAAACAGAGCGCCAACCAGTGGTAGATCGAGATACTGGCGAACGGTTCCGACCAATAGAAGCCGAACTGGGTCTGCAGATCAATGATGGCCTGACCGTAGCCGAACTGGGGCAGCAGCCAGAAGTAGCCGAGTTTTTTGGTAAGAAACATCAGCGGCAGCACAAAGGCCACGATCAGCACGAAATATTGCAGGCGCTGATTGCGCACCACCCCCAGGGTGCCGGAGATCACCACGAAGGTTACCACCAGCGCGCCGCCGGTCACCACGGCAGCCTGATAGCCGATGCCGAATAACCAGGAGACCAGTAGCGCCACGCCACGCACCTGGGCGATACAGTAGATGACCGAAATCATGATCGAGATCAGCGCCGCCAGGGTGCGGGCTGTGCCCGATTCATAACGGAAGCCGACAAAGTCCGGAGCGGTGAATTTACCAAAACGCCGGATCTGGGTAGCCAGCAGCACCAGCAGCAGGATATAGCCGCCGGTCCAGCCGATAACAAAGGCCATGGCGTAATAGCCTTTAAGATAAAACAGGCCAGCCAGGCCCAGGATGCTGGCGGCGCTCATCCAGTTGCTGGCGATGGCGGCCCCGCTCCCCAGACGGCCGCTGTAGTTGCCGGCAAATCCGTAATCGGAAGCCTGCCGCATCTTGCTCCCCATCCCCCCCAGCACAAACAGGGCGAACATGGCGGCAACAATCATCAACGGTATCAGTTGGACTGACGGCGAGTTCATGGTTGCTGCTCCTTCTTGCTGCGGCCGGTTGCTC
>DIKW01000112.1:1344-2705 GCA_002424705.1 Geobacter sp. UBA5608
TTAAAAAAGATCATCTCAGACAGCCAGTAATCGACCAGGGTGGTCTCCAGATACCAGATGGCGACCTGCGACCCCACCACCGCCAGCAGCCAGGCAGCCATGATCATGACGATTACCTGCACCTCGCCGCGCAGCAGACCGGACTGCGGCCTGAAGATATTGATGCCCTGGTCCGTCCCCTTGTGATCCATAGCCCCTCCTAGCCGTCGCTTGTGCGACGGTAATGCACAAAATGGATAGCGCTGCCCTCAGCCATGAATTTCAGCATGTACTTGGTGCGTGGATACTGATCCAGATCGTGGCGCCACAAATCGGGCGACAAAACGTTTTCGAACTGGCGCTGCCTGGGCATCATCCGGGCCACATCGATGCCATAGTCGGCAAAATCGGTGGTGAAATACAGGTCGCCTCCCGGCATCAGGTAATCGGCCAGGGTTGCGACAAAGGCCTCGTTCACCAGGCGCCGCTTGCGTTGCCGCCGTTTTGGCCACGGGTCGGGACAGTTGATAAACACCGCCCGCAACGACCCCTTGGCGATGCAGCGACTGATAAACGAACGGGCCTCGTCCCGCACCACCCTGATATTCTGCAGGCCAAACCGCTCTGCTCGACGGCAGGTTTTCAGGCAGCCCTTGTTGTAAAAATCGATGGCAAGGTAGTTCCAGTCGGGATGACGAGCGGCCATGGTGACGGCAAAATCACCGATGCCACACCCTATCTCAAGCACCAGCGGATGCTGGTTGCCGAAGATCATATCCCAGGCCGGCAGTTCGTCAAGTTCGGATCCGGCTAAAAAGAGCGGCGAATGAATCGGTAACAAGGTCTCCATAAGCGGGAGTTGTACCATAGCACTGCACCATTTTCACCGTATTTTGCACCAACCGGCCACCGCTGCATCCTCAAACAGCGCGCTTGATTGCCATTTATCCACAGGTATGCTATACCCTATACCGTTTAGCTGCGGGCACGAGGAGAGGCCGATGGAACTGCTGGGCGGAATCATAATCATGCTGGTGCTGCTAACGCTGTTGCTTGGCGCCGTCTGGCTCAGCCTGCCGATCCTGATCATTGCCTTATGGCGCCGTCTGGAGCGACTTTCAGCACAGACAGAACGGGTTGAAAACCGTCTGGCTGATTTTGAGCGCCACCTTGCACTGCGATCGGCGCATCAGACAACACTACACGCTACTACCATGACGAATGCAGATACACAGGGAGGTGTTGATGGGACTGTTGACCGGTAAAAAAGCCCTGATTTTGGGGGTTGCCAACGAAAAAAGCATCGCATGGGCCATTGCCCGCCTATTCCACGCCGAAGGGGCCGAATTGATGCTGACCTACGCCGGCGAGGCCGTGGAAAA
>DIKW01000112.1:2902-3113 GCA_002424705.1 Geobacter sp. UBA5608
TGCTGAAAGAGGCCCAACCGCTGATGACGGGCCGCAACGCCTGCGCCCTGGCCATGAGCTACTACGGTGCCGTCAAGGTGTTCCCCAACTACAACGTGATGGGCGTTGCCAAGGCCGCACTTGAGGCATCCATACGCTATCTGTCGGCCGGCATGGGCACCGACGGTGTTCGGGTCAACGGCATTTCCGCCGGCCCGATCAAGACCCTGGC
>DIKW01000112.1:3192-3384 GCA_002424705.1 Geobacter sp. UBA5608
AACATCACCCAGGAGGATGTGGCCAAATCGGCGCTCTACCTGTGCAGCGACCTGGCCAGCGGCGTAACCGGCGAGGTACACTATGTCGATGCCGGCTACAACGTAACCGGCATCTAAGCGGAGTTCCGTCATTCACGATATCTTCGGCAATCTCGCCGGCCTGCGGCAGAGCCAGCTCCAACCTTTGGAGCG
>DIKW01000112.1:3408-4301 GCA_002424705.1 Geobacter sp. UBA5608
TGATGGAACTCTCCCAGGAGCTGCGCCGCCAATTGGGCATCCTGATCAACCGCCAGGGCAGTGTCGATTACGTGATCGTCGGCGATGAAAAGGGACTGCTGATCCCTGAGCTGAAAGACTACCCGCTGGGCCGCAAACGCCTGCGGGGCCTGCGCCTGATCCACACCCACCTGAAACACGAACCGCTTTCCGAAGACGACCTGACCGACCTGAAACTGCTACGTCTGGACCTGATTGCCGCCCTGACGGCCCCCGCCGGCAGCCAGCGCCTGGCTGTCCAACTGGCCCATCTCTCCAGCGCCCCTTCCGGCATCACCCAGCTTGGCCCGCAACCGTTCGACCGGCTGGTCGGCTATGGCAGTAACGACATTGCCGGCCTGGAAAAAGAGCTGGAGCGAGCCGTCAAGCTCCAGACACAGGCCAAAGACGGGCAGGAGCAGGCGATCCTGATCTCGGTGCGTGCCGGCGGCGAGCGGCGCGAGGTGGAGGATTCGCTGGCGGAACTGCAGGAACTGGCCCGCACCGCCGGCGTGATGGTGCTGGACAGTTTTATTCAGCTGCCGCGCAAGCTGAACCCCCGCACCCTGATGGGGGAGGGCAAGCTGCAGGAGGTGGTGATCCGCGCCCTGCAGCGGGGGGCCAGCCTGCTGATTTTCGATCAGGAGCTGACACCGGCCCAGGTGCGGGCCATCTCGGCCATGACCGAGCTGAAGGTGCTGGACCGCAGCCAGCTGATCCTGGACATCTTTGCCCGCCGCGCCACCAGCCTGGACGGCAAGGTGCAGGTGGAGCTGGCCCAGCTCAAGTACCTGTTGCCACGCCTGACCGGTCGCGGCACACAGATGTCGCGGCTGATGGGGGGCATCGGCGGACGGGGACCGGGTGAGACCAAG
>DIKW01000064.1 GCA_002424705.1 Geobacter sp. UBA5608
AGGGTCAAGGGGCAGCTTAGGCGCGGCGCTGGTCCTGGACGATGCTGTTGCGCCAGTTGAAGGCATCCAGCTGGGCCGACAGCAACTGTTCAAAGGTGATGCCGCTCTGTTCGAGGATATCCTGCACTGCGACGAAGTCGGTCTTTTCCAGTTTTTCGGTTAACAGCAGCAGTTGTCCCAGCGGGCCTTCACGCCGCAGCAAGGCGGCAGCCACCTCGTCGCTCAGGTTCAGGCTGTTGACCACCTCTTCCATGTCGGTCTCGAACAGTACATCCAACAACGACAGGATACCGGCCATGAAGGCCGCTTCCACCACATCGCTGGTGCGGGGCAGACCGCTGCGCCGCATGGTCAGGATCTCCATCAGGCGGCCGCGAACGGCGGCCATCTCCAACAGGGGCGAGTTGAGCCCCCGCTCGTCCTTGCCGGCAAACAGGGCCAGCTGCACCCAGCGCCGCAGATGGTTGATGCCCAGCATCATGATGGCGTGGCGCAGGTTTTTGATCTTCTCACGCATGCCGAACATGACCGAGTTGACCAGTTTCAGCAGGTTGAAGGTCAGGGTCGGGTTCTCGCGGAAGGTCTCTTCCACCTCGTTGATGTCCCAATCGGCGTTCAACTGCTTGAGCAGTTTCATCATCGCCAGACCGGAAGGATCGATCCGTTTCTTGTTCAGCACCACCGGCCGCTCGAAGAAGTAGCCCTGAAACAGCTCGAAACCGTACTTGACGCACTGGTTGAACTGCTCGATGGTCTCCACCCGTTCGGCCAGCAGCCTGACCGGGAACTTGCGCAGCTCGGCCGCGATCTTGGGCAGTTCTTCAGGATCGGTCTCCATCAGATCGACCTTGATGATATCGACGAACTTGTAGAAGGCGGCGTGGTCGGGGGAGTAGACGTGGTCGTCCAGGGCGATCTGAAACCCCTGGGCCTTGAGTTGTTGGCAGCGCAGCCGGACATTGTCGTCCAGCTCGATGTTTTCGAGGATCTCCAGCACCGACTGCTCGATCGGCAGCAGTTCCAGTATCTCGGAATGGAGCACCCCGGCGGTGATGTTCAGGAATCCGAACTTGTCCCCCAGCACCTCCTGAAAGCCGAATTCCGACAGGGCGCTGGCGATCACCGAGGCCGAGGCCTGGGCCTGGCTCTCAAACTGGGCGGTCTGGTGGTGGCCGGCTGCCCGGAACAGCAGCTCGTAGCCCACAATCTCCTGATTGAGGTCAAGGATCGGCTGTCGGCCGATAAAGAAGCGCAGATCCTGATCCTGTCCTGTGGGTGCCGCCATGCGCGTGTCCTGGGTTGAAAGTTTGTATACGTGTATGGCTGCTGTAGCACACCGGCTGTTGCCCGGTCAAGCCACCCCTGCCTTACGATCCTTTAAGCAGACTGCTTGAGCACCTCAGCGGCGATCCGCTCCAGTGAGACCACCTTATCCACGCCGCCCTGTTTGATCGCCTCGTGGGGCATGCCGAACACCACGCAGCTGGCCTCATCCTGGGCGATGGTAAAGGCGCCGGCGTCATGCATCTCCTTCATCCCCTTGGCGCCGTCATCCCCCATGCCGGTCATGATCACCCCGACGATGTTCTTGCCGCCGTAGCGGGCAGCCGAGCGGAACAGCACATCCACCGACGGACGGTGGCGGGAGACCAGCGGGCCGTCTTTTACCTCTACGTAGTAGCGGGCACCACTGCGCTTGAGCAGGGTGTGTTTGTTGCCCGGTGCGATCAGGGCCCGTCCCCGCACCACGGTGTCGTTGTCGGCCGCCTCTTTCACCGTCACCTTGCAGGTGCTGTCCAACCGTTTGGCAAAGGCGGCGGTGAAGTTTTCCGGCATATGCTGCACGATCACGATGCCGGGCGTATCCTCCGGCAGCATCTCCAGAAAGAGCTTCAGCGCCTCGGTGCCGCCGGTGGAGGCGCCCACCACCACCACCTTTTCGGTGGTCTGTATCATGGCATGGGATGTGGGCTTGGGCATAATTACATCGGCGGTCAGCTTAGGGGTCACCTGGTGGTGTGGTGTGAGCCGCTGCACCCTGGCCGAGGCGGCAGCCTTGATGGTGTCACAGATCTGGATGCGGGACTCCTCGATGAACTGCTTGGTACCCATCTTGGGTTTGGTGATGATATCCACCGCCCCGTACTCCAGGGCCTTCAATGCGGTTTCACTGCCCATGTCGGCCAGGCTGGAGCACATCACCACCGGAATTGGATGCTGGCTCATGATCTTCTGCAGGAAGGTCAGGCCGTCCATCTTCGGCATCTCTACATCCAGGGTAATCACATCCGGTACGACGGACTTCATCCGCTCGGCGGCCAGAAAGGGGTCGGCGGCGGTGGCAATCACCTCGATATGGGGGTCTGAGTTGAGGATGTCGCTTAAGGTCTGGCGCACCACCGATGAATCATCGACCACCAGCACCTTTATCTTGTTCGTCATCTGTGCGACCTCTTAGTGGATATCGTTCAGCGTGTTGTTACGAACCTTGCGGATGAATACCTCGCCGCTACCGGAGTTGAAGAACAACACGCGGCCCCGCAGTCCGCCGGTGTCATCGGCAAGCAGCCTCAGTTTAAGGTTTTTCAGCAGTTCCCGGGCGCGTGCCAGATTCTGTTCGCCTACGGTCAGTTGTTGTGAAGCCGGCACTCCCAGCACCCGGCTGCCGCCGAACAGCTTGGCCTCCAGTAACGTGCGGCTGGCGCCTAACCGTAGCATCCGGTCAAGAAGCAACGTGATGGCTCCATCCACGTGGCGCTCCGCTTCTTCCGGCTTGCCGGTGGGGAGCAGGGCGTGGCAGATACCGCCAAACCCCTCACGTCGATCAAACAGGGTCACTGATACGCAGGAACCGAGGATGGTCTGGACCAGGGCCGGCTGCTTGTCAACGAACAGTTCTCCCGGCTGCAGGTAGATCTGACGGAGCTCAAGCTGCCTGAAACGTTTCATGCCTTGCGATACACTGTGGGACCAACCGGCTGGAACGGCACATCCAGGCCGTTCAAGGTTTCGGAATGGCCCAGGAACAGAAAACCACCCGGCGCAAGACGGCGGTGAAACTTCTGCATCAGGCGGGCCTGGGTCGGTTTATCGAAATAGATGATCACGTTACGGCAGAAGATCACGTCCTGGGGTTCCCTGATCCCCAGTTCATCATCCATCAGGTTGATTCGATGAAAATGCACCTGATTGCGCAGTTCGCCGCAGATGCGGACCAAGCCCTTTTTTTTATCTTTGCTGCGCAGCAGATATTTTTGTTTAAAGGCAAGCGAGATGGTGTCAACCCGATCTTCTGGATAGATGGCGGCCTTGGCGGTCTTCAGCACCCGGGTACAGATATCGGAGGCGGTGATGGTGAAGCGGAAACCGGGATGGGCCTGGGCATACTCGTACAACACCATGGCCATGGTGTAGGGCTCTTCACCGGTAGAACAGCCGGCGCTCCAGATCTTGAACGGGGCGCGCAGCGCACTGCCTTCGCGCCCGTGGCGCAGATTGGGCAGCACCTGCCTGACCAGAAAATCAAAGTGCTGCGGCTCGCGGAAAAAGTCGGTCTTGTTGGTGGTGACCACATCCACCAGGTGCACCATCTCCTGACGTTGGCCTTCCAGGCTGAAGACAAAATCGGCATACTCCTCAAAGCTATGCATCCCTAAGGCCTTCAACCGCTTCTGCAGCCGGGCCTCCAGCATGGTTTTTTTGACCGGCGGAATCTTGATGCCGGCTTCATCGTAAATCAGTGCGCTGAAACGCTCAAATTCGTGTTGGCGCATGATATTCAGGCTTGGCGTCAGCTCTATCTTGGTCATGGTTGCATCCTAGCATATTCTGGGCTGCTGTAAGGGCGTTGTTGATCAGGCCTTGCTCTTGTCGGTTCCCACCAACACAACACCGGTCAGGGTATTCATGATTACCTTGCGTCCCAGGCGTCCTCCCAGGTCGGCCGCAACCACCGCTATCTTCCATTCATCCAGGGTTTGCAGGGCCAGGGCTGCATTGCGATCGCCAATCATAAAGGCCTCGTTACCGGTGCCGGTGATGTTGGCCCCGCCAAACAGCTTGGCCACCAGGTACTCTCTGCGGCAGCCTAGCTGCAGCACCCGTTCTAGCAATTTTTCCATGGCGATGCTGCCGTATTTGGGGGTGGCCAGCCCCTCACCATTCCAGAGCGGCAGCATGAAGTGGTTCATGCCGCCGCCGCCATAGACCTTGTCCCACAGGCAGACCGCCACACAGGAGCCCAGTACGGTGGTGATCCGGCACTCTTCACGCGAAGCATAAAGTGTGCCTGGAAAGAGAAAGTATTTGTCAGATTCCTGCTCGCTCATACCGTGCGATCATACCTGTTCCGGTTCTTGATCAAACAGGAACAGGTTGCTGCCGACACCATAGGTCTCTGTTCCTGCCTCGGTCTCTAATTCGGGGAGCCATACCGTAAAGGTGCTCCCGCTTTGCGGTTGGGAGGTTATCTCAATCCTGCCGCCCAGCAGATCCACCAGCGACCTGACTACGCACAGGCCCAAACCGTGGCCAAGATGGGTCCGGGTGCTGCCGGTGTCGAGCTGGCTGAAACGAGCAAAAATCTTGGGAATGTCTTCCTCCAGGATGCCGATACCGGTGTCCACCACCTGTACCTGCAGACCATCGTTCAGGCTGACAATCGTCACCGTGACCGCGCCGCCCGGTTTGTTGAACTTGATGGCATTGGAGACCAGGTTCGCCATGATCAGGGCCAGTTTTTCCGAATCACAGACGACCAGGGGGGCGGGGCTGCCGTCCTGACTGAGCACAGACCCGTTGAGGCTGACCTTGGCATGGGCTGCCAGCGGTTGAAAGTCTTCCAGCGTGTCTTTCAGCAGACTTTCGGGTGCAACTTTGGTCGGGCACGGATGGCTGGTGCCGGCTTCCAGCTCGGCGGCCATAAAGATATTACGCAGTTGAAAGACCAGATTGAGCGCCTCATGGTGAATCAGCGTGGCCAGCCGTGCTACGTCCGGCGATTGTGCTGCCTGAGCCATGATCTGGCTGGACAGCACCAGCAGGCCACCCATCGGGTCGCTGATCTCGTTGCGGATGTTCGACAGGAAGTTGCTCTTGAGCCGTTCGGATTGTTCCAGCTTCTGGTTCACCTCCCTCAGGCGCAGGGTGACGGTGGTCAGATCGCTGAAGGCCTTGCGGCTCCGCTCGAAACGGAGCTGCAGCTCTTCCATCAATTCCTGGTCGGTCATGGTGTGTGACATGGTGAATGGCGTCCTTTAGCGGTAGAAACGTAAACAGGGCCCAGGAAACCTGAGCCCTGTTCGGGAGGTCTGATTATGGAGCCGAGCCGGTACTCAAGGCAACGGCGGCTATATCTCCTTCGCTGAATACCTTGTCGATGTCGAGGATCATCACGAAGTCTCCTTCATGCTTGCCCATCCCCTTGATGAAGTTGGTGTTGAGCCGGGTGCCGATGTGGGGGGCCGGTTCGATCTGTTCCGGTTCCATCTCCACCACCTCCTGCACCGAGTCGGCCAGGGCTCCCAGTACGCTGGTTTCACCCTCCATGTTCACCTCAACCACAATGATGCAGGTGTTGACGGTCTGTTCCGTGGCCGACATGCCGAACTTGAGCCGCATGTCGATCACCGGCACCACGCTGCCCCGCAGGTTGATCACCCCCCGCATGAATTCCGGGGTCTGGGGGATTTTGGTGACCGTGTTGTATTCCAGAATCTCCCGCACCTTGGCCACATCGAGGGCAAACACCTCTTCATCGAGCTTGAAGGTCAGGTACTGAACGGTTTCGGTAATGCTGTTCACGCTCATAGTGACCTCCTAGAATTTTTCGAACTCGTCGTCAAGGTGGTCCGCCCCGGCATGGCTCAGGTCAAGATCAACACCGCCGGTGGGGGTGCGTTTGGCCGGTGCGCCGGCCTTGATGGTGGTGGCATGGGCGATCTGCAGCTTCTTGGCTGCTTTACGTTGTGTTTGCGATTTGCCGCCCAGGTCCAGCTTGAAGAAGGAGATGGCGTCTTTGAGCTGTTCTGCCTGGCTCGACAGCTCCTCAGAGGTTGAGGCCATCTCTTCCGAGGCCGAGGCGTTCTGCTGGATGACCTGATCCAGTTGCTGAATCGCCTTGTTGATCTGATCGGCGCCGGTATCCTGTTCCTTGCTGGAGGCGGTGATCTCCTGCACCAGCTCGGCGGTTTTCTGGATATCCGGCAGCATCTTCTCCAGCATGTCGCCGGCGGTCTCGGCCACCTGCACGCTGCGGGCCGACAGCTCGCTGATCTCGCCGGCGGCCGACTGGCTGCGCTCTGCCAGTTTGCGGACTTCCGAGGCCACCACGGCAAAACCTTTGCCATGCTCACCGGCCCGGGCGGCCTCGATGGCGGCGTTCAGGGCGAGGAGATTTGTCTGCCGGGCGATCTCTTCGATGATCGAGATCTTGGTGGCGATCTCCTTCATGGCCGCCACGGTCTCCTTGACCGCCTTGCCGCCTTCCTTGGCATCGGTGGCCGACTTCATGGATATCTTCTCGGTCTGCAGGGCGTTGTCGGTGTTCTGCTTGATGCTGGAGGCCATCTCTTCCATGGAGGAGGAGACCTCTTCAGCGCTGGCCGCCTGCTCGGTGGCGCCTTGCGACATCTGCTGGGCGGTGGCCGAGAGCTGCTGGCTGCCGGCCGCCACGTTGTCGGCGGCGGATACCACATCGCCCACCACATGCTTCAGCTTCTCCACCATATTCTTGATGGCGTCCAGCAGTTGGCCGGTCTCGTCCTTGGATTTGACGGTGACCTCCATCGTCAGGTCGCCGCCCGCCATCCTGTTGGCCACCACCACCGCCTCGTTCAGCGGCAGCACGATACCGCGGGTCAGCAGCACGGCGATCGCGATCGACAGTGCCAGGGCGATACCGCCCAGGATCAGCATCAGATTGCGCGCGTTGTTGTAGACCTCGATCGCGTCTTGGTAGCGGGCTTCGTTACGCTCCTGGTTGTGTTTCAGCAAGGCCTCAAGCTCTTCCATCATGGCCCGGTCCACCGGCGCCGCCACCTTGCTCAGGTACTCTGCCGCCTCGGCATCCTTGCCGGCCATCCCGAGCTCGATCACCTTGTTGTTATGCCCCCGCGAGGCGGCGATGGTCTCTTTGAGTTTGGCGAGGATCTCCCACGACTTGGTATCGGTCTTGTTGGTCAGCTCCTCGGTGCCCTTGAGGGCCTTGGCGTATTCTTCGCGAAAGCCGGTGATGCGCTGGAAATATTCCTGTTTCTTCTCAGAGTTGTCAGTGAGGATGATGTTGCGCATGTTGACGCCGATGCTCAGGATGTAGTTTTCCATATGGCTGATATGGCTGATCCGCACGGCGTTGACCTTGACGATCCGATCCAGGTCCATGTTGATGTGCGACATCCCCCTGATGCCGAGCCAGATCAGTACCAGCATAATAATCAGCAGCAGTGTAAAGGCCATCCCCATCCGTTTTCCGATCTTGATGTTGCTCAGCATGGTTTCCTCCTGTGCGGCGTGTGGTATGAGTTTCTGCTACCTGGGTAAACTGACGCTGTATCGTGCCTGAGGGCTGATAGATCACGGTGAGGTGAAGTATAGCAAGGGTTTGGACCGCTGCAAGGAGGCGAGCAAAAAAAGAGGGTGATACGCAAAAAAAAGCGGGACAGGTACACCGCCTGCCCCGCTGAAAGCAGAGAGGGTGGTCAGTTGAACTGTCGCAGCTCCACCAGCTCGGCGCCACGCACCAGCATGGATGGGTCAAGGATCAGGGCCACGGTGCCATCGCCCAGGATAGTGGCGCCGGAAATCCCCTGTACATCGCGGTACATTCTGCCCAGGGTCTTGATTACGGTCTGATGTTCACCCACCACATCGTCCACCACAAAGCCGATCCGGTTGCCACCCACGCCGGCGATCACGATCTGCTCGATCTCGGGCTGGGCGGTGGTGATGCCGAACTGCTCCCGCAGGGAGATGTATGGGGTCAGGGTGCCACGCACGTGGGCCAGGTTACGGCCGTGGGCCGCTTCGACATCGGCCCGGCTCAGTTCGATACATTCTTCCACCATGGCCAGCGGCAACACGAAGAAGCTGTCGTCGATCCGCACCAGCAAGGTCTCGATGATGGCCAGGGTCAGCGGTATCTTGAGGGTGATCACCGAGCCCTGACCGGGGGTGCTGTTGATGTCGATGCTGCCGCGCAAGGCCTCAATCGCCTTTTTGACCACATCCATGCCGACCCCGCGGCCCGAGACGCTGGTGACCGCCTTGGCGGTGGAAAAGCCGGGGGCGAAGATCAGGTTGTAGATCTCCTTGTCGGTAAGTTCGGCTCCGGCGGTGATCAGGCCCCGTTCGATAGCCTTGGCGCGGATTGCCTCCTTGTCCAGGCCGGCGCCGTCGTCGCGGATGGTGACCAGCACGCTGTCCCCGGAGTGCACGGCCCCCAGGTGGATGATCCCCTTGGGCGATTTACCGGCGGCACGACGGACATCGGGCATCTCGATGCCGTGGTCGATGCTGTTGCGGATCAGGTGCACCAGCGGGTCGTTCAGCTTCTCGATCACGGTCTTGTCCAGCTCGGTCTCGGCGCCTGCAGTCTCAAGATCGATCTCTTTGCCCAGTTCGGTGGACAGGTCACGCACCAGACGCTTGAACTTGCTGAAGGTTGAGCCGATCGGCAGCATCCGCATGGTGAGGGTGGTATCCCGCAGCTCGGAGATCAGCCGCTCCACCTCCTCGGCAATGGTGACGATATCGCCGTCGTTTTTTTCATCTGCAATCTGGGAGAGGTGGGCCTGTACCGTGACCAGCTCGCCCACCAGGTTCACCAGATGGTCCAGCCGTTCGGCCGGCACCCGGATCGAAAGCCCGCTGTCCTGGCTGGTGCGTTCCTGTCTGATCTGCCGGACCTGCTGCTGCTCCAGCAACGCCGCTTCCACCTTGGAGGAGGGCACGATCCCCTCTTGCACCAGCAGCTCGCCGAACCGTTTCTGCATCGAGAGGATCTTCTGCATCTCCACCGGCGACAGGTCGCCCCGCTCCACCAGAATCTCGCCCAGGTTCTTGTAGTTGGCGTCGTCTTCGGCGGTGATGGCACCGCTGTCGTTGACCAGGTCGATCTTCAGCTCGCAGTCGTCTTCCACAAAGATGAAGACATCCTTCAAGGCATCCATGCCGTGGGGGGTGGTGATGATGATGTCCCAGTAGAAGTGACACTGCTCCGGCACCAGATCAGCCAGCAGAGGGATGGCATCCAGGTGGGTCACGATCTCGCACTGTCCCAGACCGCGTAGTTCATTCAGCAGGTTCAGGGGGTTGGTGCCGCCCAGCATGATCTCGGGGGCAGGTTTGAAGCGGATCCGGTAGGTGCGCTGGCACACCTCGCCCTGTGCGCTGGCGGTCTCAGCCTTTTTAGCCTCGGTGACGACCGGGGTGGTGCTCTGCGGCAGCAGGGCCTGCAGCCCGACGATAATCTGCTGGCCGACAGCATCATCAGCCGGTGGTCCGCCGGCCGAGGCCTGCAGCATGGTGCTGATCTGGTCGCGGGCCTGCAGGGTCAGGTCCAGCAGGGGGCGGGTGACACACAGCTTGCCGTTGCGCACCTGGTCGAAGACCGTTTCCACCTCATGGGTAAAGCGAGCGATATCGTCGAAGCCGAACATGGCCCCCGACCCCTTAATGGTGTGCATGGCCCTGAAGACGCGGTTGATCAGGTCGTCATCCTGGGGATTCTCCTCCAGCTCCAGCAGGGAGGTCTCCAGTTCGGCCAAAAGCTCGGTCGCTTCTTCGCGGTAGGTGGCGATCGCCTGTTCCATCATAGTCTGCACCCCTTGCCCGGATGGTTAGCCCAGCACCTTTTTGACCACGGCGATCAGTTGCTCCGGCTTGAACGGCTTGACGATCCAGCCGGTGGCGCCGGCGGCCTTGCCTTCGGCCTTGCGTGAATCCTGGGATTCGGTGGTCAGCATGATAATCGGGATGAACTTGTTGAGTGCACCGGCCCGCACCCCTTTGATCAGGCCGATGCCGTCCAGGTTGGGCATGTTCAGGTCGGTGATCAGCATATCCACCTTTTGGCTGCCCAGCTTGGTCAGGGCATCCTTGCCGTCCACCGCCTCAACCACCTCGTAGCCGTTCTGTTTGAGGGTAAAGCTGACCATCTGCCGAACGCTGGCCGAATCGTCGGCCGTCATGATTACCTTTGCCATATCAGTTGAGTCCTCCGCACCAGAGACAAGGATTGTTGGTGTTGTGTTTACAGGTGGTGTGCCGTTGCAGGCCAACTGCAGTGATCGCTTCCTGCACGCAGGGCGCCAGTCCACCGCTGAAGTTGAACGAGTTTCCGTTTTCCTGGGCCGTGCGGCAGGCCGAGCAGATCAGCTGCATGCCGGACAGGTCGACGTCGGTCAGGGCCGCCACATTGAGCTTGGTCTTGCTGACCAGCGGCAGCTGGGCCCGGAGCAGCGCCAAAAGGTCCGGGGCGGTGTCGATGGCCAACCGGCCTGCTAGGGACACTTCAAGTAGCGTGCCATCACTGGACAGGCTGTGTGTAATGTTCAGATCGGACATGCAAACCCCCACGATCTAGAATAGATCAACATTGTCGCCATACTCGGAAGCGCTGCCGGCGCTGGCCTGTTCCCGTTTCAGCGACAGCTTCACGCCGTGGCGAGCAGCCAGCATCTCGTGGATCAGCCGTTCGCTCTCCATGGTGTAGCGTTGCTCCATATGCTGCAGGTTGTTGCGAAACTCGTTGGAGGCAGGCACCTGCTGTCGGGCCTCGGTGTAGACCTGCTCCAGCACCTGTTCGGCCTGCTCCGCCATCCTGCCGGACTCCTCATGGACATGGAATCCAGCGGTGGTGGCGTTGATATCGGTCAACAACGACTCAACCATGCCGGCCAGGGATGACAGCCGTGTGCGCAGCAACTGATTGGTGCTGGAGAGGCCGCTGATGATCTGGCGTGATTCCTGTTCCATGCTGGCCACCTGATCGGTGGCGCTGATGCTGTCCTGTCCTTCGCCGGCATTCAGGTGTGCCGTGGTTTCGTTGATCGCGCGCAGGATGCCGGAGACCGCCTCGGTCTGGACAACGGCCTCCAGCGAGAGCCGTTTGATCGCCTCGGCCAACACCCCCAGCGCTGCTCCCTGGGGACCGGTGTGGGCCGCCTTGATCTGGGCGTTCAAGGCGATCAGGTCGATCTCGGAGCCCACCGCCTCGATATCGCTGACGAAGCCGGCGATCTGGCCGATGGTGCCGGTCACCTCGCTCATAGCGCGCAGCAGGGTCTGGTCGGCGTCGGCACAGCGTTGCAGGATGGCGGTCACTCGCTGCATATCCTGCTGCATGGTGTCCAAAAGCGAGCGTTCATCAGACCCGGAACTGCCCATCAGCGCCAGTTGCAACTGCTGGCTGATCTGGGACTGCTTGACGCCGATATTCTGCAGGCTGTCAAGGATGGCCTGGGTGGCCTGGGTCAGTTGGCTGGTGGCATGGCGCAGCTGGGCGTGCTGCAGCTCACAGATATCGCCCACCTCGGCGATCAGTTTTTCAGCGTCGGCCTGCTCGGCGGTATTGAGTTGTTCAGGGGGGTGTTGTCGCAACTTTTCCAGCGCCTCGATCACATGCTCGATCTGCTGGCGAGTGATATCGTGGAACTGCATCGAGGAGACCACCGTTGCGGTGTCGGCGGTCACCTCTTCGGCAATGATCGCGGCCTGGCTGCCGGCGGTCGAGCAGGCCTCGTTGAGCTGTGAGAGTGATGCAAGACTGGTGTGGATGCCGGACAGGATGCTGCTGGCGTCGGCATGCTGGCTGGCCTCGGTGCTGCGTACCATGGCAAGGTTTTCGGTTATCAGCTGTGACAGCGCCTGCCGTTGTTGCATGATGCCGATCGATTTTTCACTGACGGTGTGGGAGAGTTTTTCCACATCCATGGCCAGGGTGATGAAGCCTGATCCCAGTTCGCCCAAGCGGGCGCTCTCGATCTTGGTGGAGATGGAGAGCATCCGCAGGGATTTGTCCATCTTCTGGAACCCTTCCAGCGGTTGCAGCACCTGGTCCAGCTGGGCCATGATCTCTTCAAGGGTGCGGCAGCTTTCGCTGCCCTGTGTGCGGACATGACGTAAGTAGCTGTCCATCTCCTGAAACAGGTTGCGTAACCGGATGGTGAGCTGGCTGCTCTCGTCGCCGGCAAGCAGCTGGACCAGTTCACCGGCGGTGGATGAGATCTGGGATGAGCGCAGCACAAAGTCCTGTAACCGTTCACCGAGCTGCAGAAACTGGGTCTCGGTTGAACCTGCCAATCGCTGCAGAATCGCCATGACAGGGGATATCCGGGATTGCCAGCGTTGCAGTTGGTCGGACAGATTGCTGGTCATGGGCACTGGGTTCCTTTCGTGGCAGCGGCTACTTAACCAGCCCGAGGCTGCGCAGTTCAGCCAGCAGCTTGGCTTTGCTGATCGGTTTGACCAGATAGGCGGTTGCGCCCCCCTGGTAGTAGGTGTCAAAGACGGTCTTCGCGTCGTCCAGGGCGGTGGTCATGATGATCTTGGCCTCGCAATTGGCCGGTATCTCCATCTCTTTTTCCAGGCCTCTGATCTGGCGCAGCGCCTCGCGGCCATCCAACCGGGGCATCATGATATCAAGGCAGATCAGGTCGTACGGTTTTTTGGTTTCGTGCGCCAGCTTGAACGCAGTCACGGTCTCCTCGCCATCAACCGCGACATCACAGCTAAAATAGGGAGAGAGCAGTTCGCTCAACACACGGCGTGATATGAAATCGTCTTCTGCGATCAGGCATTTCACAGGAGCTACTCCTTTACTGGTTACTTGAAATCGGCGCTGCTTGAAAACACATAGTCACGATGGGCCACCTCTTTTTGGTGACACTGGAAACAGGTTGTAACCGGATCCAGCCCGCTCGGCTTGCCCTGAGCGGTGTAGCCGGCATACAGCCAGCCGCCGGTGGCGGTTTGCCGTTTATCTTTTTTCATCAGTACCACCATATTTTTGGGGCCGTCAACGGCCGGGTTGTCAGCCTTGATGGTGAAGTGCTCGACGATGATCCGGCTGCCCTCCGGAAAGCGGTTGCCGGCCCGGTAGCCCTGCAGCGCCTTGGCATCGGCATACAGGTAATGCACACCATAGAACAGCGAGTTCTTGTCGGTCACCACCTTGCGGCTGCTTTTTTTCCAGCCGGTGGCGTAGCCCGTGGGCAACGGTGGCTGCGATGCGGCCAGGGCAGGGTTGATGCAGGCCAGACACAGCAGGACAAGTACCATCATCTGTTTCATTGTGAGCAGGGCTCCTGCAGTGGGTAGTCGTGCGGCAGGGCAAATACTACCATAAATTTTCAGCTTGTCATGTTTTGTGTGTGCCCAAGAAAACAGCAGCGTCCAGAGGCTCTAGGCTCGCCTCTGGACGCATACGGTTACCTGCTACCATGTCTCAGTATTTTTCAAACTCATCATCATGGTGGTCAGTGGCCTTACCCAGATCGATCTGCACGCCACTGCTCAGCTGGGCCGGTTTGGGAGCGGTATAGGCCGCTGCGATCTGCTTGTGGGCCTTGGCCGTTTTGTGCGGCAGGGCGCGTTGCACGCTGTGATGGCCACCCAGATTGAAGAACGAGATGGAGCCTTTCAGTTGCTCGGCCTGGCTGGACAGTTCCTCGGTGGTGGAGGCCATCTCTTCCGCAGCGGAGGCATTCTGCTGGATCACGTTGTCCAGCTGCTGAATGGCCATATTGATCTGTCCGGCGCCGGAATCCTGCTCCTTGCTGCTGGCCGAGATCTCCTGCACCAGTTCGGCCGTACGCTGGATGTCCGGCAGGATGGCGGTCAGCATCTGGCCGGCCGATTCCGCCACCTGTACACTGCGGCCCGATAGCTCACTGATCTCGCCGGCTGCGGTCTGGCTGCGCTCGGCCAGTTTGCGGACCTCGGAGGCCACCACCGCAAAACCCTTGCCGTGCTCACCGGCCCGGGCCGCCTCAATGGCGGCGTTCAGGGCGAGGAGATTCGTCTGGCGGGCTATCTCTTCGATGATCGATATCTTGGTGGCAATCTCCCGCATGGCGTCCACGGTCTCGTTGACCGCCTTGCCGCTTTCACGGGCGTCGTTGGAGGACTTGTTGGCGATCTTCTCGGTCTGGATGGCGTTGTCGGCGTTCTGCTTGATGCTGGCCGACATCTCTTCCATGGAGGAGGAGACCTCTTCGGCGCTGGCTGCCTGCTCGGTGGCGCCCTGCGACAGCTGTTGAGCGGTTGCCGAGAGCTGCTGACTGCCGGCCGCCACGTTGTCGGCCGCCACCTGCACCTCCTGCACCACCTCCTTCAGCTTGGCCACCATGTTGGCCAGCGATTCCATCAGCTCGTCGTTTGCAGAGCGTTTCTTCAGTTCCACCATCAGGTTGCCTTGGGCCACCTGCTTGGCGTTGGCGGTGATGCCGTTGATGGCCTCGATCAGGGTGTTCAGGTTGTTTTTGATGTCGTTAAAGTCGCCGTTGTAATTATCGCTGATAATGGCCGGCATATCGCCCTTGCTGATCCGGGCGACATAGTCGGCAGCCACGTTCAGCGGACCGATCACCGCATCCAGCGTATCGTTGACCCCGCTGACGATTTTTTGGAAGTCGCCCTGATGCTTGCCGGCATCGGCCCGGGTGGCCAGCTTACCGGCTATCGCAGCTGCGGATAGCATGTTTGCGTCGCTGGTCAGGGCCTGGATGGCGGCCACCATCTTCTTCATGGAGGCCATCACGCTGTCGGTGTCGCCCGACGCCAGGGCGATCTCGTGGGACAGGTCGCCGGCGGCCACGAAGTTGGCGATCTCGCCCACCTCT
>DIKW01000098.1:0-594 GCA_002424705.1 Geobacter sp. UBA5608
CTGCTGGCCGGGCTGATGACCGGCTTTCTGGGCTGGCTGCCGCTGCTGCCCGCCTGGGGACTGGGGCTCTATTTCCTGGCCATCGGCCTGGCCGTTTCCAGCGGGGTGATGATCTACCCGATCATCCGGGCCAGCGTGCCGGTGGCCATTGTGGGAACGGGCTTAACCTCGCTCAACTTCTTCGTGCTGATGGGGGCGGCAGTGGCCCAGCAGGGGATGGGGCTGGTGATCGCCCGCTACGGGGGGTATTGTCTTGAAGGATTCCGGGCCGCCTTCATGCTGCCGGTGGCCGGGTTGCTACTGAGCTGCCTGTTGTACGGCTTTGCCCGCAACTGTCCGGCCGGAGCCGCTATGCGGCAGCGCTAGCGCAGCGACGCAGGCCAGCAGGGTCAGGCCGGCCGATAGCAGGTAGGCGTGGCTGAAGCTGCCGCTGGCGCGGGCCAGCATACCGGCCAGGCCGGGGCCTGCCACCTGGCCGGCGGCGAAGAATAGCGTAACGGTGGCAAAGGCGCTGGCCGCACGGGCCAGGCCGAGGTAATCGGCAATGGCGGCGGTCATGATGGTGGGGATGGCGAAGACCGCCAGACCGTACAA
>DIKW01000098.1:647-3377 GCA_002424705.1 Geobacter sp. UBA5608
CTGCACCAGCAGCACCAGCGCCAGCCCTCCCTTGCGGCCGATCCGGTCCGACAGCCCGCCGAAGATGATCCCTGAAAACATGCTGCAGATGCCGACCCAGGACCAGTAGCGGCCGGCAAGCGCCTCGGACAGTCCGTACTCCCGCACCATGCTGGTGACGATAAAGGTGCCATAGATCATGAAGGTGGCGCCGAAAGCCAGGTAGACCATCCCCAGCAGCACCAGTATCAGGCCGCTTTGCTGTCCTTCATGGCCGACAAGCTGCTCCGGGTTGCAGACATCAGGCTGGCCGATCGGCTCCAGGCCCAGCTCAGCCGGGCTGTTGCGCAGCAACAGGGCCGCTATGCCCGCCGCTGCCAGACAGCAACCTCCCAGCACCAACCAGCCGGCACGCCAGCCCTGTGCGCCGTACAGGCGGTTTAAGAACGGGATCAGCAGCCCCGACAGCACGATACCGGCGCCGTTGCCGCTCAACACCAGCCCCAGGGCCGTTCCGCGCCGCGCCCGATGGAACCAGTAGGTCACCAGCAGCATCAGCGGGATATTGGCAAATCCTCCGCCAAGGCCGGCCAAGGTGTAGAACAGCGCCACCTGCCAGAAGGCGCTGCTGCAGGCAATGCCCAGCAACGCCAAACCGATCAGCACCAGGCCCCAGCCGATCAGGGGGCGCGGACGAAGGTGACGCAGCAGACGGGGAGCCAGCAGCACCGAGACCAGGTAGCCACTGAAATTGGCGGTGCCGATCAGTCCCAGCCGGTCGTACGGCAACCCCAGCCCGGCCTGCATGCCCGGCAACAGCATGGCGTAGGCATAGCGGGCCAGACCGAAGCAGGCGAACAGCACCAGGGCACCGCTGGCAACAATCAGCCAGCCGTAGTGGAACGGCAGTCGCTGGGATAGTGGTCTGGATGGCATGGCTGGTCAGCCTAGCGAAGCGCCGTCTCCAGCGCAAGAGATTCCTGCGCTGTGCGTAAACGGGTCGGCGGCGGGCAATCGAGTCGCATGGCCTGACCGCTGCGGGGATGGCAAAAACGCAGCTCGGCACTGTGCAGCAGGTAGCCGGGATCACCCGGCAGGGCAGCACTGTCCGGGTCGGGCCGACCACCGGCCCGGTACAGCGGGTCGCCCAACAGCGGGTGTCCCACCGAGGCCAGGTGGATCCGGATCTGGTGGGGGCGACCGGTGTCGATGGCCACGTCGCACAGGCTGCAGCCATCACGCCGCTCCAGCACCGTTACCTCGGAGCGGGCCGACCGGCCATCCGGCGTGGCGGCATGCACTGAACCGAGCAACGGATGAACCACCGGCCCGATCGGCGTCTCGATGATCATGTTGTCCCAGGCCGGGCTGCCGCTGGCCAGGGCCCGGTAACGCTTGACCACCTGCCGTGCCGACCACTGGCGTGACAGTTCCCGTCGGGCGTCGTGGCTCCTGGCGCACAGCACCAGCCCCGAGGTCCAGCGTCCCAGCCGGTGCAGCGGCGCCGCATCAGGATACTGCTGCTGCACCAGATACAGCAGAGTCGACTCAAGGAAGTTGGCGCCGGGTAGCGTGGGCAGGCCGGCCGGTTTGGACACCGCCAACAGATCATCGTCCTCGTACACCAGATCGAACCGGCGCGGTGCGGGAGGTTCATCCCAGGCTGGCCTCTGCCAAAGCAGCTCCATGCCGACCCGCAGCCTGGCATCGCCGCTGGCGGTCACGCCATCAAGCAGCACCAGCCCGGCACTGATACTGACAGTCCATTGTTCCGCTGATGAGTGGGGATAGTGTCGGCTGAGATAGGCCAGCAGTGTCTGACCGTCAGCCTGGGGGCCGAGCTGCTCATGGTAGAGATAGCCCTGGTTGCGGTGGGTGGTGCCGGGCGGATCGTGCGTCACGATGATAGGGGCTAAACCTTCAGTTCGCGGATGATCTCACCCTGGCGCTGGGCGATAAACATGCCGACCAGATCCTCACTGCCCCGATCCAGCTCGAACAGGAAGATGCAGCGACAGGGGCTGCCTTCTGATTCGTAACGCAACAGCCGCGACAGGACCCGCAACGTGACCGGGGCCGGGCGATTGGCAAGCGTAAGGGACATGTTGAGGTAAAAGTAGGTGAAGCTGCCCAAGAGCGCCTTGTCCGGCACCTCCAGGGCGCAGCCCCCCAGGGAGAGGTCCTTCAGTTTGGCCCGGAAGCGGTCCGGCCCGGCCTCCACCTCCACGAACAGCAGCCCGCCGATCTTGACCCGGATTGAGTTGCGGCGTTCCGGCAACACCTCGACGTACGAAAATCCGGACAGCGCCACCTCACCGCTCTCGGGGTTGTAACGGGCCTCGGCGTAGATGTCGTGAGGCAGGTCGGGAGACTTGAGGATGGTGTGGCGGCTGAGCTCGATGGCCCGCGATTGGGTCTCGTTGGTACGGCAGCAGAGGGAATCTTCGAACAGGTAGAGGATTTCGGCGCTGGCCGCCACCGGCACCTCTTTGTAGTAGTTGTACAGCTGGATGCGGGGCGGCTTGGGTCGTTGCGACAACCCCACCAGCAACGTCAGGATCTCACCCGAATCGGCCGTGTTCAACAGATGCAGCTGGTTTTCGTACTGCTGACGATCCATCCCGCCCCCCTGATCAACAATTGCTTGTAGCATTGCTGCCGCCTGCTCTGCAAGGGGCAGCCTTGTCTTTGCCGCAAAATCATGGCACAGTAGCGGCAAAACTATCCGAGGTTTCCCCATGGCGCTGCGTC
>DIKW01000098.1:3415-5278 GCA_002424705.1 Geobacter sp. UBA5608
GCAAGGCCGGCATGTACGTCTGCGGTGTAACGGTCTACGACTACTGCCACATCGGCCACGCCCGGGCCGGGATCGTCTTCGACGTGATCTACCGCTACCTGCAGTACGCCGGCTATGAGGTCACCTTTGTCCGCAACTACACCGACATCGACGACAAGATCATCAACCGCGCCAACCAGGAAGGGACCGACTACCGCACCATCGCCGATCGCTACATCGCCGCCTTTGACGAGGATATGGACCGGCTGGGATTGAAAAAACCGACCCTGGAGCCCAAGGCTACTGATCATATCGACGACATCATCGCCATCATTAAGCAGCTGATCGCCAACGGCCACGCCTACGAGGCCGCAGGCGACGTCTACTTTGCGGTGGAGACCTTTGACGACTATCTGAAACTCTCCAAGCGTAACCTGGAGGATATGCAGGCCGGCGCACGGGTAGAGGTGGACGAGCGCAAGCGAAATCCGATGGACTTCGCCCTCTGGAAGGGATCCAAACCGGGGGAACCCTGGTGGCAATCTCCCTGGGGCCAGGGCCGTCCCGGCTGGCATATCGAGTGTTCAGCCATGAGCATGCGTTTCCTGGGCCCCTCCTTCGACATCCATGGCGGCGGCAAGGACCTGGTCTTCCCCCACCACGAAAACGAGATCGCCCAGTCGGAGTGCGCCAACGGCTGCCAGTTCGTGAAATACTGGCTGCACAACGGCTTCGTCAACATCAACAGCGAGAAGATGAGCAAATCGCTGGGCAACTTCTTCACCATCCGCGAGGTGCTGGAACTGTTCGACCCCGAGGTGCTGCGCTTCTTCATCCTGCAGGCCCACTACCGTTCGCCGCTGGATTACTCCGATCAGAACCTGCGCGAGGCCCAGGCCGGGCTGACCCGCATCTACGAGGCCCTGGCCGCCCTGGACGAAGCCCTGGCAGGTCCGGCCGGCAACGGCACCGCAACGCCGACGCTGGCTGAATTGCAGGACAAGGCCCAGCAGCTGCTGCCGCGCTTCAAAGAGGCCATGGACGACGACTTTAACACCGCCCAGGCCCTGGGAGTGATCTTCGACCTGGTGCGGACCCTGAACCGCTACCTGGCTGAGGCAGGCGCACCGGATGCGGCAGGCCGTCAGGCCCTGACCGCCATTCGTGATGCCTTTGCCGAGATCGGCCAGGTACTGGGGCTGTTCCACTCCACACCGGCCCATTGGCTGGCCCAACGCGAGGCCGACAAGGCCGCTCAGCTGACCATCACCCCGGCCGAGATCGAGGCGCTGATCGCCGAGCGGGCCCAAGCCCGCACGGACAAAAACTTCAAGCGCAGCGACGAGATCCGCGACCAGCTCTTGGCCAGCAACATCCAACTGCTGGATACGCCGCAGGGTACCAGCTGGAAGGTGAAGTAGCGCTCCCCGCCGTTATCCTGGCCGCTTCATCCCTTGACCCGGCACGTTCCCGTGGTATGCTTGCTTCCGGAGCCTTTCGCATGGACAACGACACCACACACTGGGAATGCTGCTGGGACCGCGACCTGACCTCGCTGGACGACTGCCCCAACCTGGGCGCAGGCGATGAGGATCTACTGCTTTCCCGTCAACGCCGTTTTCTTGAAAAATGTTGCGACTGCGACAGATTCAAGCGCGACCTGGCCCGTTTCAGGGAGTCTGGCCACCCGCTGGCCCCCATCTTTTCCGTCCTGTATAACGATTATCGCCGCCAACGAGCCCATAATCAGGCCCTCAGTAGTTTCCTCGACACCAAGAGCCTGGAGGTGCGCTTCCTGCACGAACTGGGTTCGGTGCTGCAGAGCTCGGTGGATCTGGAAGAGGTGCTGTCGGTGGCCCTGACCGCCATCACCTCCGGCAAGGG
>DIKW01000098.1:5319-14398 GCA_002424705.1 Geobacter sp. UBA5608
CACCTGGCCATCGGCCCCCGCTCCGCCGAGGAGGCCGGCCAGACCTGGCACGAGATCACCTCCAGCGACCTTGACCTGCAAAGCCTCTCCCGCTCCTTCCGCCAGAACAAATTGACTGCCGAACGGGATAAGTTTCACGACATCCTCAACCGGCTGGTGATCTCCATGGACAACATCCACCATGTGGTGGTCCGCTCCCTGGAGGAGAAGAAGCCGCTGTTGGTGCATAACGCCTTCAACAACCCGGAAGTTGATCCGGAGCTGGCCCAGCTGCTGGGGGTGGACTCCTTTCTGGTGCTGCCGATGCTGGCCCGCAACCGGCGGGTGGGGGTGATCCTGGCCGACAACGTCATCACCCGTCAACCGATCACCGATGACGACCTGCGCTCCATCGAGACCTTCACCTTCCCGGTGGCCTTTGCCATCGAACGGGCCTCGCTGTACGAACGGCTGCAGGAAGAGGTGTCCAAGCTGCAGGAGGCCAACCGCCGGCTGCAGGAACAGCAGGAGCTGCTGGTCAAGATGGAGAAGATGGCCCTGGTGGGCCGGATCACCTCCAGCATCGCCCACTCGATCCGCAACCCGCTGATGGTGATCGGCGGGTTTGCCCGTTCGGTGCTCAAGGCCACCCCGGACAACGACCCCAAACGCACCTTCATCGATTCGATCGTGGATGAGGCCCGCCAGATGGAGGAGGTGCTGGACGAGATCCTGACCTACTCCGACGCCCTTTACCCGATTCGCGACTTCTGGGATGTGAACCAGCTGGTGGATACTGTGATCCGGGACATCCAGCAAAAGGCGCTGGCCCAAAACTACAGCTGCCATTTCCACCCGGCCGACGGCCTGCCCCAGGCCTACGTCGACTACAAGCAACTTTCCTACTGCCTGCGCAACATCCTGCTGGGCACCATCGACAGCCTGGAGGACGGCACCCTGGAGATCAGCACCTGTCAGGAAGGCGACCGGATCGTGATCCAGATCGACGACTTGGGCCACCGGCTGAGCCAGGATGAACTGGAGGCGCTGTTGACCCCCTTTGCCGAGACCCGCGAGATGGGCTCCGGCCTCAACCTGGCCCTGTGCCGCAATATGCTTGAAAAACTCGACATCCCGTTCCTGGTGGTGGCCCCACCGGAGTCCGGAGTACGTTACAGCATCAAATTACCTACCCGTAAGGAGGAGCAGTCATGAACCGGATTCTGGTGGTCGACGACGAGGCCAATATCCGCCTGCTCTACGCAGAGGAACTGAAAGACGAAGGCTACGAGGTGGCCACCGCCGCCACCAGCGCCGAGGCGGTTGAAAAACTGGAGAACGGCGCCTTCGACCTGGCGGTGCTGGACATCAAGCTCAAGAACGAGAGCGGCATCGAACTGCTGCAACGGATCGTCAAGGAGCGCCACGATATGCCGGTGATCCTCTGCTCGGCCTTTTCCTGCTACAAGGATGACTTCTCGGCCTGGCTGGCCGACAGCTACGTGGTCAAATCCGGCGACCTGACCGAGCTGAAGGAAGAGATCAAGCGGGTGCTGGCCAAAAAGGCCCAGCGCAAGGCAGCCGGACTGTAATTTATACATTCTCTAGGAGCAATTTTATGAAAGCTGTAATCATGGCCGGCGGCTTCGGCACCCGTATCCAACCCCTTACCAGCAGCATGCCCAAACCGATGATCCCGCTGTTCAACCGGCCGATCATGCTGCATATCGTCGAGCTTCTGAAAAAGCATGACATCACCGACCTGGTGATGCTGCTCTATCACCAGCCGGCGGTGATCAAAAACTTCTTCCGCGACGGTTCCGACTTCGGGGTCAAGATCACCTACGTCACCCCGCTGGAAGACATGGGCACCGCCGGGGCGGTCAAGGCGGCCGAAAAATACCTGGACGAACGGTTCATGGTGATCTCCGGCGACCTCTTAACCGACTTCAACCTGAAAAAGGTGCTGGATTTCCATGCCGACAATAACGCCATGGCCACCATCACCCTCACCTCGGTCAAGGACCCGCTGCAGTTCGGGGTGGTGATCACCGACAAGGAGAAACGGATTACCCAGTTTCTGGAGAAACCGGGCTGGGGCGAGGTGATCTCCGACACGATCAACACCGGAATCTACGTGCTGGAGCCGGAGATCTTCAACTACATCCCCGAAGGGGAGAACTTTGACTTCTCCCAGGACCTGTTTCCGCTGATGCTCAAGAACAAGGACCCGCTCTACGGCTTTTCCTCCAAAGGCTACTGGCGCGACATCGGCAACACCGATTCCTACCGTGAGGCCTACCACGACATCTTCAAGGGCAAGGTTAATCTAAAGATCGACGAGGAGAAGCAGGACTACGTCGGTAAGGACCTGCGGATCGGCACCGACGTGACCCTGGAGGACCCTTCCGGTCTGTCCGGCACGGTGGTGATCGGCGACAACTCCCAGATCCGCCGCGACGTGCAGATCAAAGACTCGGTGATCGGACGCAACTGCACCATCGAGGCCGGGGTCAAACTCAACCGCTGCGTTCTGTGGGACAACGCCTATGTCAAGAAAGGGGCCCGCATCACCGACAGCGTGGTCTGCGCCAATGTGCGGGTGGGACAGTCCGCCATACTGGATGAAGGGGTGATCGTGGCTGACGACACCTCCATCGGCGATGAGGTCCATATCAAGACCGACGTCAAGATCTGGCCCCGCAAGGTGATCGAGGCCGGCTCCATCGTCACCGCCAACCTGATCTGGGGTGAGAAATGGAAGAAGTCGCTGTTTGAGGGGGCCATCATCAGCGGCTTGTCCAATGTGGAGCTGACCCCCGAGTTTGTGGCCAAGCTGGGCTGCGCCTACGGCACCATGCTGCCCAAAGGCAGCTTCGTGTTGGGAGGACGGGACGCCAATCGCTCCTCGCGCATGCTCAAACGCTGCTTTGTGGGCGGCCTGCTCTCGGCCGGGGTCTATGTGCGGGATATGACCATGACTTCGTTGCCGATCATCCGCTACAAGCTGAAAACCTTCGGCGAGGTGGGTGGTTTCCACTTCCGCCAGGCCCAGGACGATCCGGCCGCAATGGAGATCGTCTTCCTGGACGGCGAAGGCCTGGACTTTTCAACCAACATGGCCAAAAACGCCGAACGGATCTTCTTCAAGGAGAACTTCCGGCGGGCCCATCACACCGAACCGGGGGCGATCATCGAACTGCCCCAGGCGGTGGACTTTTATCGCGAAGGCTACCTGCGGGCGCTGAACCAGGAAGTGATCCGCAAGGCGGCCTGGACCGTGGTGGTGGACTTTAACTTTTCGCCGGCCTGCCAAGTGTTGCCGATGCTCCTGAATGAGCTAGGCTGCAACGTGGTGGCGCTGAACGCCTATGTGGACGAGGGACGCGGCGGCGTGAACGCCAAACCCAAGACCGAGGCGCTGGCACAACTGGCCACGGTGGTCGGTTCACTCAAGGCCCAGGCCGGGTTCTGGCTGGAACCCAACGCCGAGGCGATCACCCTGGTGGACGAAACCGGCGCCATCCACGATGGTGTGGAACTGCTGGCCCTGGTGACCGCGCTCAAGCTGCGCAATGAAAAACGGGGCACCATCGCCGTACCGGTGCAGGCCCCCTCCACCATCGAGCAGATGGCACTCAAGCGCAAATGCTCCGTAACTCGCACCAAAAGCAACGACCGGGCTATGCTGGAGGCGGCCAGCTCCTCCGAGGTAATCATGGCCGGCACCACCGACGGCCGCTTCGCCTTCCCGATCTTCCAGGCCGCCTTTGACGGCATGTTCACCATCGGCAAGCTGATCGAGCTGTCGGCCACGCTGGGGGTGCCGTTCTCCAAGGCGCTGGCCGACGCGCCGCAACGGGCCTTCCTGCAGACCAGCGTCCCCTGCCCGTTCGAGATGAAGGGCGGCATCATGCGCAAGATGAGTGAGGACTCGCTGGATAAAGAGGCCAGCTTCATCGACGGCATCAAGGTGCATATCGGCAATGACTGGGCCCTGGTGCTGCCGGACCAGTACAGGTCCTTTGTGCATATCGTGGCCGAGGCCAAGGATGACAAGACCGCTGCCAAGCTGCTGGACGAGTACCAGAAGAAGGTCCAGAAGTGGAAGAAGGAACTGGAGTAGCGCCTGATGACCGCGCCCCTTGATGTCATCTTCATCTGGCACATGCACCAGCCGTACTACAAGGATACGGTGCAGAACGAGTACGTGCTGCCCTGGACCTATCTGCATGCCATCAAGGACTACTATGACATGCCGGCCATCGTTGAGGATACGCCGGGGGCCCGGGCGGTCTTCAACCTGGTGCCGTCGCTGATCGAACAGCTGCTGGACTACGCGGCCGGCACCGCGGTGGACCGTTTCCTGATCAAGGGACAGCAGGACCCGGCCACGATGAATGACGATGACAAGGTCTTCCTGCTGGAGAATTTTTTCTCAGCCAACCGGCAACGGATGATCGAGCCCCATCGCCGCTACCTTGAACTGCTGTACATGGCGGGCGAGGGCAAGCCGGGCTCGGCGAGGGAACGGATTCGCCACTTCAGCAACCAGGACCTGCGGGATCTGCAGGTCTGCTTCTTCCTGGCCTGGACCGGCGAGGCGGCCCGCCGGCGCTTCCCGGAGTTCCGCCTGTTGCTGGACAAAGGCGAAGGTTACAGCGCCGAGGACCTGTCGCTCTTGTTCCTCACACAGCGACGCCTGCTGAACGAAATCCTGCCGCTCTACCAGCGGTTGCATCAGCAGGGGCGGATCGAGCTGGCCCTGTCGCCCTACTTCCATCCGATCCTGCCGCTGTTGTGCGACACCCAGCTGGCCCGTGAGGCGATGCCCAAGGTAACCCTGCCAAAGGAACGCTTTCGCCACCCGGAGGACGCCGCCGCCCAGATCCGGCGCGGTCTGGCCTACTTCCAGGAGGTGCTGGGCATCACCCCCCGCGGCATGTGGCCCTCGGAGGGCTCGGTCAGCGACGAGTCGCTCGCGCTGATTGCCGAATGTGGCCTGGCCTGGGTGGCCAGTGACGAAGAGGTACTGGCCAGATCCCTTGACGGCGGGCTGGGGCACCACAACGAGCGGCTCTACCGGCCCTGGCGCTACACCACCAGCCACGGCGACCTGGGTATCTTTTTCCGTGACCATCGCCTGTCCGACCTGATCGGCTTCAGCTACAGCCAGTGGGACCCTGGCCGGGCGGTGTTGGATTTCTGTGGTCGGCTACGCCAGATTCATCAGCAGATCGGCAGCGAAGGGCGGGTGATCCCGGTCATCCTGGACGGCGAAAACGCCTGGGAATTTTACCCCGACAACGCCTATGACTTCCTGTCCGGCCTCTACGCGGGCGTGACCGACGCGCCTGACCTGCGGCTGACCACCTGCAGCGAGGTGCTTGAGCGATCAAACTTCGAGGGGCGCTTGCACCGGATCCACCCCGGATCATGGATCAACGCCAACTACGGTATCTGGATCGGCCACCCGGAAGAGAACCTGGCCTGGGATCTGCTGCACCACGCCCGCCAGGCGGTCAGCCAATATCATCCGGAAGCTGCCCATATCCTGCAGGCCTATGGCAGCAACGGTGACGAAACGGCCCGCATGCTTTGCACCTCACTGTATGCCGCCGAGGGTAGCGACTGGTTCTGGTGGTTCGGGGACGACCATTTCTCCCCCCACAGCGACCGCTTCGACCACCTGTTCCGCCAGCACCTGACCAACGTCTACCGACTGCTGGGGCTTGATCCCCCTTCCACGTTGCTGGAGCCGATCAAGAAGAAGAGTCCGGCCGGCCTGGTGCGGGAACCGGCCGGCTTCATCACACCGGCCATCAACGGCCGGGTAGGAGATTACTTCGAGTGGCTGGCAGCCGGTCTGTTTGATCTGACCCGCCAGGGCTCGGCCATGCACTCCGCCGACCGGATGCTGCAGGGCTTCTACTGGGGCTATAACCGTGACACGCTCTTTTTCAGGATCGACGGCATGCAGGACCTGTCGCGGCTCTTAAAAGAGGCGGATCTGCTGGCGCTGCACCTGATCGCCGACCGGGAGTACCGTTTGCCGATGCAGCGCAGTGGGAACCAGGGGATGTTGTTGGTCAAGGAGAGCGGGAGCTGGGTGCCCACCAACACCTGTTGCCGCTGGGCCATCGACCGCACCTGTGAAGTGGCAATCCCGCTGGAACCGCTTGGCCTGCAATCCAGGGCGAAGCTGTTCGCCTCGCTGACCCTGACCCGCGACACCGAGCAGATCGGCCGCTGGCCCAGCGACGCACCGCTGATGCTACACTACGAGGGGCCTGATTTAGAAGCGAATGACTGGCTGATCTGAAACGAGGGAAGGTTTATGTCTGAACTACGCTGGGACCCGTTAAAGCTACATTGGGTGATTATCGCCACCGAGCGGGGCCGTCGGCCACGGGACTTCCAGACCGAGCCCGAAGCGCTGCCGATGACCGCCTGCCCGTTCTGCTACGGCAATGAAGACAAGACACCGCCCGAGATCTACGCCAGCCGCCCCAGCGGCCTGCCCAATGCCGCCAACTGGAAGGTTCGGGTGATCCCCAACAAATACCCAGCCCTGCGGGTGGAGGGTGATCTGGACAATCGAGGTTACGGCCTCTACGACGTGATGAACGGCATCGGCGCCCACGAGGTGATCATCGAGACGCCCGACCACGACCGATCGATGGCCGACCTGACACCGGCCGAGCTGGCCGAGGTACTGATCGCCTGGCGCACCCGGCTGTTGGACCTGCGGCGGGACTTCCGCTTCCGCTACATGATCCTGTTCAAAAACCACGGCGCCCGGGCCGGTGCCAGCCTGGCCCATTCCCACAGCCAGCTGATCGCCGTGCCGATGCTACCTCCGGTTGCGGCCACTGAGTTGAAGGTCTGTCGCAAGCACTATGCCGATAAGGAACGCTGTCTGTTCTGCGACATCATCGCCTTTGAGCTGGACCAGGGCAGTCGGATCGTGCGTGAGTTTGCCAACTATGTCACCCTGGCCCCCTACGCCTCCAGCTTCCCCTTCGAGCTGAAGCTGTACCCCAAACAACACGCCCACGACTTCGCCCTGATGAACGACGCCCAACTGGCTGAGCTGGCAGTGGCGCTCAAGGACATGCTGCTGCGGGTCAAGCTGATACTCAAAGATGCCCCCTACAATTTCATCCTGCACACCTGTCCGCCAATGCACCGGCGGCCAGGCAAACCGAGCCTCTGGAGCTCGCTGGAATACGATTACCACTGGCATATCGAACTGGTGCCGCGACTGACCTCCATTGCCGGCTTTGAATGGGGCACCGGCTTCTACATCAACCCCACCTCGCCGGAAGATGCCGCCCTGTTCCTGCGCGAGGCAGAGGTGTCGTGACCGGTCGCAGTCTCAAGGCCACCCTCGATGCCTTGTATGCCGGTCGCTCGCAGCAGCACCTGGCCAACGACCCGCTCTCCTTTTGTCACCGTTATGCCGACCCGGCCGATCGCGAGGTGGCGACGTTGATCGCGGCGGTCTTTGCCTACGGCAGTGTCGCGGTGATCAAAGGTAGTCTGGAGAGAATCTTCCACCAACTGGGGCCCTCACCGTCCCGTTTTGTTGACCGCTTCGATCCCCACCGGCAACAGGAAGACTTTGCCGGTTTCAGACACCGCTTCAACACTGCTGACGACCTGCGGGCCCTGGTATGGTCCATCCGCCTGATGCGGCAGCAGTCCGGCAGCATCGAAGCTTTTTTTGCCCGCTTTCACGACCCTCAAGCTGATACCGTCGAGACCGGGCTGAACGGCTTCAGCGCCGCAGTGCTGGGGCTTGATTACCGGCCGGTGTGCGGGCCCGCCGGCCTGCCCAAAGACAGCTCCTTCCGCTTCCTGTTTCCGGCGCCGGCCGGGGGCAGCGCCTGCAAACGCAGCTGCATGTTCCTGCGATGGGTGTCACGACCGTCAGACGGTATCGACCTGGGGCTCTGGTCGGCAGTCAACCCCAGACAGCTGGTAATCCCGGTTGACCGCCATATCGAGCGGATCGGACGCCTGCTGGGCCTGACTGCGCGTCGCACGCCGGACTGGCGCATGGCGCTGGAGATCACCGCCGGGCTGCGGCGCCTGGCGCCGGAAGACCCGGTCAGGTACGACTTCAGTATCTGTCACCTGGGGATATCGGAAGGCTGTACCGGCAAAAGCGGCCCTGCGTGCCGCGAGTGCCCGATTGCTGCCCACTGCCGACCACAGCCCAACGGATAAGAAATTGACACCACGGCCCCTTTCTGATACAAAATCGCTGTTTTATCGGCCTTGCAAGGCCTGCGCGATAACCAACCCGCTTAACGGAGCTGGCGATGATCATTCAATGCGAGCAGTGCCGGACCAAGTTCAAGCTTGACGACAACAAGGTGACGGAGCGGGGCGCCAAGGTCCGCTGCGCCAAATGCCGGCACGTCTTCACCGTCCGTAAGCCTGGTGCTCCCCCCCCCGAGCAAGCGGTCCCGACTGTTGCCGCTCCGGTGGCGCCAGTCATTCCTGCATCCGCGCCATCCTTTGATATGGGGGAAGTTTCTTTTGCCGATGTCAGCGCAGAAGAGGCTCCTGTTATCGCCACACCGCCGCCCCTGCCTGCCGACAGCCTCGACTTCGGCACCGTGCTGCCCCAGGCCCATGATTCCGGGCTGTCACCTGAAATCAGTTTTGATTTCGGCGAAGTCAGCGCGTCACCGGTCCCCCAACAAAACATTAGCTTTGACTTCACCACCAAGCCGGCTGCTGTGGCAGCCGCCACGGCCGGCGATATCGACTTTGGGGGTTTTGATTTCGGCGACGTCAGCGTTGCCAAACCGGACGACAGCTTCTCCCTGGATGGCGCCGATTTTGGCGGACTGGCAGCCGTACATCAGCCCGCAGCAGGCGACAGCGACGACCTGGGGTTCAGCTTCAGTGACGCAGAACCGCAGTCGGTTGCAGCACCAGCCGGCGATTTTGACTTTTCCAACATGGATTTCGGCTCAGCGCAGTCCAGTTCCACTGCTCCTGCCGGTGGTGCCTTCAGCCTGGGTGATTTCGAGTTCGGCACCGAGGCCGCCAGTGTGGCGATGCCTACCAACGCAACCCAGGCCAG
>DIKW01000098.1:14460-23475 GCA_002424705.1 Geobacter sp. UBA5608
ATGCTGATGCCGGACATGAGGCGTCCCCCTTGTCCATCGCCTCGCGCCGTATCCAAAATCCGATCACATCGACCCTGATCGTCATCGCCTGCCTGCTGCTGGCGGGCGCCCTGGGCTTTATGGGCTATCTGTTCCTGGGCGGTGGTGGCACGACGACTACGTTCTTTGGCTCACAGGCCCCCGTTGATGACGGCAAGATCACCGTACAGCAGGTGCAGGCATCGTATCTGAACAAAGCTGCTGCCGGCGACCTGCTGATCATCACCGGCGAAGCCCTGAACAGCTTCAACAAGCCCCGAGCAGCGCTGCAGGTCAAGGCGACCCTGTTTGGTGACAACAACGAAGCGGTGGTCACCCAACTCGCCTATGCCGGTAATCAACTGACCCGTGAGCAGTTAACCACCATGCCCTGGGAAAAGATCGAGGCCGCTATGAACAACCAGTTCGGCGACTCCCTGGCCAATCTGGAGGTGGCCTCCGGCAAGACGATTCCCTTCACGCTGGTGATCATCAACCCGCCGGTCACGGCTAAGGATTTCAGCGTTGAGGCGGTGGGCTCCACCGTTGCTGCCAGCAAATAACCGGCGACGTTATCCGTCTCAAACAAACAAGGGCTGCCCTGATTGGGCAGCCCTTGTTTTGTTCGTATCTGGGATGCGTTGTTACACTATTTCGACCAAGCGGATAGCAAACGTCAGGTCTCTTCCGGCCAAAGGGTGGTTGGCATCAATGGTGATACTGCTGTCGGTCACCTCGGTAATCAGTACCGGCATACTGCTGCCATCCTGCAACACCACTTCCAGATGCTGTCCCTCGATCGGCTCGACGCCGTCTCCCAGCTCGCTGCGATCGACCACCGCCACCATCTGATCATGGCGGGGACCGTAGGCCTCGTCACAGGGGATGGTGACCGTGGTGCTACTGCCCACGGTCAGACCGATAACCGCCTTCTCAAATCCAGGGATCACGTTGCCTTCACCGATAACAAACTCCAACGGATCGCTGCCGCAATCCGACCCGCACCCGCCAGAGCTGCAGCCGCACCCTTCGTGCTGGACTTCCTCTGAAGAGTCAAAGATTGATCCGTCTTCAAGCGTTCCGGTATAATGAACGCGCACCCGATCACCATTTTTTGCCAACAGCATCTTCAATCCTTTCGTAAAACCAAAATCCCCGCTCCAAAGGAGAGGGGGCACCCTGTTACGGCAACTTTTGTTCGAGCTGGGCCGCCGTAGCCCCCAGCACCTTAATCCGCTTGTGGCGGGAACTCTCGCCGGCTTCGATCCGTACCGCTGATTTAGCCACCCGAAACAGCTTGGCCAGAAACTCCTGACAACAGTCGTTGGCTGCGCCGTCCACCGGCGGGGCGGTTAGCCGCAGCTTGAGTTCATCCCCCTGTATGCCGCAAAACCCGTTGCGGGAAGCCCTGGGCTGCACCAGCACCCGCAGCAGCAGACCATCGGGTTGCTCCTGCCAGGGCAATTCACTCCTGTCGGCCATGCTCAATCAGGCGGGCGTGGGCATCCAGCAACCCCTTCAGCTCAATCTCGAACTGCAGTCGCTGACGGCGCACCTCTTGCACCTTGACCTGCAGTTCGGCCACGGTGCGCTCGGCATCGTCCACCAGACGGCGGGCCTGCATCTGGGCCTCGGCGATGATCAACTCCCCTTCCTTCTGGGTGTTGGCCTTCATCTCCTCGGTGATGGTACGTGCCGCCAGCATTGTCTCGCGTAAATCCTTGTCCCGCTCAGCCATCTCAGCCAACTCACGGGTCTGTCGATTGACCTGTTCCTTCAATTCGGTGTTCTCCCGCAGCAGCGTCTCCATCTCAGCCGCCACGGCCTGCAGAAAGGCATCTACATCGTCGGCGTCAAGGCCGCCGAACATCTTGCCCTTGAACTGTTGCTGCTGAATATCCAGCGGGGTAATCGTCATGACAGGTATCCTTTGTTAGCGCAGCCGCAGGCTCAGGCTGGCGTTAAACAGGTACTGGTACAGGGTGTCCAGCAGCACAATCTGCAGCAGGTAGATCAGGGCAAAGGCCACCAGGGGCGACAGGTCAACGGCGCCGGTATCAGGCATGTAGCGGCGGATACGCCGCAGCACCGGCTCAGTCACCCGGTGCAAAAAATTGACGATCGGATTGTAGTGGTCGGGGTTGACCCACGAGATCAACGCAGCGGCAATCAGGACATACTTGTAGAGCGTCAGCAGCCCATTGGCCATCTCGACGATCACCGACAATGCACGCAGTATGTTTGCAAATAGGATCATGGCGGTATTCCTTTGGAAAATTCGCCGCAAACTATGCCTGATTCCATCCTGAAAGTCAAAATGTATGCGCTGCTGCCTGGTTGACTGAAGGCGTGTCGTTCCGGTATGCTGCCTGCCATGATACTTAATCAGTTTCTTGATATCGCGATTCAGGCTGCCTTGTCCGCCGGCCGGCTGCAGCGTTCGCGCTTTGCCACCGATTTCACCGTGGCTCATAAGGGGGCAAAGGACCTGGTGACCGAGCTGGACACCGCCTCTGAGGCGTTGATCGTCGGCATGCTGCTGGACCGCTTCCCCGACCACGGGATCCTGGCCGAAGAGGGCAGCTACCCTGATGGCGACGGCCTCCACCGCTGGATCATCGACCCGATCGACGGCACCACCAACTTTGCCCACGGCTTTCCCTGGTTCTGCAGTTCGATCGCCCTTGAGCGTGAAGGCCAGCTGCAGGCAGGGGTGATCTACAACCCGATCAACGACGAACTGTTCTACGCCACCGCCGGCGGCGGCGCCTTTCTGAATGGCCGACGCATCATGGTTTCACAACGTTCGCCTTTGACTGCATCGTTGCTGGGTACCGGCTTTCCCTATGATTGCGCCACCCATCCCGAGAATAACTTCGACGCCTTTATCCGTTTTCAAAAGGCGGCCCGCGGTATCCGCCGCGCCGGGGCCGCCGCACTGGATTTAGCCTATCTTGCCGCCGGTCGCCTGGACGGTTTCTGGGAGGTCAAGCTCAAGCCCTGGGATGTGGCGGCCGGCAGTTTGCTGGTTCAAGAGGCGGGCGGCACGGTGAGCGCCTTTGACGGCAGCCACTACCAGATGTGCAACCACCGTATCCTGGCCAGCAACGGCCTGATCCACCAGGAGATGATTGAACTGCTGGCCCAGGGAGGACCCCCATGAAACGCATCGTTATTGCCTTTTTGTTGAATGCCTTTGTGCTGCCCGGCGTTGGCCAGATCTACCTCGGTCGCAAGGTCAAGGGTGTTGTGCTGGTGATGGCGGTCAATCTGCTGCTCCTGGCGGCCCTGTTTTTTATGATGAAGATCTCCAGCCCGGTGATCGCTGCCCATCTGAGCGGTACGCCGATCACCCCTCAGCAGGTGCTTGAGGCGATCCAGCCATACTCGCTGTGGGCTAAACTGCTGCTGTCAGCCTTGCTGGGCGTGTGGGGCTTTGGGCTGGTGGATCTGATCAGCGTACTGCGTTCGCCGCCCCATGAATAACTTTGACAAACGACGTTTGTTTGTGCAATGATATAAAAATGATACGGTCACAGATAATTGGCAGCGGTGCCGGCCTTCCCGAACGTATAGTCGGCAATGAATTCTTTTCTTACCTGATCGACGATGCCGATGAGTGGATCTCCTCTCGTACAGGCATACGGGAACGTCGTTTTGTCTCGCCAAACGAAGCCACCTCTGATCTGGCGGTGCGCGCAGCCAAGGCGGCCCTGGCGGACGCCGGTATTGATGGCAGCGAGATCGACTGCATCGTGGTGGGTACCTCCACCCCAGATATGATCCTGCCGGCAACGGCCTGCATGGTGCAGAAGGAGATCGGTGCCAAAAACGCCTTTGCCTTCGATCTGAACTCGGTCTGTGGCAGCTTTGTCTTTTCAATGGACACCGCCGACAGCTTCATCAGGTCCGGTAAGGCCAAGACCGCCCTGGTGATCGGCGCTGACACCTATTCTAAGATCCTCAACTTTGAGGACAAGACCACCTGTCCCCTGTTCGGCGACGGCGCCGCTGCTGTGATCCTGCGGGCCGGCGAGGGAGACACCGGCATTCAGCAGACCTTCATCCGTTCCGACGGTAACGGCTGGCCCCTGATCCAGGTCCCTTCCTCCGGTTCACGCAAGCCGGTTACCGCTGAGACCATTGCCGCCAAGGAAAACACCTTCTATATGGCCGGCAAGCAGGTCTACGTCTTCGCCACCGAGGCGATCCCCGAGCTGATCCAGACCGTCTGCGAACAGGCCGGGATCACCCCGGACCAGCTGGACTGGCTGATCCCTCACCAGGCCAACCTGCGGATCATCGACTCGGTCTCCAAAAAGAACCACATCCCCAAGGAAAAGTTCCTGGTCAACCTCCAGAAGTATGGCAATACTGCCGCTGCATCGGTGGGCCTGGCCCTTGATGAGTTTCGGCGCAACGGCACCATCAAGCCCGGCCAGCTGGTGCTGGTAATGGGCTTTGGGGGCGGCCTCTCCTGGGGTGGCCTGCTGATCCGCTTCTAGCGGTACAACCTGTGTCCATCAATCGTAACGGCCCTGGATCTCCAGGGCCGTTTGTGTATCTACGGACTACGTGCTGCCCCCCGATACCTGCCTTCTGCCGGCGACCCCTTCACCAGCTTGCTTCACTTCCAATCCTGACTGTCTGAACAGATCGGCCAATTGCTCACCGGTCAGCTGCTTGCCCCAACCGCCGTGAAACCGGTTGGCAGCCAGCAACCAGCCCCCCGGCTGCAGCCGTGCTGCCAGCCCAGCAACCACCCGCCGAACTGCAGCTGGTTCATGCAGCATTGGCCCGCCCAGCAGTCCATTGCAAAGAACCAGATCATAGCTGCCCGCAGGCCAGCCTTCACACAGCAAATCCACCGCCCGAAACTGCAGCCGGTGCTGCCAGCCCTGGCCAACCAACGGGTCGGTGCGGCGCACATAAGCTGTCTGGCGTTGTGGCAGATGGGGCAGATAACGGTTCTGGGCTGCGTACACCTCCAGCGGATCCAGGGTCCAACCTTCCAGCTGCACCTGTCCTGGTGTCCAACCGGCCTGCTCCGCAGCCTCGATCAACTCCCAACTACCCTCACCACTGCCGCAGGCAGCATCTAGGCAGCGTACTACTTCGTGTCCACGAGTCGCGGCAAACCACCCCTGCACCCATGACTGTTGCGCCGGGTAACGGTTAAAACCCGGGCCGTTGTAACGCGACGGCAAAAAACTGGCGTAGATGAACCGTTCATGCAGTTCAGCATCCTTAAGCAACCGCTCGAGCAGGTGAGCCGGATCGGCAGTCTGCTGACACCAGTACGGCAGTTGCGAAAAACAATCGGCCCAACTCAGCGCCTCATGAAAGGGGGTACTGGCAACAAACGGCGGGTGGTGGAGACTGGCACGGTAATAACGATAGAACAGGCGCCTGATCTGTTCGATCGGCAGGTACCGTTCGCTCTGGTATCGTATTTCCGGCGAGATGCACAGCCCGGCGCTGGGCAGCGGTGCAGGACTGGTTGCGGCGTAGATCGTAAATAGCAGTTGCAATCGTTCATGGTCACGCCTGAACAGCGAGGGCTGCGGCAGTCTAACCGGGTTCAGGTGCGCGCTGGGCATGGGATCCATCTCAGGATGGCTTAAAATCCTTGAGCTGGAGCACAGCGCCCGATGCCTTGGTTTTGCGCCAGTAACCACTGTTGGCGGTAATCAGGATGCCACCGTGCAGCTGGGCCACGGCCTGATACAGGGCCCCGTAATAGCTGACCCCCTGTTGCTCGGCCAACAGTGCTGCCGCGCAGTGCAGTGCAGCACCGTTGTCTGCTTCGGGGAAGTCAAATCCGCTCAACAGTTCAAGCAGATCAGCCGCTCGTTGCGGATAGTGCTGCAGCAGCAGGCTGCCAACCTCGGACAGCCAATGCGGTGGCAGCAATAATTGGCAACCGCCCTCCAGCCAGAGTTGCAGCAGATCCAGGGAACGGTCCTGTTCCTTTGCTTCGGCCGTTGGCAGGGCCCATTTTACAATCACGCTGGCATCAGGCACATACAGCTGATCCATATCAGGCTCTCCGCTGGTCAGCTACAATGGTTTTTTCAACCAATTTACCACGCACAGGAGGCGCATTGCTCCGGATTGCAAGCAGTTTTTCCGTCAGCTTCCACCGTTTATACCGTACCAGCTCCTTACGGATCGCCTCTGACACCACCTTGCTACGCTGACCGTGTGGCACCAATGATTCTAGCTCGTTGGCCACATCCAGGCTGATCATGAAGTTCAATTTCCGGGCTGGTTCAGCCATATTTTTACTCCTTAATTTTAAGTATATTTTTTACATATACTATTTACTCCTTAATTATAGGTAGGTCAATGGGCGAAACACATACCGGTGAACCCCTGCCCCAACCAACGATCGCCAACGCCAGCGCCACGATCTGATCACAGAAGGCCAAAACGGGCCGCCACGCTACCCGACATCGGGACAGCACAACGACCCATGACCAACCAATAAAAACGGCCCTGAAACAATTTTCAGGGCCGCGTAAAACGAGCAGTGAGCCGACGATCAAAAACTGCGTAATGGCCGATAGAGGGTGTCCCTCTCGACAGGCGTCTTACCAGCCAGGCGGATCAAACGAATAAGACGTTCCAGGGAAAGACTCTGAGGCGAACGGGCTCCGGCATCGTGACCGATTTTTTCTTCCACCACCGTGCCATCCAGATCGTCCACCCCGAAGGCCAGCGCCACCTGGGCGATCTTCTCCCCCAGCATGACCCAGTAGGCCTTGATGTGGGGGATGTTGTCAAGAAACAGCCGACCGATGGCGAGGGTCTTCAGATCATCCAGGCCAGAGGTGCCCCTTACGTCCAGCTTGAGCGGCGAGTTTTCCGGTTGCCAGGCCAGGGGGATAAACACCTGGAAACCGCCGGTATCATCCTGTAGTTCCCGCAGCAGCGCCATGTGACGCACCCGATCGGCGTGGTTCTCCAGGTGACCGTACAGCATGGTGCAGTTGGTCTTCAAGCCGACCTGGTGCGCCAGACGGTGCACCTCCAGCCAGCGCTGGCCGCTGATCTTCTCCGGGCAGATCTGCTGACGCACCTCTTCAACCAGGATCTCGGCTCCGCCGCCAGGCATCGAGCCCAAGCCGGCTGCCATCAGCTGCTTCAGCACCTGCTGTGCGCTCAGGCCGCTGATGCTGGCAAACCAATCGATCTCCACCGCAGTGAAGGCCTTGATATGCAGCTCTGGCGCAGCGCCACGGATAGCGGCCAACAGTTCCAGATAAAACGTAAAGGAGAGGTCCGGATGCAGCCCCCCCACCAGATGCACCTCGGTGGCCCCCTGTGAACCGGCCTCCACCGCCCGGCGCACCATCTCGTCACGGGTCAGCGTATAGGCGTCGTCCTCTGTGCCGGTACGGGAGAAAGCACAGAAGGCACAGCGATTGACGCAGATGTTGGTCGGGTTGATGTGACGGTTGACGTTGAAATAGACGTTGCGGCCGTTAATCCGCTGGTTGGCCAGGGCCGCCAGCTCACCGATGGCCAGCAGGTCGTTGGAGCTGTATAGGGCCAGGGCATCATCTTCGCTAATGCGCTGGCCAGCTTTCACTTTATCGCTAATCGTGGTAAATGAACTCATTGCCGCAGAATACGGCAACTGAGCCCCCAGCGCAAGGGGCTGCTTGCCGCTACAAAGGAGATAAACATGACACCAGCCATTGAGACCTTTTTTCGATCACCTGCCTTCGGCGTGGTAGGAGCATCCGAAGACCGTAGCAAATTCGGCAACAAGGTGCTGCGCTGCTATCTGTCCAACAACAAAACCGTGGTTCCGGTCAATCCCAAGGCTTCGTCGGTTGAGGGCGTCCCCAGTGTCGCTTCAGTGTCCGACCTGCCGGACAACGTCAAGAGCATCTCGGTGATCACCCCGCCGGTTATCACCGAGCAGGTGGTTGAGGCCGCCATCAGCCGGGGCATCACCAGCATCTGGATGCAGCCCGGCGCTGAAAGCGCCGCAGCGGTCGAGCGCTGCAAACAAGCCGGCATTAATGTCATCGCCGACCACAGCTGCATCCTGGTGGTGTTGGGCTTCCACGACCACTGAGCTCAACGACCTGGAAACAGACGATCACAGACCAAAGGAGGGCTGGCGCACGCGCGCCAGCCCTCCTTTGGTCTGTGGTGGAGCTGATCGGGATCGAACCGACGGCCTGTACGTTGCGAACGTACCGCTCTCCCAACTGAGCTACAGCCCCTTACAAGCTACCGTGCTGGCAGTCGGCCAACGGGAGCAGCACGGTAAAAACCGCACCCTGGCTTCCATTGGCGGCCCTGAGCGATCCTCCATGATTCTGTACAATGCGGCTGACGATCGGCAGACCAAGGCCGGTGCCATGGTTTTTCGTAGTGAAAAACGGCGCAAAGACCTTGCTCAGGTCCTCCTCAGGGATGCCACCGCCCGTATCTTCAATCCTGATCCGGGCGTAGATCTGATCACCCTGATCAACATCATCGAGCTGAACGGTCAGGGTGCCACCCTGGCGCATGGCCTCCTGGGCATTGACCAGCAGGTTGATGCAGACCTGCTTGAGTTGGTGGGCATCTCCCAGCACCTCCCAGTAGCCGGCTGGCAAACTGGGTTTAAGCTCAATGCTGCGCTCGGCCAGAGCGCCGGCGTAGTCGTCGAGGCACTCCTGCAACACTGACCGCAGATCGCAGCGATTGTAGCAGATGGTCGGCTTGCGGGAGTAAGCCAGGATATCGGCCAGCATCCGTTCCAACCGCTGGGCCTCACTGATGATCGTGTCCAGGCAGTGCTGCTCAGGGGGCGCCTTAGGCAAGAGCTTGCGCAGACGGGCCGCGAAGCCGCCGATGGTGACCAGCGGCGTCTTCAATTCGTGAGAGATCGAAGCGGCCATCTCACCGATGGCAGCCAGATGGGCAGAGTGTATCAGCCGCTGACGGCTTTCGCGGAGTTCGGCATGAGTCTCTTCCAGATTGCGGTACAGCTGC
>DIKW01000017.1:0-4691 GCA_002424705.1 Geobacter sp. UBA5608
TCCAGGTGGCCTCAAACTTTGAGCGCTATCTGTTTTACCTGTTCAATGGTGATGCTGCTCGGGTGCGGGCCGCCTTTGCCCAGCTGAAAAACGAGGGGCGGATTGCCTTTAGTCCTGCTGAGCTGGCCCAGGTGCGACGCGATTTCTGTTCCGCCTCGGTCAACCGTGAGCAGACCCTGGCCACCATCGGTTCCTTCCTCAAGGAAACCGGCTATTTGTTGGATCCTCATACGGCGGTGGGGGTCAGGGCTGCCCGTGATCTGGCGGCAGGGGACACGCTGCCGGTCTGTTTGGCAACGGCCCATCCGGCTAAGTTCGGTGAGGCGGTACAGGAGGCCACCGGCCAGCCGGTGCCGTTGCCTCCGGCCATTCAGCGATTGCAGGGGCTGCCCACCCGTTGTGCCCTAATGCCGGCCGACCAGCAACAGGTGAGAAAGTTTATCGAACAACACGTGGAGTAGCCACAGATGCGGATTGAATGTCCCCATTGCAAGGCCAACGGCGCCATCAACGATCTGGAGATTCCTGAAGAAGGGCGATATCTGAACTGTCCGCGCTGCAAGGAGAGTTTCCAGGTCAAAAAACCCCGTCGCCAGATGACCTCAGCCTATGCCACCAATACCTGTCCCGCTTGCGGTTACAGCACCTGTTGCGAGGAGGTTTTTGACCAGTGCCCCCAGTGCGGTCTGGTGGTCAAGGCCCTGATGGAACAGAAGTTTGCGCAGCAGGCGCAGCATCGGGAACAACAGGCAAACCTGAGCCAGGCGCCTGCCATGCCGTTGGTAGCCCCTCTACCAACGGGTGGTTCCATGTATCTACGATCCGACCCTGATCCGGTTGAAAAAAAGCCTATGCTCAGTCTGGCCGGTTTTGCCAACGGCTTTGATCCGGTGGCGGCCGTTGGCTGGGGAGCTGTTCTGGTGGCGGTAGTCCTGCTGGCAATCGGGCTCAAGGGGGTGCTGCACTACCACGGCACCGATATCCAGGCTCAGTTGTCGGAACAATCGCTGGAACCGGTCTCGGCCTGGCAGGTCTTTGGGGGCTATGGTTTTTGGCCATGGGTTGCCACGCTGTTTGCAGGCGCGGCGCTGGTGGCAGCCTTCGGCTTCCTGCAGCGTCAGGCCTGGGGGCTCCAGGCCATGGAAGGGGTGCTGCTGGCGGCAGTGGTGCTGACGCCGTTGTATGAGCTGACGGGGTACGTGGTCTGGATCGTCAAATCCATTGCGCCCCCTTGGTGGGCCTATCTGGTGGAACTGCTCAGCGTGCTGTTGATCTCATCACTCTGCGTGGTGCCGCTGTTGCTCGTGCTGCAGTACCTGCGTGGGGACCGCTTCAGCCATCGCTACCGTAACGGCTAGCTGCTGGTTGTGCCGTTATTCGGAGTATCGCCGCCACTCGGTTTTTTGCGCCGTGGGCGGCGTCTTTTTTGTGCCTCGGCGTCTGCAGCCGGTGGCGTAGCGGTCTTGGCGGGCGGTTTGCCGCGTTGCTGACCGCGCGCGGGGCGTGCCGCTGACACCGGCGCCGGTCTGTGTTTGGGGCGCTTGTAGTCGTGGACGAACAGTTCGTCTTCAGCCCATTCCACCGGAATCTTGTGACGGATATACTCTTCGATCGCCTCAACATGAAAGGCGCCGTCCTCATCGGCCAGGGAGATCGCCTTACCCTCGGCGCCAGCCCGGGCGGTACGGCCGATCCGGTGCACATAGTCTTCGGCGTCCTGGGGCAGGTCGTAGTTGATCACGTGGGATACCCCGTCAATATGCAAGCCCCGTGAGGCCACGTCAGTGGCGATCAGGATCGGCAGTTCGCCCCGTTTAAACTGCTCCAGGATGTTGAGCCGCTTGCGCTGCTCCACATCGCCGGAGATCACCCGGCTGGGAAAGTCGTTTTCATTCAGTCGGTCCTGCAACCGTTCTGCTTCGCGTTTGGTGTTGACAAAGACCATCGTGCGCGCCATCCCCTCCCGCCGTAGCAGGCCCAGCAGCAAAGGGAATTTTTCCTTGTTGGCCACATGGTAGAGGGTCTGCTCAACCCGTTCGGCGGTCATCTTTTCCGGGGTGACCGAGACCTTCTGGGGGGCGTTCATGAACTCGTAGGACAACTCCATCACCCGCTGGTTGAGGGTGGCTGAGAACATCAGGTTCTGGCGGGCATCGAAGGGAGGGAGCCGCCGTAGGATAAAGCGCAGGTCCGGAATAAAGCCCATGTCGAACATCCGGTCCGCCTCGTCGATCACCAGCATCTCGATATGTTTGAGGGTGTAGACCTTCTGCTTGAGGTAGTCAATCAGGCGGCCTGGGGTGCCGATCACCACATCGGCGCCATCTTTGAGGGCATTTTTCTGCTTCATGTAATCCACGCCGCCGTATATGGCCTGGATCGACAGGCCACAGTGGGCCCCCAGCACCTGGGCATCCTTTTCGATCTGCACCACCAGTTCGCGGGTGGGGGCCAGGATCAGGGCCCGCGGACGCTTGCTGGCCTCGGTGGGGGTTTGTAACAGTTTGGTCAACAGGGTGATCAGGAAGGCAGCGGTCTTGCCGGTGCCGGTCTGGGCCTGGCCGGCCACGTCCTTGCCCGACAGTGACAGGGGCAGCGTCTGGGCCTGAATTGGTGTGCAACTGCTGAAGCCGGCGTCAATCACGCCTTGCATGACCTGCTGGGGAATCTCGAGTTCGTTAAACTGCATTATGATGAGGTGCTCCTTGGTATAGTTCGTATCCTTTTATAAGCTTATTAGATATACACGTTTGACGGTTGTGAAGCAATGCCAAACCACGATAAACGGGCCATAAAAAGCCAGAAATGCTTTGACAAAACCGCTCTGCAGCACGTAGGATTGGCAAAATTTACGCGAGGTGTTGACAGGCATGCAGGCAGCGTTGGAATTGATCGGCAACGACCTCAGGTCGGTGGAAGAACAGTTCAGGAAGGACTTGGCTTCGGATGTTCCCTTGATCCGCAAGGTGGGCGAGTATGTCCTCTCCAGCGGTGGCAAGCGGATCCGCCCGGCCATGCTGCTGCTGGCGGCCAAGCTGTGCAACTACACCGGTAATCAGGCCATTCCATTGGCCAGCGTGGTTGAATTTATCCACACCGCTACCCTGCTGCACGATGATGTGGTTGACAGCGCCACCCTGCGGCGTGGCCAGGCATCGGCCAATACGCTGTGGGGCAACGAGGCATCGGTACTGATCGGCGATTTTCTGTTTTCAAAATCGTTCTCGTTGATGGTGGGGGTCGGCAGTCTCGATGTCTTGCGGGTCATGTCACAGGCCACCACGGTGATCGCTGAGGGCGAAGTGATGCAGTTGTTGTACACCGGCGATCTGGACCTGACAGAAGATAACTATATCGGCGTAGTACGGGCCAAGACGGCGGTGCTGCTGTCGGCGGCCTGCCAGTGCGGCGCCCTCCTGGGCAATGCCACAGCCGAGCAGGAACAGGCCCTGGCTGAATTCGGCATGGAGCTGGGCATCGCCTTTCAGTTGATGGACGACCTGCTGGACTACACCGCTTCAGAAGCTGACTTTGGCAAGAGCATCGGTCACGATCTGGAGGAGGGCAAGATGACCCTGCCTCTGATCCATACCCTGCGCCAGTGCAGCTCAGAGGAACGTGACCAGATTGCGGACATCGTGGCCAAGGATGAACTCTCTCCCCAGGAATTCAGCTGGGTTACCGATCTGGTGCGGCGTCAGGGCGGCATAGACTACACCATCGAACGGGCCCGGGCCTGCGTTGACTCGTGCCGTCGCCATCTGGCAGTCTTCCCCGCTAGTCAGTGTAAGGATGCCCTGCTTGAACTTGCCGAGTACGTGGTTACCCGCAACCGCTAAACTGCTTCGCTTCCCCATTGTGACTGACGAGTATCTGGAGGATAAGGCATGAAAAGATTGTTGATGGTGGTCTGCTGTTCGCTGCTGTTTGTTGTTGGCTGCTCTAAGGAGGGCAACCAGTCGGGCAGAGGCGCGAAACCGCTTGAGAAGCACATGGCGCCAGAGATCAGTGTCGTTGCACTGGATAACACCCAGCTGACCTTGAAATCTTTGAAGGGCAAGGTGGTGCTGCTTAACTTCTGGGCTACCTGGTGCCCCCCCTGTCGTGAAGAGATCCCCTCAATGATGAAGTTGAACACACTGATGGTCGACAAGCCGTTCCAGATGGTCTGTGTCTCGGTGGACGAAGGCGGAAAGCAGGCGGTGCAGGATTTTTTCAAAAACACCGGTTTCTCTTTGCCGACCTATCTGGATCCTACCGGGCAGGCGTCGGCAGCCTACGGTCTGACCGGGGTGCCGGAGACGTTTATCATCGATAAGCAGGGCGTGATTGCCAAAAAGGTGATCGGCGGCCTTGACTGGGCTAGCCCCGAGGTGATTACGTTCTTGGAAGGCTTGATGCAGTAGCAGTTGAGAGGTTTGAATGGAAACACCTAATATTACCTATATTGGTGCCTTTGTGGCAGGACTGCTTTCATTTCTTTCGCCCTGCGTGCTGCCGTTAATACCATCTTACATCACCTACATCACCGGTCTGTCCTTCGGTGATCTGGATGCCGAGCATCCGACCCATCTGGTGCGTCGCAAGACCCTGCTGCACTCATTGGCATTTATCGCCGGCTTCACGACCGTGTTCGTGTTGCTGGGGGCCTCGGCTACTCTGCTGGGTAACTTTATGCAGCAGCATATGGA
>DIKW01000017.1:4858-5015 GCA_002424705.1 Geobacter sp. UBA5608
CTTCGATCCTGATGATTGCCGCCACTGAGGAAAAGGTGGGGCAGGGGATCGTGCTGCTGTTGCTCTATTCGATCGGACTGGGGATCCCCTTTTTGTTGTCTTCTCTGGCTTTGCACCGTTTCATCGTTCTGTTCAACCGCTTTAAGAAATATATCCG
>DIKW01000055.1 GCA_002424705.1 Geobacter sp. UBA5608
AAAGGTTTATCTTCTTTTCTTAAACAAAAGACATGATACGCATACCGCCATGCACAGCAAAGGAGCACGGATATGAATTTCAGGATTGACCGGGAAAGCTTTCTCAAGGCGTTGCAGAAGGTCCAGGGGATTGTCGAAAAACGGACATCGATGCCGATCCTGTCCAACGTGCTGATCGAGGCCAGCGGCGATGGTATCGCAATCGTCGCCACCGACCTGGAAGTGGGACTTAAAAGCAGCTATCCGGCCAAGGTGGAACGGGACGGCCGGATTACGGTCGGCGCCAAAAAATTATATGAGATCGTCAAGGAGCTGCCCAATCAGGAGATCAGCTTCAGCACCAAGGACAATGACTGGGTCGAGATCACCTGCGGCAAGGTCCGCTTCAATATCGTCGGTCTTTCTCCTGACGAGTTTCCAGCAGTGGCAACGGTCAAGGATGAGCAATTGCTGGAACTGGAGGCATCGCTGCTACGCACAATGATCGAGAAGACCTCCTATGCGATTTGCAATGACGAGACCAAATACAACCTAAACGGCATCTTCACCCGGGTTGAGAGTGGTGATAACGGACAGTTGCTAAAGATGGTGGCCACCGATGGACACCGGCTGTCGATCGCCTCGGGTGATTTCAGCGGCAAGGCCAATCCGGAACTGCTGAAAGGCGTTATCCTTCCGAAAAAGGGCATCTACGAGATCAAGAAGATCACCGACGAAGGAGACGGCCTACTCAAGTTTGGTTTTGTGGACAGCAGCGCGGTACTCAAAAAAGGCGATACCACCCTGGTGATGCGACTGGTGGATGGCGAGTTCCCCGACTACACCCGGGTGATACCGGCCACCAACGACCAGCACGTCAAGGCCAAACGCGAAGACCTGATCCACGCCGTACGGCGGATGGCGATCCTTTCGAGCGAGAAGTTCAAGGGGATCATGCTGGAGATCGACGGCAACGGGGTCAAGATCTCCTCCAGCAACCCGGAACTGGGCGATGCAATGGAGGAGCTGGAGGTAAGCTACAGCGGCGAGCCGTTTTCGGTACGCTTCAATGCCCGCTATCTGCTGGATGTGCTTTCGGTATGCGAAAGTGAGCAGGTGCTGATGAAGTTTAAGAATGAGCTATCACCGTCCATCATCACGCCTGATGAGGGCGACTCCTTCCTGGCGGTGATCATGCCGATGAGGCTCTAGTGCTGCTGACCGGCATCAGGCTTGAGCAGTATCGCAACCTGGCCGTTGCCGAGCTGCAACCCAGTCATCAGATGACCCTGCTGTACGGCCTGAACGGCCAAGGTAAAACCAATCTGCTGGAGGCGATCTATCTGCTGGGGACCGGTCGTTCCTTTCGCAGCGTCAAGACACCCGATCTGATCAGGCAAGGGATGGATACCGCGCTGGTTACCGGTCAGGTGCGGACGGGCGGTGTCACCAGTGAAATCAAGGTGCAGCTGGCAGGAAAACAGCGGCGGGTAACGGTGGATGGCAAGCCGGTACAGCGGGCCGCTGAGCTGCATGGCAAGCTGGCGGCGGTGGTCTTCTCGCCTGATGACACCGCCATGGTCAAACAGGGGCCCGAAACCAGGCGCCGCTATCTCGATCGCGCGCTGTACACCAGTAATGCCGTCTTTTTGCGGGATTACCACGAATATTACCATACGCTCAAGCAACGAAATGCGTTGTTGCGTAGCGGCGCCACGGCAGGACTGGACGTCTGGACTGAACAGCTGGTGGCCAGTGGCAACCGCTTGATGGAGCACCGTCGGCAGTATGTGGCCCAACTGCTGCCATTGGTACACGAGCACTATCAGCAGATAGCCGGCAGTCGTGAGACGGTGAAACTGTCCTATGCTCCCGATAGCGACCACTGTTTCCGGGAGCAGCTTGAGCAGTGCCGGGCCACTGATCTGCGTCGCGGCATCACCGGACACGGACCCCACCGTGATGATCTGGTGTTTGAGATCGATGGCCAGCCCTTAAAGACCTTCGGCTCCCAGGGCCAGCAACGGTCCTTTGTGCTGGCCCTCAAGCTGGCCGAACTGGATCATCTGCAGCAGACCTTCGGCGAACCGCCGCTGATACTGCTGGATGACATAGCCTCCGAGCTTGATCGGGAACGAATCCATAACCTGCTGGAGTTGCTGCGCCAGCGGCAGGTGCAGGTTGTGATGACCACCACCACCACGGTCGGCATCGACCCCGGCATGCTGCAGCAGAGCAGCGTGTATCGGGTGGATGCCGGCACATTGACGTATGAGGGAAGTGTACCCAGATGAGCGAGAACGAAAAGAACGCACCAGAGGCGGCCGATTACGGCGCCGAAAGTATCAAGGTCCTGGAGGGGCTCTCGGCTGTCCGCAAGCGGCCGGCCATGTATATCGGCTCCACCGCTGCCCAGGGTCTGCACCACCTGGTCTACGAGATTGTGGACAACTCAATCGACGAGGCCCTGGCCGGTCACTGCGACACCGTTGCAGTCACCATCAACACCGACGGTTCGGTAACGGTGGTGGACAACGGGCGGGGTATCCCCACCGACCTGCACCCCAGCGAGGGCCGTTCGGCGGCCGAGGTGGTGCTGACCGCGCTGCATGCCGGCGGCAAGTTCGACAACGAT
>DIKW01000089.1 GCA_002424705.1 Geobacter sp. UBA5608
GCCTGGGGCACCTACTGGAGCTGGGACCCCAAAGAGACCTGGTCGCTGATCGTCTGGTTCATCTACGCCGCCTTCCTGCATGCCCGTTTCACCAAGGGCTGGGTGGGCCGCCGTGCGGCCTGGCTGTCGATCATCGGCTTTGCCGCCACCATCTTCTGCTACCTGGGCGTAAACCTGTTTCTCTCAGGTCTGCACAGCTACGGGGGGCTCTAAGCCATGCAACGACTGCTCATACTGATGCTATTTGTGTCGCTGACACTGATGGCAGGCTGCAAAAACGACACCCACAAACAGCTGGAGCCCCAGGGCAACCTGGTACAGATCCCCCTGGCCGAGCTGCAGCCGATGCAGGCCAGATTCTACAAGGTCAACCTGAATAACGGCGAGGTGCGCTTCTTTGCCATCAAGGGAGCGGACGGACAGGTACGCACCGCCCTGGATGCCTGCGACGTCTGCTTCAAGGAACGCAAAGGGTATCAGCAGCAGGGCGACGTGATGCTCTGCCGCAACTGCAACCTGACCTTCCCGATCGACCGGATCGGCCCCTCCTCGGTGGGTGGCTGCAACCCCCACTTCCTGCCGTCACGGGTCGAGGGCGACCAGCTACTGGTCGCGGTTGAACAGCTACAGAACGGAACACGGTACTTCCCATGAAGCCCTATCATATCGCCCTGAAGAACCTGCTGCGCCGGCCGGCCCGGATGTTCTTCCTGACCGTGGCCCTGGCCGTTGGCCTGGCGGCGGTGGTGGCGCTGGTGACTCTGGCCAACTCCATGACCGCCGACATCGAGCACACCATGGACCAGTTCGGCGCCAACATCCTGATCACCCCCAAGAGCAACGACCTGGCCCTCTCCTACGGCGGCATCAGCCTGGGCAGGGTCGCCTTCGACCAGCGCGAGCTGGACCCCTCGGTGCTGGAGCGGATCCGCACCATCAAAAACCGGCAGAACATCGCTGTGGCGGCCCCCAAGGTGCTGGGAACAGTGACGATCAAGGGTCGGGAATTGCTGCTGGTGGGGGTGGATTTTGCGGCTGAACTGCGTCTGAAACCCTGGTGGCGGCTGAACGGCACAGAGCCCAGCGCTGAACAGGATGCCCTGCTGGGCAATGCTGCCGCCCAGGCCCTGGGGGTCAAGCCTGGCGAGCAGCTGCAGGTCGGCAACCGGAGCTTTACCATAACCGCCATCCTGCAGGATACCGGCTCTCAGGACGACGGCCTGCTGTTCGTGCCGCTGGCCGCAGCCCAGGCTATCACCGGCAAGCAGGGCCAGATCACCCTGATCGAGGTGGCGGCGCTCTGCACCGGCTGCCCGATCGACGAGATGGTGGAGCAGATCAGCGGGGTGTTGCCGGATGCCAAGGTCAGCGCCATCAAGCAGGTGGTGGAGGGCCGACTGCAGACCATCGGCCAGCTCAAGCGCTTTTCGCTGGGCATGGGGGGCGTAATCGCCCTGATCTCGCTGGCACTGGTCTTTGTGACCATGATGGGCAGCGTGACCGAGCGTAAAGTGGAGATCGGCATCTTCCGCGCCATCGGCTACCGCACTGGTCATGTGATGGGGATCATCCTGCTGGAGGCCGGACTGGTGGGACTGGCAGCCGGACTGATCGGCTACGGCCTGGGGATTGCTGCGGCGGTTGTCACGCTGCCGTTTATGGCCAGCTCCGACCACCCGCACCTGCTGGTGCAGTGGCAGGTGGCCCTCCCGGCGGTGCTGTCGGTGGCGCTGGTCAGCCTGCTGGCGGCCTGGTACCCGGCCCGCAAGGCGGGCAAGATGGACCCGGCCGATGCCTTGCGGAGTTTGTGATCGGGATGGCGCAACAGCCCGCCTTCCGTTCAAAACTCGCACGTCTGCTGCACTAGGCTCATTTCGCTGCCGTCGCTGAACTCGCCCTGCGGGCTCAGACAGCAGCGCCGGCTACGCTGCATTTCGCCAAGTGCACCAACGAAGCGCTCCCATTCACTACAGGCGAGCTGTCACGCCAAAGGAAATAGTATGATTACCGTAACCAATCTGACAAAAAATTACCCCTCCGGCGAGGGTGCAGTACCGGCACTGCGCGGGATTGATCTGACGGTCGCAACTGGTGAGTTTATCTGCATCATGGGCCAGTCCGGCTCGGGCAAGAGTACCCTCTTGACCATCCTGGGGGGCATGTGCCACCCCAGTGACGGGAGCGTCACCATCGACGGCACCCCCCTCTACGAGCTGAACGACGACGGCCTGGCCGACTTCCGGGCCCGGCACTTCGGCTTTGTGTTCCAGTCCTTCCACCTGGTGCCGTACCTGACTGCCCTGGAAAACGTGATGTTGCCGCTGGCGCCGCTGACGATGACCGCGACCGAAAAACGCAGCATGGCGGCAGAGGCGTTGGCGCGGGTTGGCCTGGCCGGCAAGGAGGGGCGCCTGCCCAGCAAGCTGTCCGGCGGAGAGCAGGAGCGGGTGGCCATCGCCCGGGCGGTGGTCAACCGGCCAACGCTCCTGTTTGCCGACGAACCGACCGGCAACCTGGACAGCGCCACCAGCGACCAGGTGATGGCGCTGTTTAGCGAGCTGCACCGGGCCGGGCAGACCATCGTGATGGTGACCCACAACCCGGACAACGGACGCTACGCCCAGCGCACCATCCGCCTGAAGGACGGTCTGGTGGTCAGTTAGATCAGCAGCAGGAGCAGGAGCAGGAGAGTCCCTTTGCCTTCTCAAAGGCCTCCCTGCCCTCTTTGAAGGAGAGCCAGGCGATCAGCAGGGCGCCGATGGCATCCAGGCTGCCGATGCCGGTCAGGCGATAACCGAGACTGGAGGCCAACAGCACCAAAGAGAGGTGCAGACAGGCCCGGGAGCAGGCCGCATCGGCCAGGATGGCCGGCGAATTGAGGGCCGTACCCACCTTGACCTTGTAGTGGATCAGGGCCCACATGAATGAGATCGAGACCAGCGCGATCACGATCCCCCACAGGGTGGTCTCGGGCCGGTGCTGCTGATACAGGTTGAGTCCGGCCGTGACCACCAGACCCACCGTCAGCAGGTAGAAGGCGCTGCCGGTGATCCGCAGGGCGCGCTGCTCGAACTCATCGCGGCTCTCGCCGCCGTTGGCCCTGATCCGGCGCAGCATGTGCCAGACCCCCACGGCCGAGATCACCTCGATGAAAGAGTCGACGCCAAATCCGAACAGGGCCAGGGTCTCGTCGTTGATCCCCATCCCGACCGAGACCAGGCCCTCCAGCAGGTTGTACAGGATGGTGAACAGCGCCAACAGGTTGGCGTAGCGCTGCAGTTGTGCCGGTGTATACTGGTGCATAGTCAAAGCTCACTCCTTACCTGGTTACTTGGTACTGTGGTGAAAAATGATGATGAGATAGCATCTTAAACGACCTGCTATCAAGCTAATAGACAGCTGACGGTCAAGTTTTCCTTTACTTTTTCTATCAACAAACACTATCGTTACCTATGCTTCGAGCTTTGACCGCCGCCATACTGATCGTCTGCCTGCTGGCCGGAAACATCTGTGCCGGTACGGACCATCCGCCCATCGACCGGCATGACACCGCCGGCTGTTCAGTCGCGGCCGGTTGTGACCTGGATGCCCACCCGTGCAACAGCGACGAGGGTGGTTCCCATGGTGATCACTGCTGTGACACCCATTCACACCTGCAGGCCATTACCGGACAATCATCCGATTATTCCCACCCGCTCCACGAAAAGCAGTTTACCGCAATCATACCGCATCTGACCCCACAGGATTTTTCACGCATCCCGTTCATACCACCTCGCAGCATCTCTTAATGTCCCTGTAGCAACGCACAACCAATTCAATAGCGATCAATCAAGGAGTACGACCATGCGCAGTATTTGCCATGCGTCGACCTTCTGCCTGTTTGCGCTTATCTGCGCTGTCCCCGGTCTTGTACTGGGCGCAGCAGCACCACTTACTGCCGAAATGGCAGTGGAGCGGGCATTGGCAAACAGTCCGGAGCTGTCGGCTGAGACAGAAGAGATCAAAGGGCTGCACGAGGCGGCCGAAAAAATACCGCTGTTGGCTAATCCAATCCTTGAGCTGGAAGGAAAGAGCGGCGCCATTACCAACAGTCCGGATGAGAAGAGTGCCAGCATTGCCATTCTGCAGGAAATCCCGCTTTCGGCAGCCGCCAGCAGGCGCAGGGCGGTGGCCCGGGCTGACGCCGCGGCCGTTGGTCTGCGGCTTGAAGAGCGGAAACTACGGCTGGCGGATCTGGTCAGGCGGATCTGGTCTGCCAGCGTCATCGAGCAACAACGGCTGGAGTTGCTGGGCACCCAGACCGAGGTTGTGGAACGATTGCTGAAGATCGCCCAGGAGCGGTTCACAGCTGGCGACCTGCCGGAATTTGAGGTGCAGCTGGCGCAACTTGAACTGCACCGGCAGACACTACGCCAGACTGAACAGCAGGCTGCGCTGCTGAGCATCCGCCGCCAGCTGGCCACCCTGCTGGGGCTGCCGGGAGAGCAGGAGCTGCCGCCCTTGGCGCCAGCTACCCTGCCAACGCCGACGCTGCTCGCTGATGAGCAGCTGCTGACATTGGCGACCCAGCGGCGTCCTGATCTTGCAGCCATGAAAAAAGAAGCGGAGCGGGACGAGGCCAGCCTGTCATTGGCCAAGGCCGAGGCGTTTCCCAGCCTGACACTAGGCCTGTCCTACAGCAACGAACGTTCGTCCCAGAACGCCTACGACCTACAGGGAGGCCTGTTGGTGGCCGGCAAAGAGCGCACCAATGACCATATCCTGGGTCTGAAGCTCTCCATTCCGCTGCCGCTGTTTTCCCGTAATCAGGCTGAAGTTGCCAAGGCCACTGGCCGGGTCAATGCCAACCACCAGCGGGTAGCGGCGGTTCACCGCACGGCACGAGCCGAGCTGCGCGATCTGCTGGCGCAGCACCGATTGGCCATAACCGCCCTGGAGCTGCATCGCTCCACCCTGGGGCCTGTTGCCCGTGAGAATCTAATAACACAGGAAGCCGCCTTCACACTGGGCGAGATCGGCATCCAACCCGTGCTGGATGAGAAACGGCGGCTGGCTGAACAACAGGATGCCGAACTGAAAGCACTACAGATGGCCCTGGAAACCGATAGCCGCTTGATTGCAGCAGTGGGCGGCAGACTGACCGATCGAGGAGACACACCATGAAGATACTGAGCGGACTGCTGATGGCAGCACTCTTGATGTTTACCGCTGGCTGCAGCAGCCATGACGAAGACAAGCACACCGCTACGCGCGATGGGATAGAGGCCCTGCAGATCACGGCCTGGAGTGATAAAAGCGAGTTGTTTATGGAGTATGAACCGCTCCAGCCCGGTAAAAAGGGGAGCTTTCTGATTCACCTGACCCGCATCAGTGACGGCAAGCCGGTGTCGGAAGGGGCGCTTAAACTGGTGTTGCGTCCGGCGACGGGTCAGCCGGTCAGCTTGACGGTACCGGCCCCCAAAAGACCCGGCATCTACCAGGCTGAGCTAACCGCACCCCCGGCAGGCAGCTACACCCTGGAACTGTTACCGCAAGGCAACGGCTTTGTCGACCGGATCGAATTGTCGGGCATCCAGGTGGGAACCGTTTCACCAGCTGCACTGCCGGACAAAAAACAAACCGTTCAGACGAGTGGCCAGCAGGCTGGGCATGATGACCACGACGACCATGATCACGCTGCAGATCAACATGGCGATGCGCATGGTGAAACGTCTGCGGTGTGGGGCGATGGCGGTGGCACGATAACCTTTCTGAAAGAACAGCAGTGGAGCCTGGACACCGTGGTTCGTCAGCCGGAGCGGAGACGCTTGAGCGGCAGGATTGCAGCCAATGGCGAGCTGGTGGCGGCGGCCGATGGCGAGGCCACCGTGGCGGCGCCGTTGGCCGGGGTGCTGTCGGTAAGCAAGCCGTTACCCTACCTGGGCAAGCGGGTGGCCAAGGGTGAGCTGATCGCCCTGATCGAGCCGCCGATCCGTCCTGACGGCGGGGCCGGCCAGTTTTCTGCGGCCCATGCCGAGGCCCGCAACCGGGTCACCCTGGCGAGTCAGGAGTATGAACGGGCCCAGCGGTTGTATGAAGCCAAGATCGCCCCCCGCAAGCGGGTGGAGGAGGCGGCCGCCGCCCTGGACAGTGCCCGGGCAGCCTTGGCACCGTTGGAAAAATCGGCGCTGGCGCTGGGCGGTGACGGCGGCGGTAGGCTGGCGGTGCGCGCACCGGTCAGCGGCACTGTGGTGGAGCTGTTTTCCGGCACCGGCCGCGGAATCGAGGCCGGTCAGCCGATTGTGCGGATCGTCAATACCTCAACGCTCTGGCTGAAGACCAACCTGCCGGCAGTGGATGCCGGCAAACTGCCCCGTCAGCCCGGCGCCCGCTTTACGGTTGCCGGACAAGAGGGGGAGTTCAAGGCCGGTCGACTGATTTCAGTGGGTGACATGCTTGACCCGCAGAGTCGTACCTTAGCCGTGATTTTCAGTGTGCCCAACCCAGATGCCCGCCTGAAGGTGGGCATGTTTGCCACGGTGGGGGTCTCCACCGGTACAGAGACGGAAGGCCTGGTGCTGCCAGCTGAAGCACTTGCAGAAGATGAAGGGCGCTTCTTTGTGTTTGTGCAGACCTCAGGTGAGCGTTTTAGCCGCCGCGAGGTGCAGATCGGCGTCAAGGATGGCGGTCTGGTGCAGATAACCAAAGGGCTGGAAGGTCATGAGCGGGTGGTGGTGAAAGGGTCCTACTATCTCAAGCAGGCCGCCACAGCAGGTATCAAGGAGGATCCCCATGCCGGACATGCCCACTAGCGGTTCCCTGCTTGATCGTCTGATCCGGCTGGCCCTTGACAACCGGCTGGTGGTGGTGATTGCCATGGTTCTGGTGCTGATTATCGGCAGCTACACCGCCATCAAGATGCCGGTGGACGTACTACCGGATCTGACCGCCCCCACCGTGACCATCCTGACCGAGGCCAAAGGGATGGCACCGGAAGAGGTGGAGGCACTGATCACCTATCCGATCGAGAGTAACCTAAACGGCGCCACCGGCGTGCGACGGGTCCGCTCGGTCTCCATCCCCGGCCTCTCCACGGTCTGGGTGGAATTCACCTGGGGCACCGATATCTACCGGGCCCGTCAGGTGGTGAATGAAAAGCTGCAGCTGGTGGCGGGCAGTCTGCCCCCCAGGACCGTGCCGACCCTGGCGCCGATCTCCTCCATCATGGGGGAGATCATGTACATCGCCGTGGCCAGCGATCAGCACAGCCTGATGGAGGTGAAAGAACAGGCCGAATTTGTGGTCAAGAAACGGCTGATGGCAACCACTGGCGTTGCCCAGGTAGTGACGGTGGGGGGCGAAACCAAACAGTATCAGGTCGAGATCGACCCGCTGCGCCTGCAGGCCTTTGGTCTGACCGTCGCTCAGGTGACCGATGCGCTCAAGGCCGGCAACGAGAATTTTGCCGCCGGGGTGGTCAAACAGCAACAGCACGACTACCTGCTGCGCGGCATGGGCCGGATCCGCTCCAGCGCAGATATCGAGCAGACCGTGGTGCAATCCCGAGACGGTCTGCCGGTGCTGGTGCGGGACGTGGCCACGGTCACCATCGCCCCGGCCTTCCGGGTGGGGGATGCCTCGGCCAACGGCAAACCGGCGGTGGTGATCTCGCTGCAAAAACACCCCGATGCCAACACCCTGGAGCTGACCGAACGGATCAAGGGGCAGCTGACCGAAATCCAGCGTTCATTACCCACTGGGATGCGGATCGAGAGCGATCTGTTTCAGCAGGCCGACTTCATCAAGCGGGCCATTGCCAACATCAAACGGGTGCTGGTGGAAGGGGCCCTGCTGGTGATCGTGATCCTGTTCCTGTTTCTGGGCAACCTGCGCACCACCCTGATCTCGCTGGTGGCGATGCCGGTATCGCTCTTGTTCGCCATCTTTGTGCTGAAACTGTTTGACAGCTCCATCAACACCATGACCTTAGGCGGCATGGCGATCGCCATCGGGGTGATCGTGGATGACGCCATCATCGATGTGGAGAACGTCTACCGCCGTCTGCAGGAAAACAACGGCCTGCCCGAGGCTCAGCGCCGACCGGCCCGCGAGGTGATCTTCGAGGCCTCCCGCGAGATCCGTTCCTCCATTGTCAACGCCACCCTGATCATCCTGGTGGTGTTCCTGCCGCTGTTCTTCCTGTCCGGGGTGGAGGGGCGGCTGCTGCAACCACTGGGAATCTCCTACATGGTGGCCATCGCTGCATCGCTTTTGGTGGCGCTGACCGTCACCCCGGCGCTCTGTTCCTATCTGCTGCCTAAAAGCCGTTGTATCGCCGAACATGGCGACAGCCGCACCATGCAGTGGCTGCTGGGCCGCTACCGGCCACTTTTGGAGTATGTCCTGCAACATCCCCGCCGGATCATGGCCGGCGCCGCCGTTACCTTTGCCCTGGCGCTGGGACTGCTGGGCCTGACCGGACGGTCGTTCCTGCCGGCCTTCAACGAAGGGGCGCTGACGGTAATGATCGTCACCGGCCCCGGCACCTCCCTGGAGAAATCCTCCGAGATCGCCTCAAAGATAGAGGCGTTGATGTTGACCCACCCGGCGGTAAAAACAACCTCCCGCCGCACCGGCCGGGGCGAGCAGGACGAGCATGGCAAATTCCCCAACGCCAGCGAGATCGAGGTCAGCCTCGATCTAGACGGTCGTCGGATGGAACGGGTGATGGCCGAACTGCGTCAACTGACAGCAGTGATCCCCGGTGTCAGCATCACCTTCGGCCAACCGATCGGCCACCGGATCGACCATATGCTGTCCGGCACCATGGCCAACCTGGCCATCAAGGTCTATGGTCCGGAACTGTCGCAGCTCAGACAGACCGCAGAGCAGATCAAGGCCGAGATCAGTGACCTGCCCGGCTTGGCAGACCTGTCGGTGGACCAGCAGACCGATATCCCGCAGCTGCGGATCGTACCGAACCGGCCAGAACTGGCCCGCTACGGCCTTTCGATTGCCGACGTGGCGGAAGGGGTTGAGGTGGCCACCGCAGGCCAAGTGGTGTCACGCACCCTGGAAGGGGATCGCGGGTTTGACGTGGTGGCCCGTTTTCCGGCTACTGCCCGACAGGACAACGCCGCCATCGGCCAGATCCTGCTGGACACCCCAGCCGGCCAAAAGGTGCCGCTGGCAGCGGTGGCAGAACTGGTTTCCGCCAAAGGTCCCAACAGCATCAGCCGCGAGAACGTGCAGCGCAAGGTGGTGGTGCAGGCCAATGTGGCCGGCCGCGACCTGCGTTCGGTCTATCAGGATGTGCGCAATCGGATCGACGGGCTCAAACTGCCGACGGGCTATTTTGTCGAGTACGGCGGCCAGTTCGAGAGCGAGGCCGAGGCCACCCGCACCATCGGCCTGCTCAGTATGGTCTCGATCTGCCTGATCCTGCTGATCCTCTACCTGGAGTTCGGCTCCTTCAGGGCCGCCGGGCTGGTGATGGTCAACCTGCCGCTGGCCTTTATCGGGGGCATCGTGGCGGTGGCGCTCACCGACCGGGTCATCAGCGTTGCGTCGCTGGTGGGCTTTATCACCCTGTTCGGCATCGCCACCCGTAACGGTATCCTGTTGGTCTCCCACTACCGCTATCTGATGGAGGCTGAAGGGCTGGCGCTACGTGAAGCGGTGGTGAAGGGATCATTGGAGCGGCTACGTCCTGTGGTGATGACCGCACTGGCGGCCGGTCTGGCGTTGGTGCCGTTCGCCATTGCCGCCCACAAGCCGGGCAACGAGATCCTCTCACCGCTAGCGGTGGTGATCCTGGGGGGTCTGATCAGCGCCACCATCTTGAACATGCTGGTGCTGCCGGCGCTCTATCTGCGTTTTGGAGAAACAAGGGAGGGTCGTTAGGCCATTACGCGGTGCGGCCTGGAACCGGGCCGTACCGCGTAACTTCCATCAACAGAGCAGCCGGTTAAAATCGGCCAGCAGGCGGATGGTCAGCGGGCCATTGCCGAAGCTGTCGCCATCCAGCTGCAGCGCCTTGGCGCCCGAGATGGTCAACTGCCCCGCTGACATCTGCCACGCTGGTTCTACCGGGGGACGTCCTGCCAGCACCAGCGGGAGGGCGGCCCTAAAAAAACTACGCCGGGTCGGGAACTGAAACGGCAGCACCGCCAGCTGTGGCGCGAAGATCTCCGCCCCGGGGGCCAGCCGGTACGGGCCGCCGTAATGGCAGGCGTTGGTGATGATCACCGAATGACAGTTCTCGCTGCGCTGCCCGTCGCTGACAGTGATTATGCCACGCTCCCAATCCCGCAGTTGCCGCAGCCCGGACAGCAGATAGGCCAGCTTGCCCAAGCGGGCCTTTTCCCCTGGCCGCACCCCAGCCACCGCCGCCGCATCCAGGCCGATGCCGGCCATCAGCAGGAACCGCCGGGTTCCTCGTGCCGAGGTTGCCTCACCCACCGAAAACAGCCGCTGTTGCCCGTGTGCGATCCGCTGAAGCGCAGCATCAATCGAACGGATACCCAGCTCCCAGGCCAGCACATTGGCGGTGCCCAGCGGGATCACCCCCAAGGTGGCCCCCTGGGGTGTCATGCCGTTGATGACGGTGTTGATGGTGCCATCCCCCCCCACGGCGATGATCAACGGCGGCCGGGCGGGGTTACACAGATCACGGACCGCGCTGATCGCCTCGTCCATACTTTCCGGCAACAGCGGCTGAGGCGCAAGACCAGCCCTGCGCAGGCCATGCAGAATCCTGTCGACACGCGCCGGCGTATAGCTGCCCGAGGTGGGATTGAAGACAACATGGGCGATCTGCGGCATACCGTTCTCCTTAGTGGCCGCACAATAGTGGTGTCGCTTCGGCCCTGTCAAGCCTGATAGCTTTTGCTTGTGCTCAGACCGCAGCGGTGTATAGTTTTTGCGTCAACGAACTGGACAGGGATCGAGCGATGCGTATTCTGCTTGTGGAAGATGAGATCAAGGCTGCCAGCTACCTCAAAAAGGGGCTCAGTGAACACGGCTTCAGCGTCGATATCGCCACCAGCTGCGAAGACGGCCTGCACCTGGCCCGCAGCGAAGGGTATGACCTGATCGTTTTGGACGTGATGCTGCCCGACCGCCAGGGCTGGAGTGTGGTGCAGGAACTGAGGGCCGAGGGCTACGACCTGCCGATACTGTTTCTCTCGGCCCGTGACGCTGTCCACGACCGGGTCTATGGTCTCGAACTGGGGGCCGACGACTACCTGGTCAAGCCGTTCGCCTTTTCAGAACTGCTGGCCCGGATCAGAACCCTGCTGCGCCGTCAGCCGCAACGCCAGACCGACCAGCTGCAGGTCAATGACCTGGAACTGGACCTGCTGCGTCATAAGGCCCGCCGGGGCGGCACCATCCTCGACCTGACTGCCAAGGAGTTTCAGCTGTTGGCCCTGCTGTTGCGCCGGAGTGGTGAGGTGCTCAGCCGCACCTTTATCTCGGAGCAGGTCTGGGGGATCAACTTCGACAGCGATACCAACATCGTTGACGTGGCCATCCGCCGGTTGCGCAAGAAGGTAGACGACCCGTTCCCCAACAAACTGATCCACACCATCCGCGGGGTAGGCTATGTGCTCGAAGAACGCCACTGATTCCTCCAGCTCCATCGCCACCCGGTTGACCGTGCTGTACACCGTCAGCATGCTGGCCATCCTGGTCAGTATGATCGGCTTTATGCTGCACACCATGGTGAGCGATCTGGAATACGAGGACAATGACTTTCTGGTGGAGCGGATCAGCAGCATCCGTGCGATGATCAGCCTCTATCCCCATGACTTTGCACACCTCAAAGAACATCTGTTGCCACGGGATGCCGACCGGCACGTCCGCTATCTGGTGCGCATCCAGGACGCTGCCGGAGCAACCCTGATTGAGTCGTCTGCCATGGGTTCCCTGCCGTCACTGCTGTTTCCTCCGCCCCTACTCGACGACCAGCCCCTGCCGATGGCCAGAAAACACCGCGCCGACGACGGCCGCTCCTATCTGCTGAACTCAGCCTGGGCCGAAGCGGCGGGTGATCGTCGTTTCCGCCTGGTGCAGGTTGCCCTGGATGTGAGCGAAGAAGAGGCCCTAATGGCCAACTACCGCCTGAAGATGGGTATCGCCCTCCTGGCGGGGCTCTGCCTGGCGGGGGGCCTGGCCTTGATCATCAGCCGCCGGGAGCTGCGGCCGCTGCGCGCAATGGCAGGGCAGATCGCCCAGATCACCGCCAGTGACCTGCATCAGCGGGTCGGCAGCCGGCGTTGGCCAAAGGAGTTCGCCCCGCTCACCGCTGCGCTGGACACCATGCTCGGGCAGCTGGAACAGTCCTTCGAACGACTGACTGCCTTTTCCGCCAATCTGGCCCATGAGCTGCGCACACCGCTCAACAATCTGCGGGTAGAATCGGAGGTGGCTCTTTCCCGTCCACGCTCGGCAGCGGAATACCGTCAGACCATCGAGTCCAGCGTCGAGGAGTATGAACGGCTCTCCCGCATGATCGGGGACATCCTGTTCCTGGCCCGGCCGGAACAAGGGGTCGAACTGCAGCCCCTGGATGCCCGGATCGAACTTGACCGCCTGGCCGACTACTACCGCACCCTGGCCGATGAACGTGACATCAGCCTGAGTGTTGACGGCACCGGCACCATCGCTGCCGACCCACGTCTGTTCCAGCGTGCCGTGGGCAACCTGCTGGCCAACGCCCTGCACTACACCCCCAACGGCGGAGCGGTGACCGTCAGCATCCAATCCGATGCCGCAGGCGCGGCAACCATCGTCGTCAAGGACAACGGCCCCGGCATCCCCGATGACGAACTGCCGCTGGTGTTCGACCGTTTTTACCGCAGCGCCCAGGCCCGGCAGCTGCACCGCGACGGCAGCGGCCTCGGCCTGGCCATTGTCCGTTCGATCATGGAGCTGCACGGCGGCAGCGTCACCCTAACCAGCCAGCCGGGCCACGGCACCTCCGTCACGCTGCACTTCCCTCAATCCTAGTTCCCTGCTTGAGGCGGATGACAAAATTGTCATCTGGCTGTCATACTTCAGCAAGGCGCTCCACGGCATCATGGCTACTGTCACACCATGATCTCCCCAAGGAGCCGCTACATGTCAAACCGTCGTCTGGGACTGGTACCACTGGTTTCACTCACCTTTTTGCTGGTCATGTTCGCCATCCGTATCCTGCTGTGGATCATGACCCCGGCCGAGGCGGCCTTAAGCCTGCCGTTGCTGCTCAAGGCTGCAGCAGTAGGACTCGTGTTCGATCTGGCCACCTTAAGCTACAGCCTGGTGCCGGTGGCACTGTATCTGTTGCTGGCGCCGCGCCGGCTGGTTGCGGTCCGGTGGCACGACTGGCTGGTGCGCTGCCTGTTTTTTGTTTTTGTTGCCGTGCTGTTGTTTGATGCCGCTGCCGAATATTTCTTCTTCGACGAGTTTGGCACCCGCTTCAACTTCATCGCCGTGGACTACCTGATCTATACCACCGAGGTGATCGGCAACATCCGCGAATCCTATCCCCTGACCCCGATCTTCGCCGTCATCGGCAGCGGGGCGCTGCTGGCCACCTGGTTACTGCGCCAACGGCTGCAACAGGCCGCCAGCATTACCTTCGGCGGCCGTTACCGCCGCACCGGGCTGCTACTGCTCGTGCCGACCCTGGTGGCTCTGGTCGGCGTCAATGTCGCCCAAACATCACTATCCACCAACAACTACGCCAACGAACTGGCCGGCAACGGCATCTACAATCTGGTGGCGGCCTTCCGCAATAACGAACTGAGCTTTTCCCGCTTCTACCGCACCGCGCCCCAAGATCAGGTGCTGGCACAGCTGCGCACGCTGGTGACCGAACGCAACAACCGCTTTGCGGCCCCGAACAGCCCGCGTTTCACTCGCCAGATCAGCGCCGAAGGCCCCATGCGACGTTTAAACCTGATCGTGGTGGTAGAGGAGAGCTTAAGCGCCAGCTTCCTCGGCAGCTACGGCAACCAGGAGGGTCTGACCCCCAACCTGGACCGTCTAGCCTCCCAATCGCTGCGCTTCACCAACCTCTACGCCACCGGCACCCGTACCGTGCGGGGCCTGGAGGCGCTGACCCTTTCCATCCCGCCGCTGCCCGGCACTTCGATCGTCAAGCGCCCCAACAACGGTGGTTTCCGTTCCTGGGGCGAAATCATGGCCGCCAAGGGCTATGATAACAAGTACATCTATGCCGGCTACGGCTATTTCGACAACATGAACGCCTTTTTCAGCGGCAACGGTTTTAAGGTGGTGGACCGGGCCGACTTTGCCAAGGACGAGGTCAACTTTGCCAACGTCTGGGGGGTCAGCGACGAAGATCTGTTCCGCAAGGTGATCCGCGAGGCCGACGCCTCCCATGCCGCCGGCAGGCCGTTCTTCTCGATGGTCATGACCACCTCCAACCACCGTCCTTACACTTATCCAGCCGGACGGATCGACATCCCCAGCAAGACCGGCCGCAAGGGGGGTGTGAAGTATGCCGACTACGCCATCGGCCGTTTCCTGGCCGAGGCCCGTCAGGAACCGTGGTTCAAGGACACCCTGTTTGTCTTTGTAGCCGACCACTGCGCCTCCAGCGCCGGCAAGACCGGCATCCCAGTCAAGAAGTACGAGATACCGCTCTTGGTCTATGCCCCGCAGCATATCAAACCGGGCGTTGTGGACCGCCTGATGAGCCAGATCGACGTAGCCCCCACCATCCTGGGGCTGTTAAACCTGAGTTACGACAGCGACTTCCTGGGGCGCGACATCCTCAAGGCCGATCAGGCCGCGCCGCGGGCCTTCATCGCCACCTACCAGAAGCTGGGCTACCTGACCGAAGACCGGCTGCTGGTGCTGGAACCGCAACAACAGGTCCGCCAGTACCGGCTTGATCGCCGCAATGGCGAAACCGAAGCGATCGCCGTTGATCAAGGACTGTGGAGCGATATGCTGGCCTACTACCAGGGGGCCGACCACCTCTACCAGCACCGGCTGACCCGTATTCGCTGAACAGAAACGCGGGGCGGATGCTCATGGCATGCACCCCGCGTTTGCCGCCTACTGCAACCGTCTCATCTATTGTATCGGAATCAGTGCGTAGCCCTTGGCCTGATAACCGATCAATGAATTAAAGGTATTGCCCACCACCTTGACCTGCGGCAAGACACTGTTGTTTTCGACGCCAAACAGTCGGGTGGCGATGGCGCAGGCCTCGAACCTGACCCCGGCCTGGGCCAACTCCTTGATCAGCTCATCAGATTCATCAAGGGCTGCCTGCTGCTCATGGTCAAACCCTTCACGCTGCGATGAGACCAGCTTGACCGCCGTGCCCCGGAAAGCCACTACCAGCTCCGGCTTTACCCCTTGCGCCTTCAGCCCGTCAAGAGTTTCCTCGATCACCCCCAGATACAGGGGCAACCTGAGGGGATCGGTGAGATTAATATCGAAAACCCCCTTGCCGACCTTCACCCCCTGCAGTGCAACACGGTCCAACGGCACCTTTTCGGCGCCAACGACCGGCATCGCCACCATCGCCAGACATACGGCCAGTATCACCTCGACCACCATACGTTTCGTCATGATTACCTCTCCTTGCCAAGAACGAACGCTCGTTCTTTTTAACAGAAAAAACTACTCACTAACGACAGCGCGCCAGCCGGCCTCCAAAACTTCGTCCAAATAGTCGGTTAGCGGGCGCTGTAGCACACCGTCCAGTGCCAGCTGTATCAGCCGGATAACCCCACCGAACAATGCCAGGCTGGCGGAAACCACGTCCATCGAACGTAATTCTCCGCTCGCAATGCCATCGCGCACCATCTCCTGCATCAGTTCAAAGGGCCGGGTCGAGCAGACCGGCGGTGCATCGGACAAAAATTCGCGATGGCGGGCATGCAGCACGAAGGTAACCAACGCCGGGGATTCAAGGGTAGCTTGGCACAACAGTTCCGCCACTGCACGGCTACGGTCACGGACCGTCTGATGCCCACTGCAGGCCGACTCCACCATTCCAGTCATCCGGGCGACCAGATCATTGTACAGCGCCCGTGCCACCGCTTCTTTACTGGGAAAATGGTGATAAATTGAGCCGATGCTCAGGCCGGCCGCCCGGCGGATGTCATGTACCGAAGTCGCAAAAAAACCGCGCTCGACAAACAGTTGCAGGGCCGTTGCCAGGATCAGCTCACGGGTCTGCTCGGATTTTTCATGCCGACGTTGCATTCTTCCCCCACAAAAAAACCGAACGAACGATCGGTCACAAATAACACCAGTTATATCCTCTGTCAAGACGCGAAGCCACTGCTCTTCCCCAAACTCCCCGGTCAAGCCACTATCCATTTCGACGCATTTTCGTCAGGCATCGTCAGATGTATATGCATCCTCACCAGAAAAACCAGATGGGTTTTCCTGCAACGCAGGTGTTTTGCTGCATTTTTTATCGATGTAGTATATAAAAACAGGCTAGCACGATGAGCAGTAACGCAAACCCTTTGATTGGCCAGGATATATGCCCCGAAAGTTTCTAA
>DIKW01000005.1:0-6884 GCA_002424705.1 Geobacter sp. UBA5608
CGTGCGGGCAGACGAAGGAACAGATGCCGCACTGGATGCAGAGTTTCTCATCCCAGACCGGAATCTCGGTGGCGATGTTGCGCTTCTCGTACTGCGAGGTGGCGGTCGGGAAGGTGCCGTCGGCCGGCATCTTGGAGACCGGCAGCTGATCGCCCAGGCCGGCCACGATCACACCGGTCACGTCTTTAACGAACTTGGGTGCCTTGGCCGAGACGGCGGCGGCCATCTTGATCTTGCTGCTGGCCTTGGTGGGGACCTTGACTTCGTAGAAGTTGTTCAGGCCGGCATCCACTGCCTTGTAGTTCATGGCCAGCACCTTCTCGCCGGCCTTGCCGTAGGACTTCTTGATGGCATCCTTAATGGAGGCCACGGCATCCTTGATCGGGATGATGTTGGAGATCTTGAAGAAGGCAGTCTGCATGATCACGTTAATGCGGGGTCCTAGGCCGATCTCGTTGCCCAGGTGGACGCCGTCAATCACGTAGAACTTCATCTTCTTGTCAATGATCTGCTGCTGCACCTCTTTGGGGATGGTGTCCCAGACCTCGTTCGGCCCGAAGGGGGCGTTCAAGAGGAAGGTGGCGCCTTTTTTGGCCTTGGCCAGCATGTCGTACTTCTCCAGGAAGGAGAAGTTGTGGCAGGCCACAAAATCGGCCTCCTGCACCAGGTACGGCGCACGGATATACTTCTTGCCGAAGCGCAGGTGGGAGGTGGTGATGGTGCCGGCCTTCTTGGAGTCGTAGACGAAGTAGGCCTGGGCGTTGTTGTTGGTCTCCTCGCCAATGATCTTGATCGAGTTCTTGTTGGCGCCCACGGTGCCGTCGGAACCCAGGCCAAAAAACATGGCCTGGTAGACCCCTTCCATCGGGTTCTTGTAGGAGTAATCTACCTTGAGGCTGGAGTTGGTGACATCTTCCTCGATGCCGACCACGAACTTGTTCTTCGGCTTGGCGGCCTTCAGGTTGTCCAGCACGGCCTTGGCCATGGCCGGGTTAAACTCCTTGGAGCCCAGACCGTAGCGACCGCCGACGATCACCGGATAGCCGTTGAACTTGAACTTGCCTTCGGCCATCCCTTCGCCGATGGCGGTACGGACATCCAGGTAGATCGGCTCACCCAGAGAGCCCGGCTCCTTGGTGCGGTCCAGCACGGCGATCTTCTTGACGGACTTGGGCAGCGCCTTGAGGAAGGCGTCTTTGGGGAAGGGGCGATAGAGGCGGATCTTGACCACGCCGACCTTCTCCCCCTTGCTTACCAGGTTCTCGACGGTATCCTGCACCACATCGGCGCCAGAACCCATCACCACCACGACCCGCTCGGCATCCTTGGCGCCGACATAGTCAACCAGCTTGTACTTGCGGCCGGTCAGCTTGCCGAACTTGTCCATCTCCTCCTGCACGATCTTCTCGCAGGCCGGGTAGTAGGGGTTGACGGTCTCGCGGCCCTGGAAGTAGACGTCCGGGTTCTGGGCGGTGCCACGCATCACCGGCTTGTCCGGATTGAGCCCCCGGGCCTTGTGATCGGCGATCAGCTTGTCGTCCAGCATGGCGCGCATCTCGTCGAAGGTCAGCTCGGTCACCTTCTGCACCTCATGGGAGGTGCGGAAGCCGTCGAAGTAGTGCAAAAACGGCACCCGGCTGCGCAGGGTGGAGGACTGGGCGATCAGGGCGAAGTCCATCACCTCCTGCACGTTGTTGGAACAGAGGAAGGCCCAGCCGGTGGAACGGCAGGACATCACGTCGGAGTGGTCACCGAAGATCGACAACGCCTGAGCGGCGATGGCGCGGGCCGAGACGTGGAACACGGTGGAGGTCAGCTCGCCGGCGATCTTGAACATGTTGGGGATCATCAGCAGCAGGCCCTGGGAGGCGGTGAAGGTGGTGGTCAGCGCGCCGGCCTGCAGTGCGCCGTGTACGGCACCGGCGGCGCCGCCTTCGGACTGCATCTCGACCACGGTAGGGACGTTGCCCCAGATGTTCTTCTCGCCCACCGCGCTCTTGGCGTCGGAGATCTCGCCCATCACCGAAGACGGGGTGATCGGGTAAATGGCAATGACTTCGTTGGTGGCGTGGGCCACGTGAGCTGCGGCGGTGTTGCCGTCAATGGTCACCATCTTCTTGCTCATGCTGCTCCTCCTGTTGATTGTAATACCTGGAAAATGTCCGATACGCCGGATTCTTAAAGCTCGCTTCTGCCTTTGAGGGCCCATTGCACCGTGGCCGGGTCCACAAACTCGATGTCGCTGCCCAGCGGGATGCCATGGGCCAGCCGGGTCACCTTGACCCCCAGCGGTTTCAGCTGCCGGGCCAGGTAGAGCGCCGTGGTCTCACCTTCCACCGTGAAGTTGGTGGCAATCACCACCTCCTCCACCCCGCCGGCCCGAACCCGCTCCAGCAGCTCGGCGATCCGCAGGCTGTCCGGGCTGATACCCTGCAAGGGAGAGATGGCCCCCTGCAGCACATGGTAGGCCCCCTGGAAGGCGTTGCTCCGCTCCAGGGCCAGCAGGTCCTGGGAGGTCTCCACCACGCAGATCGTGCGGGTGTCGCGCTGGCCGCTGCACAGAGGGCAGGGGTCCTGTTCGGTCAACGCAAAGCAGACGGAGCAGGCCCGCACTCGCTCCTGTACTTCGAGCAGCGCCTCGGCCAGCGACGTCATGGTGTGCCGGGTTTTGAGCAGATGAAAGGCCAGCCGGAAGGCGGTCCGCTCACCGATGCCGGGCAGCTTTTTCAGCTCGCCCACCAGCCGCGTCAGTGTTGGTGCATGTTGTAGCATAGAAAAAATCCAGGTAAAACAATTTTTTATAATTATAGTGTGGTTAAAAACAAGCGGACGACAGGAATCCCATCGTCCGCTTGTTTTTGTCTGATATCAGGCGGTTCATTACAGTCTGAGTAAAAGCATGCTGTTAGAAAAGGCCCGGAATGTTCATGCCGCCGGTGATCTTGGACATCTCGTCGGACAGCTCGGCGTGGACCTTCTTGAGCGCCTCGTTGACCGCAGCCATGATCAGGTCCTGCAGCATCTCGACATCGTTGGGGTCCACCGCCTCGGGCTTGATCACCAGCGACTTGATCTCGTTCTTGCCGCTGACCACCACGGTGACGGCGCCACCGCCGGCAGTGGCCTCGGCGGTCTTCTGGGACGCTTCTTCCTGCAGCTTGGCCATCTTCTGCTGGATCATCTGGGCCTGCTTCATGATACCTGCCAAACCTTTTGACATCTGCGTATACCCTCCATGGTATTGGTAGTGATAAAACAGAGTTACTATCGTCTGTTTACAACGGCTTGACGTCGATGATCTCGCCGCCCAGCACCTTCAGCGACGCCATCAGCACCGGGTGCTCGGCCGCTTCACGGCGGGCATCGTTCAGCCGTTGCTCGTCATCATGCTTTTTTTTTTCAGCCAGCGATTGCGGTGCCGTTGTGGTATCGGCAACCACCGATTTCACCGTTACCTGGGTGGGCTGATGGTTGAACTCGGCCGCCAGTTCGCGCACCGACTGCAGGGTATCGCTATCCTGCAGACAGGTCAGGTAATAGGATCCTTCGTCGAAACCGATCTCGATCCGGTCCGGCGCGCAGTGCAACGGCGAACCGTACTCCAAGAGCGCCCCTACCGCAGGTTTGCGCTCCAGACAGAAGGCCACGAACCGCTCCCAGACGCCACCGCCGACCTGGCCTGCCGGAGTAACGGCAGCAGCTGATGGTGTCGGCCGGACAACGGCAGCCGACGCCTGCTGCTGTTTGGCGACAGGCGCGCTCTGTTGCGAAGGGTTACGCCACAACTCCGGCGTGGCAGCGGCGCTGGTTTCCAGGGCCTTGATCCGCTCAATCAGCTGCTGCACCGGCAGGATCGGCTGCAGGGTGGCCATCTTTAAAAGCGCCATCTCCAGCAACAGGCGCGGGAAGCTGGCCTGGGCCATCTCGCTCTCGGCCTTGATCAGCAGGGTCAGACGGCGTTGGATGGCCTGGGGCTCGTGATGTTCGGCCTGGCGCCGCAGTTCGTTCAGTTCGGCCTCGGCCAGATCCAGGATGCCGGCCGGGTTGGGCACTGAACGGATCACCAGCAGGCCACGGAAGTGGGCGATCAGCTCCTGGGTGAACTGGCGGATATTGTAGCCGAAGCTGTCCACCCGGCCGACCCCTTCCAGGGCGGCTTGGGTATCGCCGTTCAGCACGGCGGCCGACATATCGGCCAAAAGCCGTCGGTCCACCACCCCCACCAGGGTCGCCACATCGTCGTCCTGCACCTGATTGCCGCAGAAGGCCAGCACCTGATCGAAGCAGGAGAGCGAATCACGCATACTGCCGTCACCCTTGCGGGCGATCATCGCCAGGGCGGCGTCGGAGATGGTGATCCCCTCCTGCTCGGCGATAAACCGCAGTCGGGCCACGATCTTGGCCAGCGGCACCCGTTTAAAATCAAAACGCTGACAGCGGGAGAGGATCGTGATCGGCAGCTTGTGGGGTTCGGTGGTGGCGAAGATGAATTTGACGTGGGGCGGCGGCTCCTCCAGGATCTTCAACAGAGCGTTGAAGGCGTTGGTGGAGAGCATATGTACTTCGTCAATGATGTAGATCTTGTAGCGGCTGTGGGAGGGGAGGTAGCGGCTGTTGTCACGCAGTTCGCGCACGTCGTCCACGCCGGTATTGGAGGCGCCGTCGATCTCGAGCACATCGGTGGAGCTGCCGTCGGTGATCTCCTTGCAGAGCGGACAGACGTTGCAGGGCTCGGCCGCCGGACCCTGCTCACAGTTGAGCGCCTTGGCCAGGATACGGGCCGAGCTGGTCTTGCCGACCCCCCGGGCGCCGGTGAACAGGAAGGCGTGAGCCACCCGCTCCGTCTCGATGGCGTTCTGCAGGGTGCGGGTGACATGCTCCTGACCGGTCAGATCACCAAAGGTCTGGGGACGGTATTTGCGGGCAAGGACGACGTAAGACACGGCTGGTTTCCTGGGTCTGGACTGCTGTGATGCGTTGTGGGCGGAGATGGTAGCCGGGTTGACCCGCGGCACACGGCGACAGCCGCTGCCGTTGCTTCCTTCCGGACCTGGCGGGGTTCACGGCCTGCCGTTGCGCAGGGCCCGGCTACCATCTCCGCCCACAACCGGGACGAATCACTCGTGACGATCAAGCAGGCAGTCTGCATACCACACCTGACTGCGGTTTGTCAAAAGCTGTTCAAGTCCTCCAGCACCGGATTATCAAGGACCTGTGCCAGTATGGGCCGGAGCTCGCGACTGACCATAAAACAAAAAGGTCACGCGCTGCGCGTGACCTTTTGATTGGTGGTAAGTATGGCGGAGAGGGAGGGATTTGAACCCTCGGTACGGGATTAGCGTACACACGATTTCCAATCGTGCTCCTTCAGCCGCTCGGACACCTCTCCGCAGAAGGGTCTTGATTTTTAGTACATTTTTTTGCTGTTGTCCAGATTTTTATTGTCCTTTTGCCGACGACAGAATCCGGGGTACAGTCCTCGCCTGGGAGGAACGCCATGATCGGAATCGTCACCGCCATGCCGGAGGAGCGGGCGGCAGCCCTGAAAGCCATGCGCCAGCTAACCCGTGAGCGACAGGATGGCCTGCTGCTGTACCGGGGCCAACTGGCACAACGTGAGGCCTGTCTGGTGGAAGGCGGCATCGGCACCAGCGCCGCCGCCCGGGCCACCAAACTGTTGATCGACACCCACCGACCGTCCCTGCTCATCTCGGCCGGCTACTGCGGTGCCGTGCGACCCGGCCCGGCTGTCGGCGACCTGGTGCTCTGCAGCCGGCTGCTGACCGCCGACCCGGAACGGGTGCAGGAGCTGCTGTTGCCGGGCAGCCACCAACGTGCGGCCCGACTGGCTGCCGAACTGCAACGCCACGGCCTGCGGGCCTGGCAGGGCAGCTTCATCACCACCCGCGCCATCAGCTCCAAGGCCGCCATCTCGGCACGTCTGCCGGAGGATATGGACCACCCGGTGCTGGAGATGGAGAGCGCAGCGGTGGCCTTGGCGGCCAACGGCGCCGGGATCCCCTTCATCGGCCTGCGGGCGGTCAGCGATGATGCCGCCGAGGAACTGCTGTTTTCGCTGGACGAGATCAGCACTGCCGCCGGCCAGGTGGCCCCAGGACGGGTGCTCTGGCTGCTCATGCGACGACCGGCGCTGCTGGGTCAGATGCTGCGACTGGCCGTCGGCAGCACCAGGGCCGGCACGAGTCTACGACGGGGACTGGAGATACTGGGCGGGAACCTCGCAACCTGAACTTTATGCGACGCTTTGGTTGCATGAAATTGAATGCGTGGTAAGAATTTTATTAATCTGTAGTACGGGTTGATCTCATCAGCAGAGGGGGAGGGGCTATGAAACTGCTCACATCCATACTGGTGCTCGGCGCACTGCTGGCAGGCAGCACCTTGGCGGCTGCCCAGCCGACAACGCAGCAGGCTGTTGCCGAGTACGGCCGCGAAAACTACGAAGAGGCGCTGGCCATGCTGCAGGCCGCGCGTCAGGCCGAAGGCCGAAGCGCCCTGAACGATTATTACACCGGCCTGTCATTGAAGCAGACCGGCGACGAGGCCGGGGCAGTGGCCAGTCTGACCGCTGCGCTGCAGGGGCCACAACCGAAAAAAGACGCGGTGGTGGATCTTGTGGCGCTCTTGATCAACCTGGACCGCACTGAGGACGCCTGGCAATGGGTCGCCTGGGCCGAACAGGAGCAGGTTCGGCCAAAGGATATGGCCTACCTGAAAGGGCTGCTGCAGTTCAAGCAGGGCAACTACCCGGAGGCGATCGCCGCCTTTGAGGCGGCCCGCACCGGCAACCCGGAGGTTGATCAGCAGGCGGATCTGCAGATCGCCCTGGCTTACGCCCGTGACGGCAAGACCGCCACAGCCCG
>DIKW01000005.1:6984-8925 GCA_002424705.1 Geobacter sp. UBA5608
CTGTATGATGACAACGTGACCCTCAAGAGCAGGGTGCCAGGCGGGTCATTCGATACCCGCAAACGAGAAGACAGCGCTATCACCGAGCATCTGCGGCTGGAGTACGACACCCCGCTTGATCAGCAGTGGTCGGCCAACCTGCAGTATGCGCTGCAGAACAACAACTACTTCCGGCGCCATGAGTACGACATGCTGGTGCATGGTCTCACCGCCACCCTGATCAACCGCAACGAGAACGGCATGCTGGCCCTGCCGTTCAACCTGAGTCACGCCACCCTGGATTACGAAAACTATTCGCTGCAGGCCTCGCTCAAGCCGACCTTCACCGTGCCGTTCAGCCAACGCCAGCTGGGGCAGCTCTCCCTGGGCTACACCTACCGCGATATGTTTGACGCTGAGGACCACGGTCCGGCCAACGACCGCACCGCCAGCATCGTCAATCTGCAGCTGGGTTACATCTTCCTGTTTGCCGAGGGACGTGGCCTGCTGAACCTGCGGGGCGAGGGGATCCACGAGGGGACCCAGGGTAAAGAGTGGCGCAACAACGGTCTGCGTATCGGCGCCGACCTGCTGGCCCCCCTGACCGACAGCACCAAGCTGATCCTGACCGCAGAGAGCACCTGGCAGGATTACACGGACAGCAGCAGTGACCGGGAAGATACCACCCTGCTGGCCTCAGCCACGCTCAACCAGCGGATCACACCCAACATCTACGTCAACCTGCAGTATTTCTATACCCGCGAGATATCCAACGTTGCCCTCTATGACTACCGACGCAATCTGGTCATGACCGGCATCGAGTTTCGTTATTAAGGAGCGTGAGCCATGGAGACCAGCAAACGAATCATACCAACGGGTGCGCTGTGGATCGGCATCTGCCTGCTCACCCTTCTGTTCAGTGTTGCAGACCTGCAGGCAGCCGCCATCGCCACACTGCGTAACCTGACCGGTCAGGTTGACATCCTGGCCAGCGGCAAGCTGCCGGCCGTGGCGGCCACAAACGGGGCACAACTCTCAAGCGGCGACCTGATCAGAACCAAGAGTGGAGCCAGCGCCGAGGTGGTCTATCTCGACGGCACCCTGCTGCGGGTCGGCCAGCGCAGCCGGATCGATATCGGCGAGCACTTCAGCGGGGGCAGCCCCAGCAGCAGCGAGGTGCGGCTGGTACGGGGCACGGTGCAGGCGGTGGTGGATCTGAGCAGGATCACCACGGCAGCACCGGGGGCCAAGCGGTTCCAGATCCGCACCCCCAATGCCATCGCCGGGGTGCGCGGCACCGACTACACCGTTGCCTATGAAAAGGACCAGACCAACGTGCTGGTCACCTCCGGCGAGGTGTTCGTCTACAACCTGGTCAAGGATGGCCAGATCGTCAACCTGACCCCCGGCAGCCTGACCACGGTCATCGGCACCAACCGTCCGACACCCCCCCGTCCGGCCCTGGAGCATGACAAGCGGAAGATGCGGATCAGCAGCAAAACAGGGGATCAGGACGGCAGTGACAGCACGACGGCCACCGCCAGCGAGCTGGTGGGAGAGATCACCGACAGCGTGAGCAGCGAGGGACTGCCCCGACAGTTGTCGCAACCGGCGGGCCAGGTGATCAGCAACACGGTACCGCCGCTGCCGCCGCCACCGCCGCCGCCACCGGCTGAACCGATGTATCCGCACTACTACCCTTAGTTTGCTCTGCAGAGGGGTGGCTCGCCCGAGCCACCCCTACTATTTTTCGGTCATCCTGATCGGTTCGCCGCCCGGACACTCACTGAAGCGGAACGGTTCCGAGGACGGCAGGCCCTCAACCCCATACAGACAGACCGGCTGCTGTTTACCCTTGACGATCACCCGCTGCACGCCATGAATAGCGATACCGTCCATCCGGCCGGCCGCAATACCCGGCTGCAGCGCAGCCAGGGTGCCGTCGGTGATCAGAATATCACG
>DIKW01000005.1:9075-10705 GCA_002424705.1 Geobacter sp. UBA5608
CCAGCCGGCTGATCATCTCCGTGGCACAGCGCACCGCCCGTTCGGCGTGATCCGCCATCGGGGTCGGCGCGTTCCAGAACACCACGATGGCATCGCCGATGAACTTGTCCAGAGTGCCGCCCCATTTGAGGATTATGTCGGTCATGGCCCCCAACAGCTCGTTAAGCAGCGCCACCACCTCTTCCGGCGAGTGCTGTTCGGCAAAACTGGTGAACCCCTTCACATCGGAAAACAGCACGGTCACCATCCGCCGTTCGCCCCCCAGCCGGGCCATCTCCGGATTGTTGATCAGTTCATTGACGATGGTCTTGGTGACGTAGCTGGAGAACATGGCCCGGATCTGACGGGCGTGACGTTCCTCAAAGGAGTAGTTCCAGGCGGTAACCGCCATGAAGATCAGCAGGGTATTGCTTAACGGGCAGGCCAGGTTGATCCAGAGACCGGCCTGTTCAAACAGCACCAGCCCGGCCACAAAAATCATCGCCAGGGTGACCAGGGTGGCCAGGGCGCCCCACACCAGTCGCATTCGACTTAACAGCAGCGTCAGCAGCAGGCCGCTACCAATCAGAAACAACAGGTCCTCAGTCGACGAGGCCTGACGGATAAAACGCTGATCCAGAATGGACGCCGTCACTGCGGCATTTTTCTCCACACCGGGATAGGCTGCCGAAACCGGTGTGACCCGCAGGTCATAGATGCCGATGGCAGTGGCACCGATAAAGACCACCCGGTTGGCCAGCTGCTCTGCGCCGACCCTGCCGTCCAGAATATCGATCACCGGGATGTGACGGAAGGTCCTGCCCGGTCCGTAGTACTGGATCGGCATCCGTCCCCAGGGGTCGGTGGGGATAACAACCTTGCCCAGCCGCACCCCCCGGGTGGCGTCCACCACCACCCGCTCGACCGGAATACCGAGGTAATCGGCGGCTGCCCGCAGCGACAGGGAAGGGTACAGCAATCGATCGTGTCCCAGCAGCAGCGCCTCCCAGCGCAGGGTGCCGTCGATCTCGTCTGGAAACATATTGATGTGGCCAAATCCCCTGGCCTGCTGTTTCAGCCGTGCCACCGGCGTGGTCAGCAGACCGCCGGACATGATCGGCGGGTACTGCTGCAACCGCTCCCCCTGCTCGATACCGGTCAGGGCCGACGCCTCCAGAAACTGATCCGCTGCCGGCTGCGCGGCCTGGCGCTCAAAGTCGAAGGCAACCGGCAGCAGTACGCTGCCGGCCTGTTCGATGGCCCGGGCAAAGGCGGGATCACCGGCCTCCGGCTCAGGGAAGATGGCGTCAAAAGCGATCACCGCTGCCTCTGCCTGTTCCAGCCGTTCCACCAGGCGGGCCAGGACGGTGCGCGGCCAGGGCCAGCGTCCCAGCCGCGCCAGGCTCTGCTCGTCGATGGTGGCAATCACGACGCTATCGGGCGGCGCAATCGGCCCCCGCAGTTGAAAGCGCAGGTCGTACAGCTTGGCCTCAATCAGGGAAAAGGTGGCAGGGGGACGCAGCAGCAGCAGGCTGAACAGCAGGGTAACGGCCGCGCCGATGGCGATGCGGATCAGTTTTGAGTGGGTGATCTTCATGGCAGCCCCCCAAGGTGAGGCCCTTGGTCAGGAGTTAAGCCGCGACCAGGGATA
>DIKW01000036.1 GCA_002424705.1 Geobacter sp. UBA5608
CACCGGGCATCACCGGACGGCGGAACTTGGCATTGTCGATGCCCACAAAATAGGTCACCTTGTCGCGCACGCTCTCGTCGGACTGATAGGCCAGGATGCCAGCCACCTGGGCCATGGCCTCCACGATCAGCACGCCCGGCATAACCGGGTGGCCAGGGAAGTGACCCGGAAAGAACGGTTCATTGATGGTGACGTTCTTGATCGCCACGATCCGCTTGTTCAGCTCCAGCTCCAGCACGCGATCCACCAGCAGAAACGGATGACGATGGGGCAGTATCTTCATGATCTGATTGATGTCAAGCATGGTCCTGCTCCTTTTCCCGCCCTCAGGCGGCCGCCTTTACTCCGGCAGTGTCTTCGATATTGACCAGCGTCATCTCTTTATTGATCCGCTTGACCAGGCCGGTCAGCACCTTGCCGGGGCCAATTTCAACGTACTTCGTGACACCCAGTCCGATCATGGTCTGGACCGATTGTTCCCAGCGTACCGGCGCACAGACCTGCCTGACCAGCAACTCACGAACCCGTCCGCCATCCTGATTGGCAGTCGCCTCTACGTTGCTGATCACCGGCAGCGCCAGAGCATTAACCTGTACCGCATCCAGCACGGTCTTCAGGCGGTCGGCAGCCGGCTGCATCAGGGCGCAATGAAACGGTGCGCTGACCGGCAGCAGCATCGCCTTACGATACCCCTTGGCCTTGGCAAGCTCAATGGCACGATTGACCGCGGATGCATGACCGGCGATCACAATCTGGCCCGGCGAATTGAAGTTGGCTGGCGCCACCACCTCGCCCTGGGCCGCCTCGGCACAGATCGCCGCCAGTTCGTCGGCCTCGATGGACAGCATGGCCGCCATGGCCCCTACCCCCACCGGCACCGCCTCCTGCATGAAGGTGCCGCGGCTACGCACCGTGCGTGCTGCATCAGCCAGCGACAACGCCCCGCCACAAACCAGAGCCGAATATTCACCCAGCGAATGGCCGGCCAGGAAGTCGGCCTTCAGACCGGTTTCCTGCTGCACCACCCGCAGCGCGGCAATACTGGTGGTCAAAATGGCCGGCTGGGTGTTGAAGGTCAGCTTGAGATCGTCATCGGGGCCGTTGAAACAGAGCGTCGACAGCTTGAATCCCAGGGCGTCATCGGCCTCTTCAAAGGCCTGCCGGGCAATGGGAAAGTTTTCAGCCAACTCCTTACCCATGCCTGCATACTGGGACCCTTGGCCCGGAAACAAAAAAGCGGTTTTACTCATGGTGTCTGTCCTTGCTGATGAATTTACTCGTTACCAGCGGATCAAGGCCGATCCGTAGGTGAAGCCGCCGCCAAAGGCGTCAAGCAGCACCAGATCGCCGGTCTTGATCCGGCCTTCGCGGTTGGCCTCATCCAGAGCGATCGGAATCGAGGCAGACGAGGTGTTGCCGTATTTATGCAGGTTAACGAAAACCTTCTCCTCCGGCAGACCGATCCGCTTACCGGTGGCCTCGATAATGCGCCGGTTGGCCTGGTGCGGGATCAGTAGCGACAACTGGTCGGCGGTCAGCTGATTGGCCTCCAGGGCGGCAACGGCAGCGTCACCCATGGCACGCACCGCGTGCTTGAAGACCTCGTTGCCCTCCATACGCAGGTAATACAGTTTTTCATCAATGGTTGCAGCATCACTGGCAGGATGGCGGCAACCTGCACCCGGCTGGTACAGCAGATCCCAGTGGCATCCGTTGCTGAAGATATGGGTGGAGAGAATACCCTGATCGCCGCTATCGGCCTCCAGCACGACTGCGCCGGCGCCATCGCCAAACAGGATACAGGTATTGCGGTCGCTAAAGTCAACCACCCGGGTCAGCACCTCGGCCCCCAGCACCAGCGCCTTCTTGGCCATACCGCTCTTGATCTGAGCCTCGGCCATGTTTAAGCCATAGATAAAACCGGAGCAGGCAGCGGAAAGGTCAAAGGCGGCGGCATTTTTTGCGCCAAGCTCTTTTTGGACGATACAGGCGGTGGCCGGAAAGGGAAAATCAGGGGTGACGGTGCCGAGGATGATCAGGTCAAGCTCTTCAGCCGAGATGCCGGCCATCTCCAGTGCACGCCGACCAGCAAGCGTGGCAAAGGTGGAGGTGTATTCGTCTGCTGCAGCGATACGACGTTCCTTGATGCCGGTACGGGTGGTGATCCACTCGTCGTTGGTGTCGACCAGCTTTTCTAGATCGCGATTGGTGAGGATATGTTCTGGAACAGCAGAACCGGTTCCTGTAATGCGAGGACGCAGCATGTGACCTTCCTCCCCGGAAGCGACACCATCCGCCTCCGCCAGCAATGCACAACTACACGAAATTACAGGGTGCCGCCGTTGCGGGGAAACAGGGCAGCGTAGTTTTCGGAAAGCTTTTCGGCAATATGCTCCGTAACACCGTGACGGGCATATTCATGGGCAAAACGGATGGCATTTTTGATCGCCTTGACGTTTGATCCGCCATGACAGATCATGCCGACGCCATTGATGCCGATCAGCGGCGCTCCGCCGTACTCCGCATAATCAACGATCTTCTTGAAACGGTTGAAGGCCCCTCGTACAAACAGGTAGCCCAGCTTCGCGATAAAGTCGTTGGATATCTCACGCCGCAGCATGGAGCCGGCCGCTTCGGCCAGTCCCTCTGACAACTTCAGCACGACGTTACCCACAAAACCGTCGCAGATCACCACCTCAACGGTACCTTTGAAGATATCGCGACCTTCAACATAACCGTGATAATTCAGGGAGGTCTGACGCAGCATGGCGTTGGTCTCGCGGGTCAATTCATTGCCTTTGGACTCTTCTTCGCCATTGGACAGCAAGCCGATACGTGGATCTTCGATCCCCATGGCATGGGTGGCATAGACCTGTCCCATAATGGCAAACTGCACCAGATGTATTGGTTTACAGTCGACATTACCGCCCACATCCAGCACCAGAGTCTGTCCATGCAGGGTTGGAAAGACCTGTGCAATGGCTGGTCGTTCGATTCCGGCGATCCGCTTCAGTACAAACATACCGGCAGCCAT
>DIKW01000094.1:0-3512 GCA_002424705.1 Geobacter sp. UBA5608
CGATCTTGGGTGATTCCCCGTACTTACGGGCCAGATCGGCACCGATTACGGCGTGGGAGCCCTCCACCTCGTGGTCAACAGCCTTGCCCAGGTCGTGCAGTAGGCCGGCTCGCTTGGCCTGTTTGACGTTGATCCCCAGCTCGGCAGCCATGATGCCGCACAGGAACGCCACTTCCAGCGAATGCTGGTAGACGTTCTGGGTGTAGGAGGTACGGTACTTGAGGCGGCCGATCAGCTTGAGGATCTCGGGGTTGATGCCGTGAACACCCAGGTCAAAGGCAGCCTGCTCGCCGGCCTCCTTGATCGCCTTTTCCACCTCTTCTTCCGACTTGGAAACCACTTCTTCAATCCGGCCGGGGTGAATACGTCCATCGGCCAGCAGTTTTTCCAGCGACAGGCGGGCCACTTCGCGGCGCACCGGGTTGAATCCGGACAGGATCACCGCCTCCGGCGTATCGTCGATGATCAGGTCAATGCCGGTGGCGGCCTCCAGGGCGCGGATGTTACGGCCTTCGCGACCGATGATGCGGCCCTTCATCTCGTCGGAGGGCAACGGGACCACCGAGACGCACTTCTCGGAGACGTACTCGCCGGCATAGCGCTGGATGGCCAGGGCCATGATCTCCTTCGATTTTTTATCAGCGGTTTCGCGGGCCTCATCCTCGATCAGCTTGATCCGCTTGGCAGCATCATGGCGGGCCTCGCTCTCCATGGCCTCCATCAGCCGGTTCTTAGCCTCTTCGGCGGTCATGCCGGAGATCGCTTCCAGGCGAGCCTTCTGTTCGGCAATCGAACGATCCAGCTCGTCTTCCTTACTGCCGAGTGCCTGCTCTTTAACGCTGATGGCCTGTTCCTTCTTGAGGATCTCCATCTCTTTCTGGTCGAACAGGTCGGCCTTCTTGTCCAGATTTTCCTCTTTTTGCTGGATCCGCTTTTCCTGGTTGAGCAGATCCTTCTTTTTCTCCTTCAGGTCGGCTTCCGCCGCCTCTTTGGCCTCAAGGGCCACATCCTTGGCCTTCAGCTCCGCCTCTTTGGTGATGGTGTCCGCTTCGCGGCGGGCATCTTCCAACACCTTGGTCGCCAGATCCTCGGCCTGCTTGACGATCCCTTCAGTGCTTTTTCTGCCAAAACGGTTTCCTGCTACATACGCCACACCAGCGACCGCAACGATCACCAGTGCCATAATAATACTGGTTGTTACCATCTGCTACCTCCTCATATATGATCATCCGACCGCGTGAAACGATCGGTTACCGCCACCTGTACTGTCCGTGACTCGGTCACCAGGCAGTGCATCCTGATATCATGTCCCTCGGCCGGGACCCGATCACACAACTGAAAATCATGGCACAGCCCCACCAGGAGCGGCAGCTGGCGCAATCCGGCAAGATACCGATCATAGTAGCCTTTGCCAAAGCCGACCCGGTGACCGCGCAGGTCGAAGGCCACCCCCGGCACCACCATCAGATCTGGGACCGTTTGCTCCTGTCCGGCCCCACCTGGACAAGGTTCCAAAATACCGAAACGACCCCGGTTCAACTGCTCGAGTGCCGTAACCTCATGAAACACCAGCAGCTCGCCACAGACCTGGGGGTATAGCACCTGCTTGCCAGCCTCGCGGGCGGCAGCAAACAGCAGCGCCGTGTCGATCTCGTTCTGCAGCGATGCGTACAGCGCCACCCGTCGGGCCTGCTGAAACAGCTCCAGCCCCAACAGACGCTCTTGGGCCCTCTGGCTGGCTGCCCGCCACTGCTCACAGCTGAGGCCCGAACGCCGGGCAAGCATGCTGCTGCGTAGACTGCGTTTGGGCATGGCGCCCTCATAGCTCTTGACAAACGAATGGGGAGTTGCCCGGGGATGCCGGGTACGATCACTTCAGGCGGGACCAGGAGAAGGCGCGGCTAAGCCAACTGCATACGACAAAAAGAGCTCGACTGCCTCTCCGCTGGTGCGGATATATAACCGTGCGGAATATCAGCACACAGACTCACGACACAATGCCTGCAACGGCTGATGGCGCTACGTGAAACGCAGTGGGTATATATATCAAGTCTCCCTGAAGAGACCGTGTACTCAGAGGGCGGCATCGATCCGCCCCAACAACTCCTGCAACCTGCCATCCAGTGTGCCAAGGTCGGTTGTGCCAGCCTGCTGTGACAGATACTGCTCTGCAAGGTTCAAAAGCGCCAGGGTAACCACCAGCTGGGGGTCTGCCGCCGCCAGTTTCGTTCTGATTTCATTAATGCGCTGGTTGACGAAGGTCTCGACCTCCCGCACCGCAGCTTCAGGCGCCGAGCTCTTGACCGGAATCTCCCGCCCCAGAATCGTCACCAGATGGGTCTGCTTCACGGTCTCAGACGCCTTCAAGCCGGCTCAGGATAGCATCAATCCGCCCTTTGAGCGCCTCACGCTCCTGCAGCAGGCGTTTGTGCTCCTCTGCCAGCAGCTGGTGTTCCTGTTTCAAGGCACTATGCCGGGCAACCAAGTCACTGATTTTATTGTCTAGCTTTTCAAACAGATCAGCGCTCACGCGGACCACTCCTTGTAAAGGTGGATTAATATATTGATTTTCCTGAACAAAGTCAAGCGGGATTTGGACAAAGTCCCGCACCGGGCGTCGTGGGTTACCGCTGGAAGAGGGCATCCACAAACTCCTGCGGATCAAAGTCGCGCAGGTCGTCAATCCCTTCACCGACACCGATGAAGCGGACCGGCAGGCCATACTCATGAGAAACCGCCACTACCACGCCGCCCTTGGCGCTGCCGTCAAGCTTGGTCAGGGCCAGGCCAGTCACCCCGGCCGATTGCTGAAAGATACGGGTTTGATTGAGGGCGTTCTGTCCGGTGGCGGCATCCAGCACCAACAGGGTCTCGTGGGGGGCGCCGGGTATCTCGCGGTCGATCACTCGGCGGATCTTCTTCATCTCCTCCATCAGATTGACCTTGGTGTGCAGTCGGCCGGCGGTGTCCACGATCAGCAGATCAACGCCCCGCGCCAGTGCCGCCTTACAGGCGTCAAAAGTCACCGCCGAGGGGTCGGCCCCTTCCTGGTGATGGATCAGATCCACACCGGCCCGCTCGGCCCAAACTCCCAATTGATCGGCAGCGGCAGCCCGGAAGGTGTCGGCGGCAGCCAACAGTACGCTGCGCCCTTCAGCAACATAGCGTGAGGCCAGCTTACCGATGGTGGTGGTCTTGCCGACACCGTTGACCCCCACCACCAGCAGCACGAACGGCTTAGCGCCAGTTAGGTTAAGCGGCTGGTGGTGCGCCTGCAGTTTGCCGAGCAGCTCCTGTTTCAGGGCATCCCGCAGGGCCTCGCCGTCTCTGAGCTCATTGCGGGACAGCCGCTGTTCCAGGTTGCGGGTCAATTCCATGGTGGTCTTGACGCCGATGTCGGAGGTGATCAGGATCTCCTCCAGCTCCTCCAGGGTATCGGCATCGATCGTTTTTTTGCCCAACACCAGGGCGTCGATCCGACCGACCAGTCCGTCGGTGGTCCGTTTCAGCCC
>DIKW01000094.1:3662-5063 GCA_002424705.1 Geobacter sp. UBA5608
CTGACCACCACGTCCTCGATCAGCCCCCCCTGGCTCTCGCCATTGGTCTCGCGCAACCGGGAGAGGATGATCCCTTTATGGGCCCCAACAAAGCGGATGTCATAGGAGTCACTGTGGCTGTACTCCTGCACCGCCTCCCCTTCCCAATCCACCAGTACCGCCCCCACCGCATGGGGCACGGTTTCCACCAAATCCTTCAGAATCTGATTAAACGGCATAGCTGACAAAGCTCCTTACGCACGTCACTGCAGTCGCACGGAAACGATCTTGGAAGCGCCCGGCTCTTCCATGGTAACACCGTACAGCGTATCGGCAACCCCCATAGTGGCCTTATTGTGGGTGATAATGATGAATTGTGATATGGCGCTCATCTCGCGCACCATTTCGTTAAAACGGCCGATGTTGGCGTCGTCCAGCGGCGCATCCACCTCGTCCAGCAGACAGAACGGGGTCGGTTTGATCAGGAAGATCGAGAAGATCAGGGCCACCGCGGTCAGGGCCTTTTCCCCGCCCGACATCAGCATCACGTTGGCCAGTTTTTTGCCTGGCGGCTGCACGACAATCTCGATGCCGGTCTCCAGCAGGTCCTGTTCGTCGGTCAGCTTCAGCTCGGCCCGTCCGCCGCAGAACAGACGCGGAAAGACCTCGCGGAATTTGTCGTTGACCTGGTTGAAGGTCTCCAGAAACCGTTTGCGGGTGGTGCGATTGATCTTCTGAATCGCCTGCTGCAGGTCGTGCAGCGAGGCCTCAAGATCTGCCTTCTGAGCGACAAGGAACTCGTAACGCTGTTCCATACCGGCGTATTCTTCAATCGCCATCAGGTTGACTTCGCCCAATTCATCCAGCTGGCGCTCAAGATCAGCCTGACGTGTGCGAGCCTCTGCTTCGTCCAGCTCTTTACCGCCGAGCTGTTGCTGGGCATCGCCCAACTGGCAGCGGTGCCGGTCCTGCAGCGACTGTTCCAAGTGTTCCAACTGCATGGTCAAGGTTGAAAAGCGGAGGGTTAACGCCGACTGCTGCTGGCGGATGCCGTCATTTTCCTCGCGCCGGGACCGCGTCGCAGCATCGGCAGCGGCGAGCAGCTCGCCCGCCTGTTCGTAGCGTTCACGAGACTCCTTCAGCTGACGGTCCAATTCGACCTGCTGTGTCATCAGGATTTGCAGCTGCTGTTCGTCGAGCACGATCTGTTCGACCAGCTGTCGCTGCTGGACGCTGGCATCCTGCTTTTCCACCTCTCCCTGCTGCAGTCGATTCTCGTGATCAGTCAGTTGGGTAGCTGCCATGGCTGCGTTGCGCTGCAACGATTCCAGCTGCTCCTTGAGGGTGGCCACGAGCACCCGTTGCGTCGTTAGCTGGTCGCGGGCCGCAGCCACGCCGGCCCTGCGCTTTTCAAGCTCACTG
>DIKW01000094.1:5095-7080 GCA_002424705.1 Geobacter sp. UBA5608
CCGTTGACCGCATCGCCATGCTCTGCCTCGAGGGCGATCCGCTCTTCATCAAGGTTCGCCTGCTCAAGCCTGTGCAGCTTGATCCGCTCCTGAACCCGTCCGGCCTCCAGCTCCACCTGCTGCAGATCCTTCTGCAGACCGGCCTGCTCTAGCTCCAGCCGATGCAGGTTGCTGCGGGCTGCCAACAGGTTGCGAGCCACCTCCTGCTGCAGTCGACGCAGTCGATCTCGTTCAGCTTGCGAACTGACGACCTGCTGCTCAAGGTTGGCCACCGCAAGCTCCAACTCACGAATCTCACGCTTTTTATGGATGATGCCGGCTGTCACCGGCTCGCTGGCGCCACCGGCCACCAGCCCCCCCAGCGAGACCAGTTCACCGCTGCGGGTGACAAACTGCAGCGCAGGGTGCTGGCGAGACAGCGTCAGGGCCGTCACGAGGTCATCACAAACATAGACCGCAGCCAAGAGCTGTGAAAGCAGGCCCCGCACCGAATCATCGACCGTCACCTGGTCTACCAATGGCTCGGCCCCCGCCACTGCTGCCGGCGGCGGCACCTCGGCCAGAGGCATGGCCAGCATGGCGCGACCGCTGCCCAGCTGCCGCAGGTAGTCGAGGCCTGCCAAAAGGTCGGCTTGCTGTTCGCACACAATCACCTGCAGCCGGTCTGCCAGCACCGCCTCCAGTGCGGCCTCATACTCCTCAGCCACCTGCAGCCGGTCTGCTAACAGACCGTTCAGTCGAGATTTGAGCGGTGACTGCTTGAGCAAGGCCTGCACACCAGGTCCATAGCCGGCAAACTGCGCCTCCAGCTCAAGCAGCGATTTGAGACGTGATCCGTTTCTGCTCAGCTGATCGCGGTCCGTCTGCCAGGACTGCTCAGCCTCCGGCAGCTGTGTGGCCACAAGTTGCTCCTCACCTGCCAGCCGCGACAGCTCCTGCTCGGCCCGTACCCGTTCGTCCGCCTTGATCTGGAGGGCCACTCCGAGCTCGGCCTGATGTGTGACGCCCTCCTCCAAACGCTTCGTCAACTGCTGCTGTTCCCGCTGCTGTCGCTCCAACCGTTCGGCAAGGGCGTTCAACCGCTTGGCGGCCTGGTCAATCCGGCTGCGACACTGGCTGGCAGCCCCCTGGGCGGCAAACTGCTCCCGCCGCTGGGCCTCCAGCGCCCGATTGATCGCCTCAAAGGACTGTTCCTGCTCCTGTTGGGTCGCCTGCGCACTGATGGCCTGGCTTTCTGCCGAAATCAGCTCGCTTGCCAGTTGCTGCTGCCGCAGCTGCAGCCCGGTCTGTTGGGCCTGCAACTCTTCTCGCCGTTGCCGTATAGCTGCCAGCTCACTGTCCAACCTGGCCAAACGTTCTGTCAGCCGTTCCAGCTCCTTGCGTCGAAAACCCAGCCCGCTCTCTGTGCCGGTGGCATCACTGCGCACCCGGTAACTGCGCTCCTGCACTGCGGCTAGCTGCTGTTCCGCCTCAAGCACTGCCAACCGCTGCTGCTCAGCCTGGGTCTCAGCGGTGCTGACAGCACCGAGCAGTTCGCGCATCCGTGCTTGCAAGGCCGCCAGCTCGAGTTCTGTCTGACTGCGCTCCAGTTGCATAACGGCTGCCTGCCGCACTGCAAACAGTAGATCAATCTCCCGCAACTCTTCGCGCAGCTCCCTGAATTTCTCTGCCTTCTTGGCCTGACGCTGCAGTGCGTTCAGCTGTCGTTTGATCTCGCCGAGTACGTCGCTCAGGCGGGCCAGATTCAGGCGGGTAGCTTCGATCTTTTTGAGGGCCAGCTGTTTGCGGGCCTTGTATTTGGTGACACCAGCCGCCTCTTCGATCAACAGCCGCCGCTCCTCGGGGCGTGAGTGCAGCACCTGGCCGATCTTGCCCTGCTCGATGATCGAGTAGGCCTTGGTGCCGACCCCGGTATCCATGAACAGTTCGGTGATGTCCAGCAAGCGGCAGGGAGTCTTATTAATCAGATAATCGCTTTCGCCGTC
>DIKW01000094.1:7103-8337 GCA_002424705.1 Geobacter sp. UBA5608
CGGCCATCTTCGGTGGAGAAGACCAGCGAGACCTCGGCCATGCCCAGAGACTTGCGGTTATCGCTGCCGGCAAAGATCACATCCTCCATCGCCTTACCGCGCAGGTTCTTGGCGGACTGCTCCCCCATACACCAACGGATGGCATCCACGATATTGGACTTGCCGCAGCCGTTGGGACCGACCACGCCGGTTACCCCCTGCTGGAAGTCCAACACCACCTTGTCGGCAAATGATTTGAAGCCGGTTATTTCAAGTCGTTTGATCTTCATCGAAGGGCGCGATTCTACCAGAGTAAGGCCGCAAAAAGCAACGCCCCGCTGTCAGTCGACAGCGGGGCGCGTTCAGCATATGTACAAAAACGTTAACGGACCTGCTGCACCTCAACGATTTCAGGAATCTGCTCCTTGATCGCCTTTTCGATCCCCATCTTGAGGGTCATGGTGGACATCGGACAGGAACCGCAGGCGCCCTGCAGCTTGACCTTGACAATGTTGTCCTCGGTCACCTCAACCAGTTCCACATCACCGCCGTCACGTTGCAGCATGGGACGGACTTGCTCCAGTACGGCCTGAACCTTTTCTTGCATTGCAGATCTCCTTTGTAATGATGAGCGCGGTTTGACGCTGGATAATTATGGACCTCTTTAGTCTTGTATACCCATTTTCGATTTAAATTGCACGAAGATTTACTCCGACAACTGCTCCCACTGCTGATACAACTGCTCCAGGCGCAGGTTGAGCGCCGTATGGCGCTCGCCGCTCACCAGCCCTCGTCCCGGGTCATCAAAGAAGCCTGGGCTGTTCATCTCCATCTCCAGGTCGGCGATCAGGCGCTCCACATCAGTGATCTCTTTCTCAATGGATTGCTGCTGCTTTTCCCGGGCCTGTTCTTCCTTCCTACGCCGCTTCTGCTCCTCACGATCATGAACAACAGGGGCCTGGATCCTGGGGCTTGGGGTACGCTCAGCGGTCGTTCCATGCCCCTTGTCCCCTGACCCTTGACCCGAAATTTCGGCACCTTCTTTTTTACTCAGGTAATATTCATAATCACCATAATAGTTGGTTACTGCGCCATCCCCCACCTCCACGATGCGGGTGGCCAGGCTATTTACGAAATAACGATCATGGGAGACGAAGACCACCGTGCCATCGAAACCCTTTATGGCGTCCAGCAGCACCTCCTTGCTGAACAGATCCAGATGGTTGGTGGGCTCGTCCATCAGCAGCAGGTTTGA
>DIKW01000050.1 GCA_002424705.1 Geobacter sp. UBA5608
GCCGAGATCAACCGGCTGGCCGACGAACTGCTGGGGGTCAAGGGAGTTAAGCACGGCCGGCTGTTCTTGACCTCCGCCACCCCCGAGAACCACTAAGCCTCACCCCTCATCTGCCACAGACACAACAGGCCTGCATCGCAAGCGGCGGCTCCAGACGGCAACCGGCCAAGAGTTCCGTATCAGCAAAGATATCCCCCGGGGCGCCGTCCGCCCTGATCTCCCCCTCGTGCAGCAGCAACACCCTGCTGCAGACCTGAGCCACCATATCCAGGTCGTGACTGGTGATGATCCGCGTCTGGTCAAAGGCGGTCAACAGCCCCATGATCTCACGCCGGGCACAGGGGTCGAGGCCGGCGGTCGGCTCATCCATCACCAGCACGGCCGGGTCCATAGCCAGCACGGTGGCGATGGCGACACGCTTTTTTTCACCTGATGAAAGCCGGTAAGGCGGTTTGGTTGCCAGCTGCCGGGCAGAAACCGCATCAAGCGCCTGCCAAACGCGCTGTTCCAGGTCGTGTCCGGTTAGGCCCAGGTTGCGTGGGCCGAAGGCCACATCGTCATAGACCGTGGGCATAAACAGCTGGTCGTCCGGCTGTTGGAAGACCATCCCGACGCTGCGTCGCACCTGCTGCAGCGTGGCATTGGAAACAGGAAGCCCGCCGATCCGCACCTGTCCGGTGGTGGGGGTAAGGCTGCCGCATAACTGCAGCAGCAGGGTGGATTTGCCGGCGCCGTTGGCGCCGATAATGGCCACTGACTCGCCGTGATGGATCGTGAAGGAGATCGAACGGAGCGCAACGGTCCGGTCCGGATAGCTGAAACAGAGCTGCTCTGCGGCAACGACAGGGTGATTCATGATCTCAGGCCACCCTCAAGAGTAGCCCAAGGGCTGCCTCTCCAAGCAACTGCGGCAGATTGACCAGGCGTAGCAGCAGACAGGTCCCAACGAACAGCAGCAGTGCCGCCAGTTCCGTCAGTCCGAATCGGTACCCCCGGCTGGAATGGAACTGCCCCGTAAACCCCCTGGCCAGCATGGCCTGATGGATCCGTTCTGCCCGTTCCCAGGAACGAAGCAAGAGATGGGCCACCATGGCCGCAAAGGGGCCCGGCCCCAGCCCTCTGCGACCGGCACTGCGCAATGCCCGGGCCTGGGACGCGTGGGCCGCCTCTTCAGCCAGCACAAACAGGTAGCGGTACATAAACAACAGCTGGTCCACCATGGGCTGCGGCACACCGAGCCGTGCCAGCGCCTGAGCGATGGCCGGCAGACCGGTCACCGCCACCAGCAGGATGGCGGCGGCAGCGCTCAGCAGGGCGCGCAGCACGATCGAGGCGAACGAAAACCAGCCCCCACTGATGCCAAACGGGCCCAGCTGCAGCTGGAGCGTATGGTCGTAGAACGGATTAGCGGCCCCGATCAGCACGGCGAACGGCAGCACCAGCGCCGCCTTGCGCGCCACCAACAAGCTCGGCAGGCCGGCCATGGCACAGACCGCCAAGGGAACAAAAAAGAACGGCAACAGGCCGCTCAACGCATAGCGCTCAAAGGAAACCACGCTCAGGATAAAAGCGAACGCAGCCAGCAGCTTGAGCCGCGGATCGAGGCGATGGAGCGCCGAATCACCGCTCGCCAGCAGGTCGAGCTGACGCAGCTCCAGTAACGCCCCCTCAATGACCGCAACCCTCATCTTAGGCTACTCACGGGTTGCCCCTGCGCATACCCAGCACCAGGGCCCCGAGCGACAGCAGCAGCACGGTGATGCCCCCACCCACCAATCCGGCAAGGCTGGTCCCCCATTGTGCGGCCGACGCACCGGCGGCTGGTGACGGTGTGCCTGACTGCCTGAAATCATACTCCGGCAAGAGGGCCACCTGTTCCTGCAACCTGGCCAGCAGCCTATGCAGACCGCTCTCAGGTTTGGTCAATTCGGCGCTGCCGGCAACCTGCCGAATCGCCCATTCCAGACCATCAGGTTTGTCCGAGGCCCCGAGCGACCCGAGCCCTCCGGTCAGCACCGCTGCAACAAAAAAACCGACCAACAGCCTGCGTAACGGCAGCCCTGTCGGTGACGCCAACGGCTGGCGCGCAAGCAGTTCAGGGCGGGCGGTACTGACCAGCGTCACCACTGCTGCGGTGACGACCCCTTCCAACAGACCGATCGCCAGATGCACCGGCTGCATAAGCAGCACAAAGCTCGTAAACGGCAGGGCCGTGATGCCGGACACCGTCGTCTGCAGCACCACAGCCAGGGCGCCCGACTGGAGCGCCAGCAGTGCGGCGATCATGATCGCCGCTGAACGACGAGACGCGGTGGGGCAAGGGCCGGCCAGGGGCCGGAAACAAAACGGATAGATCAGATAGGCCGGGATGATCCCCATATTGACGATATTGCATCCCAGGGCCAGCAGGCCGCCGTCGGCGAAGAACAGGGCCTGCACGATCAGCACCGACGAGATGGCCAGCAGTGCGGCGTGGGGCCCTAACAGCACGGCCAGCAGCAAACCACCACCCAAATGGCCGCTGGAACCGGTGCCGGGAATGGCGACATTGATCATCTGGGCGGCAAAGACAAAGGCGCCCATCACTCCCATCAGCGGCACCCTCCGCTGGTCATGACCGCGCTTGAGCTGAGCCGAACCATAGCCAATCGCGCCCGCTGCAACCGCCCACATGGCTCCCCCCACAGCTGGAGAAACCAAGGCGTCCGCCATATGCATAGCTCACCCCCGGTGTTACAGATTCCCAATTCGTGCCACCAGAACTATACCGCTCGCCGCCCTACGCGTCAACCAGCTGGCGGCTCACAGCGCAGCAGCAATCCGCTGCAGCCCCTCCAGCGCACCGCAGGCCAACCCGATATGGGGTGAGGCGATCTCCGGCTCACGGGTATTGATCCGGATCACCGTGGCGCCCCTGTAGCGCCAGCCGATCCGTTCCGAGGTGGCCCGGATGGTGGGAATGGCGCTGCCCGCCCCCAGCTCGATCACGGCGATCCGAGCATCGGCATGCTGCTCCAGAAACGCCTGAAAACACTGCTCCTGGGCATGGGTCCGCTCCGGCAGCCAGGACCAGTCTCCGAACATCAGGATATTGGGCCGGCTCACCCCGCCGCACTGTGGACAACGAGGGATATGTCCAGCCCGCATGCTGCCCTCATCAACCGGGATCTGCTCGTTGTTGGGCCAGATCGTCTGGGAGCAGGGCCGCAGACACTGCAGCCAGTGGATCGAACCGTGCACCTCAAGTATCCGCTCATCGGCAAAGCCCGCCTTCTGGAACTGACCATCCACGTTTGACGTCACCACAAAGGAGGGCAGCTCTCGCTGGGCTATCCAGTTACGCATGATCCCGAACCCGTCGTGGGGAACGGTCTGCCGGTACAGATTGGCGCGATGGCCGTAAAAGCCCCAGCCAAAGGCCGGGTCGCGCTGAAAATGTTCAGGGTTGGCACACTCCACAAAGGAAAGTCCCAGACGGGCATAGGGCGGATAGGCCTGCCAGAAGCCCTGATTGCCGCGAAAGTCCGGCAGCCCTGAATCAACCCCCATACCGGCGCCTGCGGTGATGATCAACGCCTCCGCCGTACGGACAACCTCTGCCGCAGCTGTGAACATACGAGCCTCCCAGACAGTGAGTATTGACGGTTGAACTGTTTTAGTATACAAAAACTAGCCTTCACGTGCCACTTTAGCTCAGATGGTAGGGCAACTGATTCGTAATCAGTAGGTCAGCGGTTCGATTCCGCTAAGTGGCTCCAGCAAATACAGGG
>DIKW01000105.1:0-29187 GCA_002424705.1 Geobacter sp. UBA5608
ATTTGTACCTGCTGTACACATGGTTCCTCCTCAGGCCGCCTTGAGCAGCTCTGCCCCGTTCAGATAGATAGCCACCAATTCTCGATCTTTCAGGTCGCGCTTGTGCCGCAGCGCCTCATGACGCACTACCGGCAGCAGCAGGCCCGCATCGTCTCGCGACAGCACGATCCCCAGCGTGCGATAGCGCTCGATCAGGCCGCTGGCACCGGAATGTTTACCTACTACGATCTGGCGCGCCAATCCCACCTCGGCCGGATCGAACCCCTCGTAGTTGTGTGGGTCCTTGATGACGCCATCGGCATGCAGGCCCGATTCATGGGCAAAGACCCGCTCCCCCACTACCGCCTTCCAGGCCGGCAGGTCGCGGCAGGAGGCCTTGGCCACCATCAGGGAAAGTTCGCGGAAGCGGTGGGTGTCGATGCCGGTCTCAATGCCGCAGGCGTGTTTGAGTCCCATCACCACCTCTTCCAGGGCGGCGTTGCCGGCCCGCTCCCCCAGGCCGTTGACGGTGGTGTTGACAAAGCGGGCCCCGGCCCGGATGCCGGCGATGGCGTTGGCGGTGGCCATGCCCAGGTCATTGTGGGTGTGCACCTCGATCGCTACCTCCGGCACGCTGGCTCGCAGCCAGGCCACCTTGTCGTACATGCTGAACGGGTCCATGATCCCCAGGGTATCGCAAAAGCGGAAGCGGTCGCCCCCCAGCTCGCGGATGACCTGCAGCAGTTCCACCAGAAAACCCAGATCAGCTCGGCTGGCATCCTCGCCACCCACCGAGACGTACAGGCCGTGATCCTTGGCAAAGCCCAGCGCGGCTTTCAGCTGTTCCTTGACCGCAGTGCGATCCTTCTTCAGCTTGCGGCTGATCATCTGGTCCGAGACCGACAGTGAGATATCCACCGCCGTAATCCCGCAGCTGATGCTGGCTTCGATCTCCGGAATCAGGGCCCGGTTCCAGGTCAGCAGGCGGGCCGAGAGGCCCAGCTCCACCAGGGCGCGGATGCTGGTCCGCTCTTCTTCGCCCATGGCCGGGATGCCGCACTCGATCTCCTGTACACCCACAGCGTCCAGCAGGCGGGCGATGGCCAGCTTTTCCCGTAGTGAGAAGACCACCCCGGCGGTCTGTTCGCCGTCCCGCAGGGTGGTGTCGTCGATGATGATGTCCTGTAGATGCATAACGCCCCCTTTTGCCTCTAAAAACCAAACGAGGAGTTTTCCGTTCTGAAGGTGACAAGCGAACCATGACGCGGAGGCGTACAGAGCAGGTCCGCCACACAAGGCATGGTGAGGATTGGCGCGTTCAGGGCGGAAAAGAACCGTTTGAGCTATCCCATACTGCCCATACTGGCCAACCCGAAGATATGCTCCGGGTGGTACGCTGGCGGTTGCCCGGCGTACATCAGATCAACCTCGCCGATCACCTCGAAACCGCGGGGTGTCAGCAGCCGCCCGGCGGTGCGATTGGCGGCCGGAACATCCAGCAGTACCCGCCCGGTTTGTGCCAGCGCCCGTTCAAGCAACTGCTCGGCGATGGTGTTGTTCAGCGCGCCAAAGGGGCCGATCTGATGACCGTTGCCCAGACGCTGCAGCATCAGAAAACCTTCCTCTTCGCCGATGGAATTGCCGCCGTCTGCCGCATAGGCCAGCAGTTCGTTGCGGCTGTCACCCCAGCCCAGGTAGTCGATCTCCTGCCAGTCGGCGCGAACTTCTGCCTTCGTATCGGCCTGGCCGCCGACGGTCCCCTCGAGCTCCCAGCGCCGGATCCGGTCGCAGCAGCGAAAGCCGCTGCGCTCGTAGATCGGCCGACCGGCGCTGGAGGCGGTCAGCCAGGTGGTGGTGACGCCGTTGCGCTGCAGCACCTCCATGGCCTGTCTGAACAGCGCGCTGCCGATGCCGCGTCCGCGGTTGACCGCCCCCACCAGCAGATTGCCGATCCAGCCGGAACGGCCGTGCTGAATTGCGGTGACAAATCCGACCGGCCTGCCCTGCTCATGGCAGACCAGGCAGCCGTCAGGTGAACGTTCCAGCAGGAAGGCCAACTCTCTGCGGTGGCTGATCCAGCCCTCATCCTTGGCCAGGTTGAGGAAGGGATGGATGTCGTCGGGGGTAAAGCTGCTGATCTGCATATCGGTCTCCTACAACAGGCCAACCGCATCCGCACGGCACTGTTTGCAATGCCGCATCTGACCGATGATCCGCTCGTTGTCGTCGCGCACCTGGGCCAGATACTCCTGGCTGGGCGGCTCGATATGGGCCAGGTCGGCCTGGGGGATCAGTGGCATCACGTTCATCACAAAGGCCCCCATCCCTTTGATCCGTTCTGCGATCTGCGGGATCTCGGCGTCGTTGATGCCGGGCATCAGCACGGTGTTGACCTTGACCACCATGCCCAGCTCACAGGCCCGCTGCACCCCTTCATACTGGCTGGCCAGCAGAATCTCACCGGCAGCCTCACCGCTGTAGCGTGTGCCGTGGTAGTAGATGTGGCGGTAGATCCGGGCTGCGGTGGCCGCCTCGACGGCGTTGATGGTAACGGTCAGGCTGTGCAGCCCCAGCGCCATCAGCCGGTCCAAGGATTCAGGCAAGAGCAGGCCGTTGGTGCTCATACATTTCATCAGGTCGGGAAATTCCTCTCCCACCAGCCGGAAGGTCTCAAAGGTCTGTTGATTGGCCAGCGGGTCGCCGGGACCGGCAATCCCCACCACCCGCATGGTGGGTCCCAACAGCGGTGAGGCCATCACCTCCCGTACCTTGTCCAGCGCCTCAGTCGGGGTCAGTAGCCGGCTGGCCACGCCGGGGCGGGATTCGTTGGCGCAGTCGTGCTTGCGGGTGCAGTAGCCGCATTTGATGTTGCAGGCCGGGGCCACGGCCAGGTGCATCCGGCCGGTTTTGTGCTGACCGCCGCTAAAACAGGGATGCCCCTGTACCTTTTTCAGTTGCTCGCATGCTGTTGCCATGGTGTATCTCCTTTCAAACGACAAACGGCGCCGCAGGGAACTGTCCCCCGCAGGCGCCGTTGCCTGTGATGGTTGTCACTAGGCATAGAGCGTGCCAGTTTTTAAATTGCTTTAATATTGAGGTGTTGCGCTGATGGCCGCTGGGCTGGTGCCTAATTTTAGGTCAGAATGCCTGTGGTGGTGTCGTCACCACGATGAAACGCTCATCAAACTGCTGGGCCAGCAGCGGTCGTACCTCTTCCCAGCGCAGACCGCCACCGCCACAGCCGGGCCGCGGCACCACCACCAGCGGCCAGCCGCGCAGGTCTGCCAGCGCACGCAGCTCCTCTGCGGAACGACGGATCAGCCGCAGGTCGGGCAGTGACCAGGGGGTCTCTTCCACCGGAAAACTGACCAGGCCGTGGGACAGTTCGTACACATGATTGCCCGACTGCTGCAGCCGGCATCCCAGTTCGCGGAAGAGCTCAGGAAAGTGTTCTGCCGCTTGGGCAGCTACACCGCGTCCCGGAATGCCCCGGCCGTCACGGCTCAGGCTGCCGTTGGTGGTGATGGCGATGATCCCGCGCCCCAGATAGTCCCAGATATTTTTGTGCTGCTCCTGCATGCTGACTCCTGTGCTTGGCAATTATCTTGCTTAACCATGGCGTATGCTATCGCATCTTGACCCAGACGAACTAAGAGACCGGGCGCGGGCAGCCTTTGTCGGCATGGCCGTCGGCGACGCCCTGGGGGCAACGGTGGAGTTCATGACCGCCCCGGAGATAGCGGCCCAGTACGGCGTCTTCAAGGAGATCGTTGGCGGCGGCTGGCTGCGGCTTAAGGCCGGTCAGGTCACCGATGACACCGAGATGGCGCTCTGTATCGCCCGCGCCGTTGCCCAGCAGCAGGGCTGGTCGCGGGAGGAGATCGCCCGCGAATTCGCCGCCTGGCTCAAATCCCGGCCGGTGGACTGCGGCGACACCTGCCGCAAGGGAATCAGGGCCTTCATGCTGCACGGCACGCTGGATGCCCCCTACAACCATTGGGACGGCGGCAACGGCGCAGTGATGCGGGTGCTGCCGGCAGCCCTGTTGTCGTTGCCGGACCGTGAACTGCTCAAGAAATACGCCCTGGAGCAGGCTCGCCTGACCCATCACCAGCAGCTGTCCGACGCGGCCTGTCTCTGCATCGGCAGTATGCTGCACCTGATCCTGCAGGGGGCCTCCAAGGTGCGCCTGCGTAAAGAGGCCGACGCCCTGGTGGCGCGGCATCACCAGTTCGGTTTTGTGCCCTACCGCAGGCTGGCCACTGCCTATGTGGCCGATACCCTGGCCACGGTCTTCCACTATTTTTTCAAAGGCCGTGATTTTGAGGAATGCCTGGTGGGGACCGTCAATCAGGGGGGGGATGCCGATACCACCGGCGCGATCTGCGGCATGTTGGCCGGCAGCTACTATGGCCATGCATCGATCCCGAAGCGCTGGCTGAAGAAGCTGGACCGGTCACTGGTGGCAGAACTGGAGCAGCACGCGGATCGCCTGGTGTTAGCCAGTCCGGCCGGTCGGGCGCTCACCGCTTTTTCGTCGCCGAACTGATCATCTCCTCTGCCAGCACAGTCATGCTGACCCGGCGCGCCATGGCCTGGTTGCGCAGGCGGCGGTAGGCCAGCTCTTCACTCAGCTGTTCCTTCTCCATCAGCAGCCCCTTGGCCCTTTCGATTATTTTTCGTTCCTGCAGTGCATTTTTAGTCTGCTCAAGCAGTGTTTGCAGGCAGGTGACCTGTTGTGCCGTGCGCAGCGCCAACTCCACGGCCAGCGGCAGTTGGGACCGTGTCGCTGGTCTGGCTAAAAAGGCATCAATCTTGGCGTTGTCTGCCTGTTTTAGGAGCGGCAGGTCGCTCGCGCAGACCGTTAGCAGAATCTTCGTGTCGATATGGTTGCGCAGCGTTGTGGCCAGCTTCAGTCCGCATATCGGCGGCGCGGCCTCAAGCACCACCAGCTGGGGCAGCTGCTCGACCGCCAATGCCAGGGCATCGCCACGTGTCGTACAGAGCAGTACGGTGCTATACCCAAGACTGGGCAGGAACTCCTTGATCTCCTCCCGAAAGCCGTCATCGCTGTCACAAACCAGTGCCGTCTGCATGCCGTAACTCCCGTCTCGTCTGGTGATGTCCTTCAGAGTTTGCATCGGCTGTGCCAGAGTCCTGATATGTGTCGGCAGTTCGTTGGTATTTGATTGTCGCTGCTGCAAAAATCCAGAGCTCTGGTATAGTTGCCGAAAGCCGAGCGACTGTTGCCGCTGTTGGGGGATGGCTGATGTTCTACCTTTCACTGATCCAGAATATTGCGTTGCTGGTGGCACTGACCTTTGTCCACAGCCTGCTGGTGCGTCGTATCAACCGCGACGGGCTGCTCTTCCCGCTGGTGACCGGGGCGCTGTTTGGCGGCGTTGTGCTGCTGGGGATGCTGACCCCGGTGGTCTTTCAGCCCGGCCTGATCTTCGACGGCCGCTCGATCATCCTGGCGGTGGCCGGTCTGTTTGGCGGTCCGGTTGTGGCTGCCCTGGCTGCGCTGCCGGCCGTAATCTACCGCTGGTGGCTGGGCGGGGTCGGCGCCCCGATGGGAGTGGCGGTGATCATCGGCTCAGTCGTTATCGGCAGCGGCTGGCACTATCTGCGTAAACACCGTCCATGGGCGGTTGGCCTGCCGGGCTTGCTGCTGTTCGGTCTGTTGGTGCACCTCTGGATGATGGCCTGTATGACCTTCCTGCCGGCAGCGCTTGCCGCGGTGGTGCTGGCCAAGATCACCGTGCCGGTCCTGTTGCTCTATCCGCCGGCCACCCTGTTGGTCTGTCTGCTGTTTCTGCAGATGGAGCAACATATCGCCACCGAGCAGGCGTTGGCAGAAGAACGCCAAAATCTGACCAGCCTGTTGCAGGCGGTGCCTGATCTGCTGTTTGAGATGGGGCTTGATGGCCGTTATTACGCCTGCTATGCCCGTCACACCGAGCAGCTGGCCGCTCCGGTGGAGGAGTTGTTGGGCAAGACCGTCAGCGAGGTGATGCCGGCCGACGCAGCGGCGGTTTGCCTGGAGGTGTTGCAGGAGGCGCAGGCCACCGGCCATTCCCGTGGCCGGCAATTGAGCCTGATGTTGGCCGACGGCAGGCACTGGTTTGAGCTGGCGGTGACCCGCAAGACGGTCGCGCATGCTGCTGAGCCCCGTTTTGTGGTCCTGTCGCGGGATATCACCGAGCGCAGGCGGCTTGAGGATGAGTTGCGTGAAAATCAGCGCTTTCTGGCAGGAGTGATTGAAAACAGCGGAGCGCTGATCCTTGCCAAGGATCAGCAAGGCCGCTATACCATCGTGAATCGCAAGTGGGAGCAGGTAAGCGGGCTGACACGTGAACAGGCGCTTGGCAAGACCGATCTGGAACTGTTCCCGCCCGAAGTCGCCGAACAGTTCCGGCGAAATGATCAGGCGGTGTTGGCCTCCGGCACGGTCCAGGAGTTTGAGGAACAGCTGGCCGGACCGGATGGCATCCGTCATTTCCTCTCGATCAAGTTCCCGCTGCAGGGTGCCGACGGCACACACCGCGGCATCTGTGGCATGGTGACCGACATCACCACTCGCAAACAGGCCGAAGGCGAACTGCAGCAGGCCAAGGAGGCGTCCGAGTCGGCCAATCAGGCGAAAAGCGAATTTCTGGCCAACATGAGCCACGAGATCCGCACACCGATGAACGGCGTGATCGGCATGGCCCACCTGCTGCGCAACACCGAGCTGTCTGCCGAGCAGCAGCAGTATCTGGACAATATCGAGCTTTCGGCCAATTCACTGGTGGCCTTGATCAGCGATATCCTCGATCTGTCCAAGATCGAGGCCGGTAAAATGGAGCTGGTCGTGACGGATTTTTCGCTGAGGCACTGTCTGCAGGATATGGTTGAAAGCCAACAGTACCTGATCCGCCACAAGGAGTTGACGGTCAGCATCGAGTTGCCCGATCAGCTGCCGGACCGTTTGCGCGGCGACCGTTTGCGCACTTGCCAGATCGTGCTCAACCTGTTGGGCAACGCCATCAAATTCACGGACCAAGGCGGCCGGATCACGATTGCCGGTCAAGAGCTCGAGCGCCACGGGCAGCAGTTGCTGCTGCGCCTGACCGTCGCTGACAACGGCGTCGGCATTCCGCCGGAGAAGCTGGAGTCCATCTTTGCCCCCTTTGAGCAGGGCGATAACACCACCACCCGCCGTTATGGCGGTACCGGTCTGGGGCTGACCATCTGCCGCCGCCTGGCCGAACTGATGAGGGGGCGCATCTGGGCCGAGGTCAATCCCGGCGGGGGCAGCGTTTTTGTTGTGGAACTGCCCTTTGAACTGGCGGCAGACGCGTCAACGTCCGTGGCCCAGCCGCCCCCGCTTTCGCTCAACTCGGCCCTGTTTACCCGGCCGTTGGAGATCCTGTTGGCTGAGGATAACCGGGTCAATGCCGAGTTCATCGTCAAGGTGCTGAGCCGGATGGGACACCGGGTGACCGCCGTGCCTGACGGCCAGCAGGCGTTGGAGCAGCTGGAACGGCAGCGTTTTGATTGTATCTTGATGGATGTGCAGATGCCGGTTTTGGGGGGCGACGAGGCCACCCTCCGTATCCGTGAGGGTGAACGGCAGAGCGGCGGACATCTGCCGATCATTGCGCTGACCGCCCATGCCATGCGTGAGGAACGTGAGCGTTTGTTGGCGGCCGGATTTGATGCCCATGTTGCCAAGCCGGTTGATCTGGCGCTGTTGTGCGCCGAAATGGCCCGGCTGATTGAGATATGAGCCGGCTCACGGTGTCGGTCTGCTCGGCGTTGGTTGATTTAGTATCTGGCCACTAAAACGGCAGGAAAGGTTGCAGCGGATGGTTCGTTTTTTCAGGCTTACACGGTTCAGGGTCTGTTGGCTGATCTGCGTCCTGGTGGCGATAATTGCGCTGGCCGCGCTGCTGGGCGCTTCGCGGCAGAAACAACCGGTCTTCACGCCGGCTGAGCAGGCCTGGCTCGCGAGCCATCCTCATGTCCGGGTCGGCATCATGGCCGATTGGCCGCCGATCAGTTTTGTTGACCGTCACGGCAGTCCGCAGGGGATCGGGCAGGATTTTGTGAAGGCCCTCAACCAGCGGCTGGGGGGAGCGCTGGTGATTGTGCCGGGGCCGTTCAGCAGCAACTATGAGCTGCTGCTGCAGGGCAAACTGGACGCCCTGATGGAGATCAGCCGGCGGCCGGAACGTGAACAGCAGTTTGAGTTTACCCAGAGCTATATTACGGTGCCCCATGTGCTGGTCGGCCGCAAGGGAGGAGCTGCCTTTCGCTCTGAACATGATCTGGCCGGTAAGGTCGTCGCCCTGGAACAGGGCTTTTACAACATTACCCATTTTTCCAAGAACTATCCCAGCGTCACGGTGCGGCAGTATCGGTCGACCCTGGAGGCCTTGCATGCCGTGGCCCGTGGCGAGGCCGACGCCTATGCCGGCAACCGGGCCGTGGCGATCCATCTAATCGAGCGTGAGTTGTTGACGGAACTGCGTCTGATGGCGGTTCTCAAGGGACCCCGCTCGGAGCTCCGCTTCGCGGCAGCCAAGGGTCAGCTGGAGCTGATCGGCCTGCTGGATAAGGCCCTCAGCAGTATGCCGACCGCAGAACGNNAAGGCAATTGCCGATAAGTGGCTTGCCCACCAGTACGAGAAGACCACCGATTATCGCTTGCTGCTGATGCTGGCCCTGGCTGCATCCGTAACGATTATTGCCCTGCTTACCTCATTGATGCTGGTTTCACGGCGGCTCAACAACCGTTTGCACCAGCAGCAGAAATTCCTGCAGGATCTGTTTGAGTACAACGGCACCGGCAACCTGATTGTCTCCTCACGGCGGATCATTCGCCGGGTGAACCAGCAGTTTTGCGAGATGTTCGGCTATCAGCAGGATGAGCTGATCGGTCAATCGGTGCGGCTGCTGCATCTGGACCAGGAACATCATGACAACTGGGCCCCTACCTTCCTGCAGGCCCGGGACGGCAAGACCCACCTGCATGCTGAATATCCGCTGCGCCGCAAGGATGGCAGTCCCTTCTGGTGCTTTCTGACGGGCGTCAAGCTGCCGTTGGACGACGGAGAGGTCGGCGTGGTCTGGAGCCTGTTTGATATCAGCGAGCGCAAGCAGGCCGAGCAGGACCTGCAGCAGGCCAAGCACGAACTCCAGGATTCTCACCAGCGCCTGCTGACCGTGCTGAACGCCCTGGACGCGATCGTCTATGTGGCCGACATGCAGACCTACGAGCTGCTGTTCGTCAACAAGCATGTCCAGGATGTGTTTGGCGATATCGTCGGCCACCCCTGTTGGCAGAAGATGCAGACCGATCAGAGCGGTCCCTGCAGCTTTTGCAGCAACAGCCAGCTGCTGGATGATCGTGGTCAGCCGCGGGGAGTCTATGTATGGGAGTTTCAAAACACCGTCAACGGTCACTGGTACGCTATCCGTGACCGGGCGATCCGCTGGGTGGATGGCCGGATTGTGCGGCTGGAAATTGCCACCGATATCACCGATCGCAAGCAGGCCGAAGAGCGCCTTGTGCAGGCCAAGGAGGCCGCCGAGGCGGCCAACCGGGCCAAGAGCGAGTTTTTGGCCAACATGAGCCATGAGATCCGCACCCCGATGAACGGGGTGATCGGCATGACCCATCTGTTGTGGACAACGTCGCTCAGCATGGAGCAACAGCAGTACCTGGAGAGTATTGAGAACTCGGCCACCAGCCTGGTGTCGCTGATCAGCGATATTCTCGATCTTTCACGGATTGAGGCCGGCAAGATGGCGCTGGAGACTACGGATTTTTCGCTGCATAGCTGCATTCAGGAGCTGCTGGACAGCCAGCGCTTCCATATCCAGATCAAGGATCTGCGAGTGGAGACGGCGCTCGCCGCTGACCTGCCGTCATTATTGCGCGGCGATCAGCTGCGCACCCGGCAGATACTGCTGAACCTGTTGGGCAACGCCATCAAGTTTACCGAGCAGGGCACGATCTCCATCGCTGCGGAACCCGTCTCCCGCAGCGACGATCAGGTGATGATCCGTCTGACCGTCAGCGACACCGGCATCGGCATGACGCCGGAGGCGATGGAGGGCATCTTTGCCCCCTTTACCCAGGCCGATAGCTCCACCACCCGCAAGTACGGCGGCAGCGGCCTGGGGCTGGCCATCTGCCGCAGGCTGGCCGAGCTGATGGGAGGCCGGATCTGGGTGGAGAGCCGGCTTGGCGTTGGCAGCACCTTCTTTGTGGAGCTGCCGTTCCAGGTTGCGGAGCAGGCCGTGGCCCCCCGCGCCATCCCGCTCAAGCCGCTGGCAGCGCTGCGTCCGTTGTCGATCCTGCTGGCCGAGGATAATGCGGTTAATGCCCAGTTCATCACCAAGGTGTTGGAGCGGCAGGGCCACCAGCTGACCCTGGCCGAAAACGGCCAGCAGACGCTGGAGCTGTTGGCAGGTCAGCCGTTTGATTGCATCCTGATGGATGTGCAGATGCCGGTCATGGGTGGTGATCAGGCCACGCTGATCATTCGTGAGCAGGAGCGTCAGCAGGGTGGCCATATTCCGATCATCGCCTTAACGGCCCATGCCATGGACGATGAGCGCCAACGTCTGCTGCAGCAGGGTTTTGATGCCCATGTGGCCAAGCCGGTTGATATTGCGCTGCTCACTGCCGAGTTGCAGCGTTTGACCGCTTGACCGGCTCAGGCAGCGGGCTTTTTGTCTGAAGAAGCTCGTGATGGTGCGGTGGTGGTGAGGTGCGGCAATGGTGAGATGCCTGACAACGCGACGTGATTTTCTGGCCGGCCTGGGCGCCCTGGCGCTGCTGCAGCTGCTGCCCGGCTGTAGGCAACGGCCTGCCCTGCGGATCGCCAGCCATCCCTGGCCCGGCTATGAACTGCTGTTCCTGGCCCGGCGCGAGGGTTGGCTCAGTGAAAAACAGGTGCGGCTGGTGGAGACCAGTTCGGCCACCGCATCTCTGGAAGCGCTGGAGCGAGGCACGGTGGATGGCGCCTGCCTCACCCTGGATGAGCTGCTGCGGGCCCGCGACAGCGGCCTGCAGCTGACCGCCGTGCTGGTCTTTAATGTCTCGGCCGGTGCCGATCATATCCTGGCCCGACCGGGGATCAGCTCCGTCAGCCAGCTGGCCGGCAAGCGGATCGGCGTGGAACAGTCGGCGCTGGGGGCCCTGATGCTGCATCTGAGCCTGCAGAGCGCAGGCCTTGACTATAAGCAGGTGCAGGTGGTACCGATGGCGCCGGACAACCACCAACTGGTCTGGCAGACTGAACGGCTGGACGCCATGGTCTGTTACGAACCGCTCGCCAGCCAGTTGCAGGGCAACGGTATTCACAGTATCTTTGACAGCCGCAGCCTGCCGGGTATGATCGTTGATGTCCTGGCTGTCAGAACCGGCCTGCTGGACCAGTACACGGCGCAGCTGCACAGCCTGACGGACGCCCATTTCAGAGCATATCACCATCTGGTGCACAACCCGCAGGATACCGCCTACAAGTTGGCCGGCCGGCTCAAGCTTCCTGCGGACAAGGTGCTTGATGCCTACCGTGGTCTGCAACTGCCGATTGTAAGCGCCAACCGCCGCTATCTGCAGGGCAGCGGGGCCCGTCTGGTGGCTACAGTCAAAACGTTGTCGCCGATCATGCTGCAGCATGGGTTGCTGCAGCAGCCGGCCAGCCTGGAAGGTCTGTTCGATGCCCGTTTTCTTCCCACAAAGGATTTCTGATATGGCTGTAGGTTCCTGTTCGATCCGTATACTGGTGGCGCTGTTAGGGCTGTTGTTCTGTTTGCCGCTGCCGGTCCAGGCCGACCGTACGTTAACCATGGGTGTGCTGTCAATCCAGCCCAAGCCGGCTGCCATGGCCCGTTGGCAGCCGTTGGCCGATTATCTCAGCCGCAGCCTTGACGGATACCGTATTAAGCTGCTGGTCCTGGATCAGCAGGAACTGCATCAGGCGCTGGAGCAGCACCAGCTGGATCTGGTGTTCAGTAACGCCTCGCACCTGGTGCAGCTGCGTCATCAGAATGCCCTGACCGGGGCCCTGGCCACCCTGGTGGATATTCAGCAGGGGGTGCCGGTTTCCAGTCTGGGAGGGGTGATCTTTACCCGCGTCGAACGCAATGACCTTCAGGATCTGCAGGACCTGAAGGGGAAAAAGATAGCCGCCTTCAGCGCCAGCGGCAGCCTCGGGTCCTATCCTGCGCCGATCTATGAGCTGCAAAAGGCTGGTGTCAGGCCGGACCAGCTGAAGATGGTCTTTACCGGCACACCGCAGGATCTGGTGGTGCAGGCGGTGCTGGAAGGCAAGGCCGACGCAGGTTTCGTCCGGACGGGGCTGCTGGAGCGGATGGCCGCCAGAAACGACCTTGATCTGACCCGGATCAAGGTGATCAATCGCCAGCAGCTGTCCGGTTTTCCGTTTCTGCTCTCAACCCAGCTCTATCCCGAGTGGTCCTTTGTGGCGTTGCCGCAGCTGCCGCAGGATGTTGGCCGCAGGCTGGCGGCGGCGCTCTTGACCCTGGAGCCGGACAGCGCCACGGCTCGCGCCGCAAAGATCTATGGTTTCACCATCCCGGCCGACTACCTGCCGGCCGAGGAGTTGTTGCGACAACTGCGGTTGCCCCCCTTTGACAATCTGCCCGCCTTCACCCTGGCGGATGTCTGGCAGCGTTATCAGCTTCAGTTGCTGTTATTGTTGCTGGCGGTCGGCAGTATTATCGGGCTGACCGTGATGCTGGTGATCGGCAACCAGCGGTTGTCCACGGCACGGCGCGAGTCTGAGAAGGCGGCCGGTCAACTGAAGACCCTTGTGCAGACCATTCCCGATCTGATCTGGCTCAAGGATACGGATGGCGTCTATCTCTCCTGTAATCGCCGTTTTGAGAGTTTTTTTGGCGCCTCGGAGGCCGAGATTATCGGCAAGACCGATTACGACTTTGTGGACCAGGAGCTGGCCGACTTTTTTCGGGAACACGACCGCAAGGCCATGGCAGCTGGAGAGCCGAGCGTGAACCAGGAGTGGATCACCTTTGCCAGCGACGGACACCGGGAACTGCTGGAGACCATCAAATGTCCGATGGTTGGTCGCCAGGGCCAATTGATCGGGGTGCTGGGGGTGGGACGGGATATTACCGCCCTGCATCAGGCCCGTCAGGACGCCGAGATCGCAAACCGGGCCAAGAGCGAGTTTTTGGCCAACATGAGCCACGAGATCCGCACCCCGCTGAACGGGGTGATCGGCATGGCCCAGCTGCTGGAGCTGACCAACCCGACCGCTGAGCAACGGGAGTACCTGAACTATCTGGAGATCGCCTCCAATAACCTGCTGGCGCTGATCAGCGATGTGCTGGACCTGTCCAAGATCGAGGCCGGCAAGATCGAGTTGGAGTACGCCGATTTTCTCCTGGCCAAGGCGATTGACGAGGTGGTGGCCACCCAGATCGGGCGGATACGCCAAAAGAACCTGGAGCTGGTAACCACTATCGCGCATGGCGGTCCGGTCATCGTGCACGGTGACATGTTGCGTTTCAAGCAGATCGTCCTGAATCTGCTGGGCAACGCCATCAAGTTTACCGATCAGGGCACCATCACCATCACGGCCCAGGTAGCGAAAGCGCCTGACGGGACCTGTCTGCTGCGGCTGGATCTGGCCGATACCGGCATCGGCATGGATGCCGAGGTGCTGGAGCGGATCTTCGGGGCCTTTACCCAGGCCGACAGCTCCACCACCCGCAAGTATGGCGGCAGCGGCCTCGGCCTGAACATCTGTCGACGGCTGGTTGAGCTGATGGGTGGTCGGATCTGGGCCGATTCCGAACCGGGAGTGGGCAGCTGTTTTCATGTCGAACTGCCCTGCACCAGCTGTACGCAACAAGCCGAAGCGCCGGACGAGACAGGGGCGGACCCGGTCGGCATAGCGGACGGTCGCTCGTTGTCGGTACTGGTGGCGGAGGACAACCCGTTGAATGCAACCACTATTCTGGCTATGCTGCAACGGATGGGGCATCGGTCCCAGCTGGCCGAGGATGGCCAGAAGACCCTTGATGCCTGGGCACAGACGGATTTTGATTGTATCCTGATGGATATCCAGATGCCGGTGCTGGACGGTATTCAGGCCGCTGCCGCCATCAGGCAACAGGAGTACGCCAGGGGCGGGCATATTCCGATCATCGCCCTGACGGCCCATGCCCTGCGTGGCGACCGGCAGCGCCTGTTGGCCGAGGGGTTTGACGGCTATCTGCCCAAGCCGCTTGAGATGGGGGAGCTGGCCAGGGAGCTGCAGCGTCTGACCATGCAGAAACAAGGATGAGCCGTCGATTCAATGATCACTTTGCCGGTGTGGCGTCGTATTACGCCAGCCACCGACCCGGTTATCCGCCCGAGCTGTTTGCCTGGCTGGCCGATCAGCTTGCAGGGCGACGCCTGGCTTGGGATTGCGCCACCGGCAGCGGTCAGGCGGCGTTGGCCCTGGCCGATCATTTTGATCAAGTGCTGGCCACCGACGCCAGCAGCAGCCAGATCGAGGCCGCCAAACCCTGGCCCGGTGTTCAGTATCGCGTGGCGCCGGCCGATGCCTCTGGTCTTGAGGCGCAATCCGTTGATCTGGTGACCGTGGCCCAGGCCCTGCACTGGTTCGAGCTTGGTCCGTTCTATGCCGAGGTGCGGCGGGTGCTGAGGCCGGGGGGGCTGCTGGCGGTCTGGACCTACGGTGTCTTCCAGGTGGTCGGCGATGCCCAGGGCGAGATCCAGTGGCATCTGGACCGATTCTATCACCAGACCGTCGGACCCTACTGGCCACCGGAGCGCCGTCACGTTGAGAACGGCTATGCCGAGCTGGCCTTTCCCTTTGTTGAGCTGGCGGTGCCGCCCTTTGCCATGCAGGTCGACTGGACCCTGGATGATCTGGCCGGTTACCTGCGCAGCTGGTCGGCCACCAGCCGCTACTGTGAACTGGTTGGCGTCGACCCGGTAACTGAGCTGACCAGGGAGCTGGCCCCGCTGTGGGGTGAAGCCTCCCGGCAGGTCAGCTGGCCACTCTCGTTGAAGGTCGGCAGGTTCGAACCCTGATCCTCCGCCGTTGTTTTGCTTGACGCTCCCCCCTGATCGGCACTACAAACATCACATGGACCTGCTTTCCCACCTGAACAAGCCCCAGAAACAGGCGGTGCTGCATGGCGCAGGACCGCTGCTGATCCTGGCCGGCGCCGGCTCCGGTAAGACCCGCGTCATCACCCACCGCATCGGCCACCTGATCCGGGAGCGCGGTGTCCGCCCGGTCAACATCCTGGCCGTTACCTTCACCAACAAGGCGGCCAAGGAGATGGCCGAGCGGGTGCGCAGCCTCTTGGGCAGCGACGATATCCCCCTGGTGGCCACCTTCCACGCCACCTGCGGCCGGATCCTGCGCAAGGAGATCCACCAACTGGGGTATGACCAGAACTTCGTGATCTATGACGACAAGGACAGCGAGCGGCTGCTCAAGGAGTTGCTCAAAGAGCTGGACCTGGACGAGAAGCGTTTTCCGCCCAAAACCGTGGGGGCCCGGATCGACGACTGCAAGAATCGGGGGCTGTGGCCCGACGAGCTACCGGTGGGTGATCTCTGGGACCAGCGCTTTAGCCGGATCTACGCCGCCTACCAGGATCGGCTCAAGCGCTGCAACGCGCTGGAATTCGGCGACCTGCTGCTCTTAACGGTACGCCTGTTCGAGCAGCAGCCGACGGTGCTGGCCCGCTGGCAGGAACGGTTTCAGTGGCTGCTGGTGGATGAGTACCAGGATACCAACCCGGTGCAATACCGTCTGATTCGCCTGTTGGCAGGTGAGCGCAGGAACCTGTGCGTGGTGGGGGATGACGATCAGTCGATCTACTCCTGGCGTGGGGCCGATATCCGCAATATTCTCGAGTTTGAGAAGGATTTCCCCGATGTGACCGTGATCCGTCTGGAGCAGAACTACCGCTCTTCCGGCACGATCCTGAAAGCGGCCGGCGCGGTGGTGGCCAAGAACTTCGGTCGCAAGGGCAAGACCCTCTGGACCGAAAATCCGGAGGGTGAGCCGATCCGGGTCATCCGCCAGGAGAGCGATCGCGACGAGGCCCGTTTTGTGGCCGGCGAGATTAGAAATCTGCAGCGTCATGGGGCGCCTCTGACCGAGATGGCGGTCTTTTACCGCACCAACGCCCAGTCGCGTCTGGTGGAAGAGGCGCTGGTGGCCGATGGCCTGCCGTACCATATCGTGGGCGGTGTCCGGTTTTATGCCCGCCTGGAGGTCAAGGATATCCTGGCCTACCTGCGGCTGTTGGAGAACCCGGCCGATGAGCTGTCGCTGAAGCGGATCGTCAATGTGCCGCCCCGCGGCATCGGCGCCGCCACGGTGGACAAGGTGGCCGAGTATGCTGCACGGCAGGAGATCTCTCTGCTGGCGGCCCTGCAGCAGGCCGGCCAGAGCGGTCTTTTGGCCAGCGGGCCCCGCGGCAAGGTGGCGGCCTTCAGCGATCTGTTGCAGCGTTTCAGTAGCTTGGCCACCAGCAGCACCCTGCCGGAACTGGTGCGGGCGGTGATGGAGGAGAGCGGTTACCTGGAGCGGCTGCGCCAGAGCCGTGACGAGGACGACAGCGAACGGCTGGAAAACCTGGAGCAGCTGCAGGCAGCGGTGGAGGAGTTCTGCGAGGCCAATCCCGAGGCGGGTCTGTCCGGCTTTTTGGAGCAGGTGGCGCTGGTGGCCGATCTGGAGCGGGGGGAGGTCGGCACACCGTCGATAACCCTGATGACCCTGCATGCCGCCAAGGGGCTTGAATTCAAGGTGGTCTTCATGATCGGTATGGAGGAACGGCTGTTTCCCCATGTGCGGGCCCTGGACGACCTTGACGGTATGGAGGAGGAACGCCGCCTGTGCTACGTGGGGATGACCCGCGCCCGGGAACGGCTCTATCTGCTGCACGCCCGGCGGCGGCATCTGTTCGGACAGGAGCAGGCCAACCTGGCCTCGCGTTTCCTGAAGGATATCCCTGGTGAGCTGCTTGAGGATCAGGGACACGGTTCATGGGGCCTGGGCCCCGCAGCAACCAGTAGCCGGACTTCTCGCCCAGCGGCAGCTGCCCCGGCCCTGCATAACCTGTCAGCGGTGAGCGCCGCCCTTGATGAGGTGGAGCTGGTGCCGGAGCCAGGCGAAGAGTACGGCGGCGTCTTCGTGGGGATGCGGGTGCGCCACGCCAAATTCGGTGTCGGCACCATCCGCAAGATCGAGGGGCAGGGCGATGACCAGAAGCTGGTGGTCTGGTTCACCACGGCCGGTCCCAAAAAGTTGATGGCCCGCTTTGCCGGGCTGGAGCGGGTATGAAGAAAGAACCACAGCAGCTGAGCTACCAGTTGATCCAGGAGGCTGAGGATCGACTGCGCAAGCGGGTGCGACAGACCGAGCTGATCGCCTCGCCCCATTTCAGCGAGCAGGTTGGGCATCCGGTCTATCTCAAGTGCGAAAATCTGCAGAAGACCGGGGCTTTCAAGCTGCGCGGCGCGATGAACTTCATGACCGCCCGCGATCGCTCTGAGCTGAAGCAGGGCGTCACCGCCGCATCGGCCGGCAACCATGCCCAGGGTGTGGCCTATGGGGCCGATCTGCTGGGCATCCCGGCCCGGATCTTTATGCCGGAGAGCACGCCGCCCCAGAAGGTGCAGGCCACCCGTGACCTGGGGGCCGAGGTGGTGCTGACCGGCGCCAACTTCGATGAGTCATTCGCTGCGGCCCAGGCCGATAGCCAGCAGTGCGGTACGGTCTTTATCCATCCCTTTGACGATCCGCTGGTGATGGCCGGCCAAGGCACCATCGGTCTGGAGATTCTGAAGGAACTGCCCGATGTCGAAACGGTGATCGTGCCGGTTGGTGGCGGCGGCCTCCTGGCCGGTGTGGTCACCGCCATCAAGGAGACCCATCCCCGGGTGCGGGTGGTGGGGGTTGAGTCGGCAGCCGCACCCTGCATGTACCGGGCGGTGCGCGACAACCGGATCAGCGAGGTGCCGCTCAGGCTGACCATAGCCGATGGTATCGCCGTCAAAAAGGCCGGTCAGCTGACCACACCGATCATTCGCCGCCTGGTTGATGAGATCGTGTTGGTGGAAGAGGAGGAGATCGCCCTGGCGATCGTGGCGCTCTTGGAGCGCAGCAAGCTGCTGGTGGAGGGGGCTGGCGCCGTGACCCTGGCCGCCCTGCTGAACGGCAAGCTGGCCGGGCCCCTGGGCAAGACGGTCTGCCTGTTGTCCGGCGGTAATATCGATGTGCGCACCCTGGCGCTGGTGGTTGAACGGGGCCTGTTGGCGGCCGGACGCTATCTCAAGCTGCGGATCGAGATGCAGGATGCCCCCGGCGCCCTGGCCCAACTGGCCGCCGATCTGGCCACGGTGCGGGCCAACATCCACGACATCACTCACGATCGTCGAACCAGAGGGGTGGTGATGGGCAGCACGGCGGTGCAGCTGCTCTTGGAGACCCGCGGCCAGGATCATGCCGATGAGATTGTGGCCGCGCTGCAGCAGCGCGGCTATCAGTTGGAGTTGGAAGAGGGCTAGCGGGCTGTCTCGGCCAGCTGTTTTTTGATCAGGCCTTCGATCACCCGGTCGGCGCCGGTAGCGAAGCCCATGATCTGCTCTTTGACGATGCCGTTCTGGTCGATGATGTAGAGCACCGGCAGGGCCCGCACGCCGTAGTCGGCCTGAATCTTGCCGGAGGCCATCACCAGCGGGTAGGGGATCCGCTTTTCATCGGCAAAGCTCTTGACCACCCGTTCGCCGCCTTCATCGACGCTCATGCCGATCACCTGCAGCCCCTGCTTGGCGTACTTGCGGTGCAGTTCGGCCAGAAAAGGGATCGATTCACGGCAGGGGGGGCACCAGGTGGCCCAGAAATCAAGGATCACCACCGAACCTCTCAGGCCTTCGCTGGAGATCGGCTGCCCTGTGATGGCAAAGGCCTTGAAGGCCGGCGCCGGTTGACCGCGTCGCGGAGCGGCGTCGGCGGTGGCGACACAAAACAGCAGGGCTGCAGCGCAAAACGCTGCAGCCCGCTTTAACGTAGCTACCGAGTGGCGCATGGTGTTAGAGCGCCTTGGCAATCAGGGCGTCCAGCTGCGACTTGGGCACGGCGCCCACCACCTGGTCAACGATGGCCCCGCCCTTGAACAGGATCAGGGTAGGGATGCCGCGCACACCGTATTTGCCGGGGGTGGCCGGGTTGTCGTCCACGTTGACCTTGCCGACCTTGACCTTGCCGCTGTAGTCATCGGCCACGGCGTCAATCAGAGGAGCGATCGCCTTGCAGGGAGCGCACCAGGTGGCCCAGAAATCCACCAGCACCGGAATGTCGGATTGCAGCACCTCGCGGTCAAAATTGGCATCGGTAAAGGTCATCACGTTGTCGCTAGCCATGGATGCAGGCCTCCTTTAGGCAATGTATTCAACTTTTTGAATAATACTGCGGATCGGAAAATTTGCAAGCAAAAACGTCCGGCAGCGGAGCTGCACAAGCGCCGCACGCGGCTTTGCAGCTGATGCTGCAGCACGGCGAAAAGTCGTTGACGCTGGGTTGCGCTCACACGTAGAATATCAGCTTCATTAAAAAGCTGCTGCTGTCTGGCCGTCGGCATCACTGTTCGCCGCACAGCCAACTACTCGAACCTGGCAGGACCGTTCTTTTCGGACCTCGCCCCTGGATGCCGTGACCATGACCGATATATCATTCTACCTGACCCTGGCCTTGTACGGTGTGACCACCCTGCTCTACCTGGCCTGTCTGTTGCGTTCGACCCCCTGCATGGCCGGACTGGCCCGTAAACTGCTGGTGGCCGGCTTCCTGGCCCACTGTCTGGCGGTGATCCATCGCGCCATTGCCGCCGGCCATCTGCCGATCACCAACATGCACGAATCGCTCTCCTTCTTCGCACTGTCGATCGTGGCGGCCTACCTGTATTTCGAGTTCCGTTTCAAGGTGACCAGCCTGGGTTCCTTTGTGTTGCCGCTGGTGTTGCTGCTGGTGATCGGTTCCAGCGCCTTTCCCAGTGAACTGCGCCCCTTGAACCCCGCCCTGCAGTCGGCCTGGATCTACTCCCATACCCTGCTGGCCTTCGGCGCCTATGCCTTTTTCACCATCGCCGGCGGCGTGGCCGGCATGTATCTGCTGCAGTCCCATTTCCTGAAGAAAAAGCAGTTGGGCACCCTGTTTCAGAAGCTGCCCTCGCTGGACACCCTGGACGAGATCGGCTACCGCTGCCTGACCTTCGGTTTTCCGCTGCTGACCGTGGCGATCATCACCGGCGCCTTCTGGGCCGCCCAGGCCTGGGGCAGCTACTGGAGCTGGGACCCCAAGGAGACCTGGTCGTTGATCACCTGGTTCGTGTTTGCCGCCCTGCTGCACGGGCGCCTGACCACCGGCTGGCGTGGCCGGCGTGCCGCCTGGCTGACCGTGGCCGGCTTTCTGATCATGCTGTTTACCTTCATCGGGGTCAATCTCTGGATCCCCGGTCTGCACAGCTACAACTAAGGGGCGCTGACGGATGAACATCATTGTTGTCGGCCTGTCCCACAAAACCGCCTCGGTGGAGATCCGCGAAAAGGTGGCCTTCTCCCCCAACAGTATCGAGCAGCCGCTCAAGGCCTTGCTAGGGCTGGAAGGGATCGTGGAGGGGGTGATCGTCTCCACCTGTAACCGGGTTGAGATCTACGCCACCACCCGCGACATTGCCGGCGGTGTCGGCCGTCTACGCCGCTTTTTGGCCGACTGGCACCACCTGCCCTACGACACCCTTGAACCCCATCTCTACAGCTACCACGGCGAGGCTGCCATCCGGCACGTCTTCCGGGTGGCCTCATCGCTGGATTCAATGGTGGTGGGGGAGCCCCAGATTCTGGGGCAGATCAAGACCTCCTACGGCTATGCCGCCGAATACGGCAGCTCCGGCATCATCCTCAACCGGTTCCTGCACAAGGCCTTTTCGGTGGCCAAGCGGGTCCGCACTGAGACCAGGATCGCCTCGTCGGCGGTCTCGGTCTCCTTTGCCGCGGTGGAGCTGGCCCGCAAGATCTTCGACAGTCTGTCCGACAAGACGGTGCTCCTGATCGGGGCCGGCGAGATGTGCGAGCTGGCGGCCCGCCATTTCCTGACCAACGGCGCCAAGCAGGTGCTGGTCACCAACCGTACCTTCGAGAAGGCCCAGCGGTTGGCCGAGGAGTTCGAGGGGCAGGCGCTGCCCTTTGAGGAGCTGTTCGACCATCTGCACAAGGCCGACATCATCCTGACCTCCACCGGCGCTCCGCACTTCATCGTGACCCCCAAGGACCTGAAAGAGGTGATCCAGCGCCGGCGGATGAAGCCGATGTTCTTCATCGACATCGCCGTGCCGCGGGATATCGACCCGGCCGTCAACGAGCTGGATTCAGTCTACCTGTACGACATGGACGACCTGCAGCAGGTGGTGGCGGCCAACCTGGAAAACCGGATGCAGGAGGCTGAAAAGGCCGAGGCGATCATCGCCGAGGAGATCGTCCAGTTTGCCAAGTGGATCGCCACCCTGGAGGTGACCCCCACCATCGTGGCCCTGCGCCGGCGGCTGGATGACCTGCGGCGCGCCGAGCTGGCCCGCACCCTGGTGGCCTGGAAGGATGCGCCGCCCGATGTGGAGAAGCGTCTGGATGCCTTGACCACGGCCCTGGTCAACAAGATCCTGCACCAGCCGACCACCGTGCTTAAACGGACCGGCCAGGGCAACCGCACCGACCTGTATCTGGATGCGTTGCGGGCCTTGTTCGACCTTGAACTGGGCGTCGATGAACCGGACAGCCCGCTGGAACTGGAAGAACCACCTACTACCCCTTAAGGAGTTGCACCTATGGCACCCTCACGTTTGCGTATCGGCACCCGCGCCAGTCAACTGGCCCTCTGGCAGGCCAACTGGACCAAGTCCCAGCTGGAACAACGTTACCCCGGCATTGTGGTGGAACTGGTCAAGATCAAGACCATGGGCGACAAGATCCTGGATGTGCCGCTGGCCCAGGTGGGCGGCAAGGGGCTGTTCGTCAAGGAGATCGAAGAGGCGATGCTGCGGGGCGAGATCGACCTGGCGGTGCACAGCATGAAGGATGTGCCGACCGAGTTTCCCGACGGTCTGGGGCTGGTGGTGACCACCGAGCGCGAAGACCCCCGCGACGCCTTCATCGCCGACGGCATCACCTTCAGTCAGTTGCGCCAGGGGGCCCGGATCGGCACCAGCGCCCTGCGGCGCCAGGCCCAGCTGTTGAAGGCCCGGCCCGACCTTGAGATGGTCATCATCCGCGGTAACGTGGAGACCCGCATCCGCAAATTAAAGGAAGACAACCTGGACGCGGTGATCCTGGCTGCCGCCGGACTGAACCGGCTGGGCTTCACCGAGGTGATCAGCGAACTGTTGGACACGGATTTTTCGATTCCGGCCATCGGCCAGGGGGCCCTGGGGCTGGAGTGCCGTTTGGATGATCAGGCCACCATCGAGGCGATTGCATTTCTGAACCATGCCGATACCGCCGCTGCGGTGGCGGCCGAACGGGCTCTGCTTAAGCGCTGCGAAGGCGGCTGTCAGGTGCCGATCGCGGCCCACGGCACCGTCAGCGACGCTACCTTGACTCTGGTCGGCTTCATCGCCTCGGTGGACGGCAGTCAGACCGTGCGCGACACCATCAGCGGCCCAACCACTGAGGCCGTCCAGCTCGGCACCCAGCTGGCCGAGCGTCTTTTGGCGGCTGGCGGTAAACAGATTCTTGAGGCGGTCTACCAAAGGGAATTGGGTCACTGAACCATGACCTCCCTTGCAGGCAAACGGGTGCTGGTGACCCGTGCCGCCGAACAGGCCGGTCCGTTTATCAGCCAGCTGCAGCAGCGAGGGCTGCAGGTTGTGGAGTGCCCCACTATCCAGCTGGCCCCCCCCGAGCAGTGGGGCCCGGTGGATGCTGCCCTGCAGCAACTGGCCACCTTTGATTGGTTGATCCTGACCTCGAGCAACGGGGTCAGTTTTTTTTTCGAGCGTCTTGCGGCACTGGGGCTTTCGGCAGCTGCGCTTAACGGCTGCAATGTCTGTGTGGTGGGGCCCAAGACGGCCGAGGCCCTCATGCGGAGAGGCGTCACGGCTCATCTGGTGCCGGAACAGTTTACCGGCGAAGGGGTGGTGGCTACCTTTAGCGGGATTGATCTGCGGGGTAAACGGGTGCTGTTTCCCAAGGCAGACGGCGCCCGCGATCTGATACCCCGCCTGCTGGCGGAGCAGGGGGCCGTGGTGGTGGATCCGGTGCTGTACCGTACGCTACTGCCGGCACAGCTGCCGGAGGCGGCGCGACACGCATTGGAAGCAAGGGAACTGGATCTGGCGATCTTCAGCGCGCCCTCCACCGTGCAGAACCTTGCAACGCTGGTGGGGGGGGCAGAGCGGCTGGCGCAGCTGTTGCAAGGGGTGACGGTGGCCTCCATCGGGCCGATTACCAGTCAGGCCTGCCGCGAGTTGGGACTGACGGTGGCGGTGGAACCGCATCAGGCGACGTTGCCTGACCTGCTTGCCGCCTTGGAAGGATCCGCCAGCACCTGACGATACCGGTGCTGGCTGGGCTGAGATGTGAGAAACCCCTGCCGGTGCCCCGGCAGGGGTTTCTTGGTGTAGTGCTATGGCTGCTGGCCTTAGTCTTTCAGCAGTTGCAGCATCTTGGCAGCCACATCCTGGCCGCTGATGTTATAGCTGCCCTGGGCCAGCTGCTCTTTGATCTGGTTGACCTTCTCCCAGCGCACCTCACCGTTGGACGGCTGGACCTCGGCCACCTTGGCCATCAGGTCGGACAGCTGCACCTGGAACGGCTTTTCAGCGCCCTGGGCCGCGTTGGCGTAACGGCTTTTGGCCGTTTCGCTGGTGCGCATGACCGGCTGTACGCCAAAGACCATGGTCTGTGAGTTGGTATCAATCCTCATGGTTGCATCCTCCATTGCTACTATCATCGGCGAGGCGCTTAAAAAACTTAAGCATCTTCATTGCAGTGCCAGTTCCTGCACCGGGCCGATGCTTGACAATGGCCGGTCAAATGACGTTGCATCCCCCACCACCACCAATTTGAAGGTCTCTGGCCGCAGGTGTGCGCGGGCTGCCTTCAGCAGATCTTCACGGGTAACGGCGGCGATCCGTTCCCGGTAACGATCCAGGTAGTCGGGCTGGTAACCGTAGAACTCCAGCCGGGCCTGCTGCAGCACGATGCTGGCCGGCGAGGTGAAACCGAACAGGAACGAGTTGATGATCGACTCCTTGGCCAGCTTGAGCTCCTGCTCGCTGACCAGCTCAGTGCGTATACCGCTGATGATTCCGGTCATCAGATCAATGACCTTCAGGGTGGCATCGGCCCTGGTCTCGGTCTCGGCGATGAAGCTGCCGGTGAAGCGGCGTCCCACATCGAAACGGCTGCCGACGTTGTAGGCCAGACCGCGGTTGGTGCGGATCTCCATCATCAGCCGCGAGGTGAAGCTGCCGCCCAGGATAAAGTCCAGTACCCGCACAGCGTACAGATCGGGGTCGTCCTTGGTGATCCCCAGATGCCCCAGCCTGATCACCGACTGGTTGAGCTGTTTGGCAGCATACAGCACCGCCGGTCTGTCGTTGTTCGGCACTGCCGGGATGGTCGGCAGGCTCAGTGGCCCGCTGGCGCGCACGCTGCCGACGGTCCGGTTGAGTTGTTCAATGATCTGGCTGCGGTCGAAATCGCCGGACACCGTGATGATCAGGTTGTCAGGCCGCACAAAACGACGGTGGAATGTCTGCAGGTCAGCGCGGGTGATGGCCTGCAGCGTACCGGCGGTGGGGATCTGACCCAACGGGTGACCGGTGTACAGCGACCTGGTTAATTCGCGGTTGGCCACCTCCTTGGGGTCGTCGTTCTGACGACGGATCGTCTCCAGGGCCTGACGTCGGGCGATCTCGAAGCGCTGTGTGTCGAAGCGGGGACGAAACAGCACGTCACCGAACAGCGTTAAGGTGCGGGGCAGGTTCTTGGTCAGGCTGGTCATGGTGACGGTGCCGCTGTCGCTAGCGAAGGCACTCTCAACACTTGAGGCCATGAATTCCAGCTCTTCATCCAGCTGACGCGGTTGGAGGGCCGTGGTGCCGCCGCCCCGCAACTGTGAGCCGGCCAACTGGGCCAGGCCGCTTTTGGCTGCCGGATCATAGACCGAGCCGGTGCGGATCAGGGCGGTCACGGTCACGATCGGCAGTTCGCGATCCTGCAGCAGGTAGGCCGGGGTACCGTTGTTCAACAGCACCCGTTCCGCCTTGGGGATGGCGAAGGTCAGGGGTGGAAAGCTCATGCTGCGCGGATTGGCCCGTTCGGCCCCTGCAGCGGTCCCCAGCCAGCACAGCATCAGGCAGAGTGCGGCGATCCAGATTCTCATTGCGCAGTCCTCCCGTTGCCGTTTTTGACCAGGGTGCCGATGATCCGGTTTTCGCGGGTGAAGTAGGCCCTGGCCACCCGCTGAAGATCGGCCGGGGTAACCTGTTCGATCTTGGCGCGGTAACTGGTCAGGTAGCGCCAGGAACCGGCCACCGCCTCGTATTCGGTCAGGTTGCGGGCCAGGCCGCCGTTGGTCCCCATCCGGCGGGCCTCCTCAAATTCCAGCTTGTTCAGTATCTGCTGCAGTTCGCGCTGGGTGACCGGTTCGGTTTTCAGGCGTTCCAGTTCAGTCAACAGCGCCTGTTCCACCTCGGCAGCGGTGTGGGGCGCACGCGGTGTGGCGTGCAGCACAAACAGGTTGGGATAGCGGCTGCCCGGCGCATCAAAGACCGCAACTTCGGTGGCCAGCTGCTTGTCCAACACCAGCGAGCGGTAGAGACGCGAGGTGCGGCCCTGGCCCAGGATGGCGGCCAGCACGTCAAACAGTTCGTCGTCTCTGGCCCCCAGGGCGGTCTTGTGGAAACCGATCACCACCTCCGGCTCGGCATCGCCGATTACCTCCACCCGGCGCTCACCACGCTGACGTTCTTCCTGCACCGCCACCTCCGGTACCGGCGTGCCGGGGGGCAGATCACCGAAATAGCGTTCCACCAGCTTGATCACCGCAGTGGGATCAATGTCGCCCACTACAGCGATGATGGCGTTGTTGGGGGCGTAGAAGCGCTTCAGAAAACTCTCGGCCTTGGTGCGGGAAAGGTGTTCGATGTCCGGCATCCAGCCGATGATCGGCTGACCGTAGGGATGGGCGTTGTAGGCGCTGGCGATGAAGGTCTCCCACAGCTTGGCCCCTGGCTCGGCATCGTAGGAGCGGCGCCGCTCCTCCATCACCACCGAACGTTCGCTGTAGAACTCCCGCAATACCGGGTTGCGCATCCGGTCCGACTCGATGGCGGCCCACAGCTCCAGTTTGTTGGCCGGCAGCGAGATCAGGTAGGTGGTACCGTCTTTGCTGGTGAAGGCGTTGTAGCCGGAACCGCCGTTGCGGGCGTACAGGTCGAAAAACTCATCCTTGACCACGTACTGCTGGGCCTGCTTTTCGAGCTCGGCCAGCTGCTGCTCGAGTCGCTTGAGTTCAGCGGCGTCGGCCTTGGCACCTTTGGTCTGCTCGGCCAGCAGCCGTTGGGCCGTGGCCTCGATCTTTTCCAGCAGGGGTTTTTCAGCGGCGTAATCCCTGGTGCCGAGGGTGGTGGTGCCCTTGAACAGCATATGCTCCAGCAGGTGGGCGATACCCCGCTCGTCGCTACGCTCATCAACGCTACCGACCTTGAAGCGGATCCAGGCCGATACGGTGGGGGAGCTGTGACGCTCCACCATCAAAAGCTTCAGGCCATTGCTAAAGGTATGTTCGATGACTTTTTCGTCAAGTCCGGCAGCCTGTAAAGGCAGGGCCGCGGCCAGCCAGAGGCCGACCAGTACGCCGTACAGCAATCGTTTCATCGTTGGTTGTTCCCCCTAAAACAGTGACAGCTTGACGTAGCGGCCCGGGTTCTGCCGGATGTCGCTCACCAGTGCGTCCAGTGCCTCCACGGTTGTGTTCAGTTTGTCGTACAGCTCTTTGTCGCTGACCAATTTGCCCATGGTGCCGTCACCGGCCTTGACCCGTGCCGTAATGGCCTCCAGGTCCTGCATTGAGGTGTCGGCCCGGGTGATCAGCGAGAGGCTTTTGTCATAGAGCTGTTTGTCGTTGATCAACATGCCGAGGGTGGAATCCTTGGAGGTCAGCTTGCGGTTCAGTTCCCGCACGTCGTCGGCAGCCTGGATACTCTTGTCCGCCAGGGCGGTCAGCTTGGTGTAGAGGGTTTTGTCATAGATCAGGCGGCTTAGGGTCCCCTCCGAGTTCTGGATCTCCAGCAGGGTCTGGTCGGCTCGGGCCAAGATGCTCATCAGTTTATCGTAGGGCTCGTTACTGCGGGCAAAGCGTCCCAGGCTGCCCTGGCCGCGGTTGATGGTGGCGGTCAGCTCCCGCAGTTCGTCCGAGAGCTGCACACTGTTGGTGTAGAGCGTGGTGTCGGTGGCCAGCTTGCCCAGGGTGCCCTTGCCCTCCCGGATGTCGTCCACGATCCCGTTCAGCCGATCGAAGGTGACGCCGGCCTTCTGGGCCACATCATCCAGGGTGTGCACCGTCTGGCCGCTGAAGTTGTCCCCCGGCTGTTCGTAGTAGTGCAGCGAGGGGACGATATCGACGTACTTTTCGCCCATCAGGCCGCGGGTCTTGATGGTGATCCGCGAGTCGGGCCCTACTTTTTTCAGGGCTTCCCGCTCCACCTCCATGGTGATCTTGACCTGGTTGCTGCGGCGCGGATCCTTGAAGCGGATGTCCTGCACCACCCCCACATCCACCCCGGCCAGCCAGACCGGCGCCCCAACCTTGAGACCGATCACGTTGGACATGGTGATGTTGAGGGTGTTGGTGGGGGTGAACAGTTTGGTCTTCTGGCCCATCAGCAGGATCGCCCCGGCCAGCACCAGCAGGGTCACCAGGATGAAGATGCCGGCCCGCACCTGGGCCCAGCCGATCTGATTACTCCGTTGCATAGGTCACCGTCTCATACGAAAAGTGATGCATCCGTTGGCTCCAGAAATTCGCGTACATTGGGTAACGGGCAGGCCTTCAACGCCCCTTCGTCGCCGTCAAAGGCCAGCCGGCTTTCGTGCAGCAGCGAAAAACGCTGCGAGGTGGCAAAGGCCGTGGCCAGGTCGTGGGTCACCATCAGGGTGGTCTTGCCGTCCTCCTGCAAGCGTCGCATCAGGCTGATGATGTTGTAGACCCCGATCGGGTCCAGGCCGGTGGTCGGCTCGTCGAAGAAGATGTACTCCGGGTCGGCCGCCAGGGCCCGGGCGATGGCCACCCGTTTCTTCATGCCGCCCGACAGCTCGGCCGGATAGAGATTGAGCGCCGGTTCCACGCCGACGAAGCGCAGCTTCTCCCGCACGATCTGCTCGATCTCAGCCTCGGAGAGCCGACCCTCCTCGAACAGGCGGTAGCCCACGTTCTCGCCCACGGTCATCGAATCGAACAGGGCGCCGCCCTGGAAGACGATGGCGATCTTCTTGCGTTGTTCGCGGTAGGCGGCCTCAGGTTGGCCGGTGATCTCCATGCCGTTGATCAGGATCCGGCCGCTCTGGGGATGGATCAGCCCCAGCAGCAGCTTGAGGATGGTGGTCTTGCCGGAACCGCTCACCCCCAGGATGGTGCGGTTGACCCCCCGTTCCAGCAGCAGGTCGAAATTGGTCAGGATCGTCCGGCCGCCCACTGCGTAGCAGACCTGTTCCATCCGTATGCACTGGTCGTCAGTCGTCATCTTATCTGAACACCACAATCAGTTTAGCCAGGAAGAAATCCACCATCAGCACCGTGACCGAGGCGACCACCACCGCCCGCTTGGCCGCCGCGCCGACCCCTTCGGCGCCGCCGCCGGTGTTCAGGCCGGTGTGGCAGGCGATCATGGTGATCAGGCCGCCGAAGACAAACGGCTTGATCAACCCCTCGACGTAGTCGATCGGAAACAGGAACTGGGTGAAGGAGGAAAGGTACATGGTGGGGCTGATGCCATAGCCGGCGGCGATCAGGTAGCCCCCCAGAAGCGACACGCCGTCGGTCATGATCGCCAACAGCGGCATGGCCAGCAGCATCGCCTTTAGCCGCGGTGTTACCAGCCGCTGGACGATGTCGGTCCCCTCCACCCGCA
>DIKW01000105.1:29226-61415 GCA_002424705.1 Geobacter sp. UBA5608
CCGACCCGGCCGGCCACCATCAGGGCCGACAGCACCGGACCCAGTTCCTTGATCATGGTTACCGCCACCATGCCGCCGATGTAACTGGTGGCCGCAAACGGCTTCAGCTGGATCATGAACTGCAGGGCCATCACCATGCCGGTGAACAGGCCGGTCAGGAAGCAGATGATGATCGAGCCGAAGCCCAGCTTGTCGAACTGAATCGCAAAGTCGCGGTAGTAGTAAGGCCGCTGGAAGATGCGCCGCAGGGCCTGGCCGCTTAAGGCGAAAAAATCCTGCAGGTCTGCCAGAAAGCGGATTGCGGCGCGGTCGACGGAGGCCAGCTGCATCGCTTACAGCACCGCCGCCACGGCCTCGGCCGCCTCATCGATGAAACGGAACTCCAGCTCTTGGCGCACGTTGTCAGGCAGGTCCTCCAGGTCGTCCCGGTTGCGGGAGGGGGCCAGCACGGTCTTGACCCCGGCCCGGTGGGCTGCCAGCACCTTTTCCTTCAGTCCGCCGATGGCCAGCACCCGGCCGGTGAGGGTGATCTCGCCGGTCATGGCCACGTTGCGGCGGGCCGGTTTGCCGGTCAACAGCGACACCAGCGCGGTGACGATGGTTACCCCGGCCGAGGGGCCGTCCTTGGGGATCGCCCCGGAGGGGACGTGGATATGGATCTGACGCCCCTCGAAGGCGCCGTGGGGGATGTTGAACTGCCCGGCATGGGCCTGCACGTAGGACAGGGCCGCCCGGGCCGACTCCTTCATCACATCCCCCAGGGAGCCGGTCAGGATCAGCTCCGGCTTGCCCGGCATGGCGGTGGCCTCGACGAACAGGATGTCGCCGCCGGTCTCGGTCCAGGCCAGGCCGGTCACCACCCCCACCCGGTCCAGCTCGGCCGCCACCTCGTTGTGGAACTTCTTCGGTCCCAACAGCTCCGCCACCACCTCGGGGGTGATCTCCTTGCGCAGCGGCTTGGTCTGGGTGATCTCCTTGGCCACCTTGCGTAGTACCTGGCCGATGGTCCGTTGCAGGTTGCGCACCCCGGCCTCGCGGGTGTACTCGCGGATGATCCGGGTCAGCGCCTCCTCCGTAAAGGCGGGCGGCGTCTTGGCCAGGCCGTTTTCCTCCAGCTCCCGGGGGATGATGAAGCTGCGGGCGATATGCAGCTTCTCCTCGGTGGAGTAGCCGGCCAGCCGGATCACCTCCATCCGGTCCTTCAACGGGCCGGGGATCGGGTCCAACTGATTGGCGGTGGTGATGAACATCACCTTGGACAGGTCGAACGGCACGTCCAGGTAGTGGTCCTGGAAGGAGAAGTTCTGCTCCGGGTCCAGCACCTCCAAAAGGGCCGACGAGGGGTCGCCCCGGAAATCCTGGCCCAGCTTGTCGATCTCGTCCAGCATGAAGACCGGGTTGTTGGCCCCGCAGCGGAACAGTTCCTTGATGATCCGGCCAGGCAGGGCACCGATGTAGGTGCGGCGGTGGCCGCGGATCTCGGCCTCGTCCCGTACCCCGCCCAGGGAGACCCGTACGAATTTGCGGCCCATGGCCCGGGCGATGGAGCGACCCAGGGAGGTCTTGCCCACCCCCGGCGGCCCGACAAAGCAGATCACCGGGCCTTTCATCGATTCCTTCAGCGAGCGCACCGCCAGGAACTCCAGGATCCGTTCCTTGACCTTTTTCAGGTTGTAGTGGTCCTCGTCCAGCACGGCCTGCGCCTTGACGATGTCCAGCAGGTCCTGGGTGGAGACGTTCCAGGGCATGCCGGCCAGGTAGTCCAGGTAGGTGCGGGAGACGGTATATTCCGGCGATGAGGCGTTGATCCGCTCCAGCCGTTTCAGTTCCTTGTCGGCGATCTTCCTGACCTCGTCCGGCAGGCCGGCCTCCTCGATCTTCTTACGCAGCTCGCCCATGTCGGCCGAACGGGGGTCTTCGTCCCCCAGCTCCTCCTGGATCTGCTTCATCTGCTCCCGCAGCAGGTATTCCTTCTGGTTCTTGCCCACCCGGCGGTTGACCTCGGTCTTGAGCTCCGAGTTGACCTGCAGCTTCTGCACCTCGTTGGTCAGGTGGATGTAGACCTTTTTCAGCCGTTCCAGCGGGTCGATGGTCTCCAGCAGTTCCTGCAGATCGGCCAGCGGCAGGTTGACATAGAGCGCCACCAGATCGGACAGCCGGGCCGGGTTGTCGATGTAGTCGATCATCTTCATTACGTCGTCCGGCAGCGGTTTGCCGTAGGAAAGCGAGATCTTCAGCAGCCCGATCAGCGATTGCACCAACGCCTCGGAGACCAGCCCTTTTTCAGCAAATTCCCGCACCACCTCCACCTGGATCAGGGGGAAGGGCGAGCTCTGCTCCAGTTCACCCAGCCGGATCCGGTTGACCCCCTCCAGGGTGATCTTGTGGCGGCCGCCCGACACCTTCTTGATCTGGGTCACCCGGCAGACGGTGCCGATATCGTGCAGCCGGGCCCGTAATTCGGCATCATCCTGATCGGCCCGTTGCAGTGTGACCGCCATGAAGCCGTCATAGTTCTCCTGGGCCTCTTTAAAGGGCAGCGCGCCTGCTTCATCCTGGTAGACCGGAAAGACCATGTAGGGGAAGGCCACCATGTCTTTGAGCAGGTACAGGGGCAGGCTGTCCGGTATGTTCCGTTCACTGTGTGGCATGGTTGGGATAGGACTCCTCTGGTGGTGCGGCCGGGGCCGTTAACGGTGAGCTATGGTAGCACAGCGGGGCTGTTACCGCAATCTCAGGTCCTCCGGCCGTCTCTCACCGCAACCGGCACGGTTCGAATGCAGGCCCCAGGGCCGGCCAACCGCCGATACAGCCGGGCCAGAAAGCGGATCGTCACCAGGCGGTGGAGGGCGGCCTGGGTCAGGCGGTACAGCCAGCGCCGCAGCCAGGAAGGGCGCAGCGAGCCCAAGAGCAGCGGGCAGTAGTCGGCCAGCCGCAGGGTGATCCGCTGGCCGCTGTCCGGCAGCGTTGCGGTCAACAGCAGCAGTTCGCCCCGCTCACACTGGGCCGGTTGCACCAGCCAACCGCCGCAGATTCGCAGGGCCAGGCCATCCCCCTCGGCACGGGTGACCGGTTCAGGGGGCAGGAAGCTCAAGAGCGGCAGCCGGCCTGCCAGGGCAAAGGCGATGCCCTGGTCTGACACCAGCGGACGCACCAGGCCCCAGGTCTGCTGGCTGATGTCGCGCAGGTAGTGCTGCAGCAGCTCTTGGCCAGTAAGCAGCGGCAATCCAGCGGGCAGGTCGGTCCACTGGATCGAGAAGACCGAATTGTCTTCCAGCAGTACCTGCTGACAGGCGATCTGCTGTGTCGGGCGTCTGGTCATGGTTGCTAGTGTGCCACAAAAGAGTCTGCTTGCCAGCCACTGATTTTATGGCACACTACAGACCACTATGATCACACAGACAAGCAAGGCGATACTGGTCACCGGTGCCGGCGGTTTTATCGGCCGGCGGCTGGTGCAGGAGCTGCTGCGGCGCGGTTACCGGGTGCGTTGTATGAATCGGCGTCCGGCCGATCACCCGGCCGGTTGTGAGCAGGTGCTGGCCGACCTGCTTGATCCGGACAGTCTGGCGGCGGCCCTGACTGATGTGGATACGGCTTATTATCTGGTGCATTCCATGGGGCGGGGCCAGGGCGATTTTGCCGATCAGGACCGTCAGGCGGCCCGTAACTTCGTGGCGGCCGCCGAGGCGGCCGGTGTCAGGCGGGTAATCTATCTGGGCGGGCTGGGCGAGACCGGCGACAACCTGTCCCACCACCTGGCCAGCCGGCTGGAGGTGGCGCAGATCCTGCAGACCGGCCGCTTCAGCACCACCTTCCTGCGGGCGGCGGTGATTATCGGTTACGGCGGCGCTTCCTATGAGATGGTGCACAGCCTGGTGCGGCGTCTGCCGGTGATGATCACTCCCTGTTGGGTTGCCACCCGCAACCAGCCGATCGCGGTACATGATGTGATCGCCTACCTGGCCGGTTGTCTGGAAGAACCCCGTACAGAGGGCCAGACCTTTGATATTGGTGGACCGGACGTCTTGACCTACAAGGAGATGATGGAGCGTTTTGCCCGGATCGAAGGGCGGCGGATTTGGATCATTCCGGTGCCGGTGCTGACCCCTAAGCTGTCGGCCTACTGGGTTGGCCTGGTGACGCCGGTCAAGGCGGCCATCGCCATCGCCCTGATTGAGGGGCTCAAAAACGAGGTGATCTGCCGCGACAACCGGATCCGGGAGCTGCTGCCGATCCCGTTAACCTCATTTGATGACGCAATTCAAACGGCCCTGGCCGAACAACAACAGGCAGGAGGATAAAACCAATGAGCAAACGAATCGGTGTGGTGCTGTCGGGCTGCGGCGTACGGGACGGCAGTGAGATCCATGAGGCGGTGCTGACACTGCTGGCCATTGATCAGGCTGGCGGTGAGGCGGTCTGCATGGCCCCTGATACGGAGCTGGCCGAGGTGAACCACTGCAGCATGGAGGCCACCGGCGCCAAACGCAAGGTGCTGGTTGAGTCGGCCCGAATCGCCCGCGGCAACATCAAGGATATTGCAACCGTCAAGGCTGCCGATCTGGATGCCCTGATCTTCCCCGGCGGTTTTGGTGCTGCGCTGAACCTGTGCGACTTCGGCCAGAAAGGGGCCGCCGCCAGCGTTAATCCCGAGGTGGCCCGGCTGGTGCGGGAGGTGCATGCCGCCAAAAAACCGATCGGCGCCATCTGTATCGCCCCGGCCCTGATCGCGGCTATCCTGGGCGAGGGCGCTGCGCCGACTCTGACCATCGGCTCTGATGCCGGCACCGCGGCCGAGATTGAGAAGACCGGCTCCAAACACCAGACCTGTGGCGTGACCGAGTTTGTGGTGGACAGCGCCAACAAGATCGTGACCACCCCGGCCTACATGTTGGGCACCCGCATCAGCGAGGTGGCCCAGGGCATTACCAAGTGCGTCAACGAGGTGGTNNAAGCTGGCCTGACGGGACAGCTGTTTGCAGAGCAGCCACTAAAAAAGCGGGCGTCCCGGATGGGGCGCCCGCTTTCGTTTGGCATCGTCTCGCAACAGGTATCGCAGGTCGTGGCTGCTGTCAGGCAGTGCGACCGGCTTTTTCATCAGCCATCTCCTGTGGCTTGGTGTATGCAAAATCAGAAAGGCATAAGGTTTTATTTAAGTTATAAACTTGTCTCGTTGTACTCCTGGTGCCTTTCTCTTACCAGACGATCTGGAGCCCGCTGACATCAGCCAGTTTTTTGTCCGAGGTGACCAGTCGTGCCTTACTTAGCATTGCTGTTGCGGCAATCAGCCGGTCGGCCGGATCGCCGTGTGAGCAAAAATTGGTTTGTACGCTTTTTGCTGCAATTTCCGGTGTGACGGGCTGCACTTTGATGGCGCGTGCTGCCAGCACGAGCTGGATGAAGGTCTTTGGATCAGTGCCCGGATCAATGCGGCCTTTGGATATCAGCATGGCGATCTCCCACAGCGATATATCCGCACAGGCAAGCCTGCCCGCCTTGTCAGCCTGTTTGATTGCGGCACTTGCCTTAGCACTGAGCCGTTCTGGGGTCAGCGCATCAAAGATCAGGGCGCAGGTATCAAGGATCAGCACGCTCGGCCTCCCACTCGACATCAACCGGCGAAACAACGTCGCCAACGTGGCAATGGACACGCAGCGCCTGTAGTTGTTCCTTTGCGCTTAAGCGCGTATCCTCCGGCGGAACCAGCCGGGCAACTTCCCGGCCGCGGGAGGTGAGAGAGAGCCCCTCTCCCTGGCGGACCTTGCCCAGATATTCAGGGATATGTTTGCGAAAAACAGTTACAGGTACCTGTTGCATTGTTGTCACCTCACGTGCATTAAATGTGCATTTGAAGTGTACATTTTATTATTCGGTTGGTCAAGAGGTTTGGGAGCAAACCGGTACAACAGAGCAGTAACCGCAGCACCAACATTGCGGAAATGTTTCTAAAAGGCTTTGGGGATCTGTACATGCTACGGTGAAATCACCACAAAGAGGGGGTGAGCTATGGAGCTAATTGTCATCGGCAGTGTCGGCGTGGTGGTGGCTGTGCTGCTGTTCAGGGAGTTTGGCGGCAAGGGCACGTACGTTTCCGGATTTACCTCCAGCGCTTCTAGCTCGTTCAGTTCGGAAGATGACCTGCCAAGCAACTGGATGACCGATCCGGCCTATTTCTGGATGGTGGGTAATATCTACTACAGCCAGCACCAGGATCAGCTCGATGGGGACAGCAGCGACTGGATGACTGATCCGTCCCAGTCCTACCTGCCGGGCAATATTTACCACCAGGATGACTCGTCAAGCGCATCCTGTTCCTGCACTGGTAGTGACTGGATGACCGACCCGTGCTGTTCTTACATGCCCGGTAATATCTACCATGACGATCATTTCAGTTCCAGCAGCACCCTTTCAAGCGACGATACGTGGTCGTCATCAAGCACGAGCAGCTTTGATGATGGCTGGTTTAGCAGCAGCTCCTTCAACGATGATTGAGGACATGCCATGTATGACATTATTGCAGTCGGTATCGCCATAGCAGGCAGTCTTGCGCTGCTGTGGTGGCGTCTCTGCCAAGACAAACGACATGAAGAGAAATTTTTCTATAACCGTACTAATGACCTGCGGCAGCAGTTCAGAGGACTGAAATACTGCTACTACCCTTCCGTTGTGTCACGGCATATCACCTATGCATGTGAGATAATGCGACTACTGATGTGGCGCTATGGTTGTGTCTGTCTGTGGCTATGGGGTGGCATTTGGGGGTTGCGTAATGGTGCGCCTTTTCTAGAAAAGCCGTCCTATATGTTCAATATAGCGTTGGTCGTGGTTGCATTTTTTACGCCTGCTGTGTTGCTGGGGTTGGCATACCTCACAGTCGGCAGTTCTGTGGTCATCACCTTAGCAGGCGTAATAATTGCCTATATCGGATACGGCAGCTATCAACTGGGTGGTGTTTGGGGGATTGGCGTGAGCATTCTCATTGGCTGGCTATTGATCAAGGCTCCTGGTCCTTGCTGGTGCTATAACAATTGGTATTGGCGATACTACTATTATTACTCAGATCAAAACAGGTGATAAAAGATGAGGATTTGGATGAGAAAGACGTTCAAACGACCTGCGACACTCTTTGTTTTCCTCGCTTTGGCCTGCATGCAGGTAGGCTGCAGCAGTATGACGGTACGGGATGTCGGGATCGGCATGCAGCTCGGCAGCTTGGGAGGACATGGTGGGATATTGGATCCCATCATCTGGGGAACCGGTGTCGTACTTGAGCAGATCGGCGATGCCGCAGGCCGTCGCGGCTACACATCTATCGACGAGGACGGCCCTGAGATTACCGTTCTTGAACCCACGCCTTCCAGTCAGCCTGTTGATTGAACGCCGTCGATACTGTATAGATGTTCAACTTCCACACCGGAGTCGTTATGCCTTCCCTTAAACAATTTCGTGAAATACTGATCTTCGTGGCCGGTGCCACGCCCCAGATCATCACCGAAACCATTTACGCCCTAGCCATGCAGAACCCGCCGGTCTATGCCGACGAGCTTCATATCATTACCCATAGCCAAGGCAAGCAGCTTATCATGCAAAAGCTTGCTAAGGACGGAGTCTTGCAACAACTATGTAAGGAATATGGCCTTCCACGGTTGTCCTTGAGCGATGCCAATTTTCTGGTCATCACCGATCAGGAGGGAAACGAGCTCAGCGATATCCGCACGGTTGCCGATAATGAGCAGGCCGGAGATCAGATAGCCGCCTTTTTACGAGCAAAAGCAGCAGAGCCATCTGTGCGGTTGCATTGTTCGCTATCCGGCGGTCGTAAAACCATGACCCATTACATGGGCACTGCCTTCCAGCTCTTTGCCCGTCAGTGGGACAGGCTGTATCACGTTATGGTGGCACCTGAGTTTGAGAAGGTGGAACAGTTCTTCTACCCGCCCAAGCAGCCGCTGCAATTATCCGTAAAAAACCGTGCAGGCGAGGCCATCATCAACACTGCCGATGCTAATGTATCACTGGTGCAGCTGCCGATGATCCATCTGCGGGACAAGGTGCCAGCACAGGCAACCACTATCCGAGAGATCGTTGCTGAGGGGCAGAAAGAGATTGATATGGCCGCAACCCAACGGCCGGTTCGGATCAACCTGGCAGAGCGTACCCTCTACATAGGCGACACGCTGATCGACCTCTCACCGATCCAGTTGATGCTCTACACCACCTTCCTCAATCTCAAGCGCCAGCCTTGTCGGTTCAGTTCCCGCGACTACTGCCATGAATGCACGGCCTGTTTTATCCCCTTGGTTGAGCTGACCAGCAGTGAGGCCATCGAACAGATGGCAAAGGAGTACCAGGCCATCTATGGCAATGACCCCTTAAAGGCTGAGGAGCTGCTGGAAAAGTGGGATAGAAACCTTCAGACAGACCTGTTGCGACAGCAGATCAGCAAGATCAACGCAGCCATTCGAGATGACCTGAATGACCCAACCCTGTTGCCGATCTACAAAGTGTCTACTGTTAAGCAGTACGGCAGCAGTCGGTATGGGGTGCGAGTGGAGAAGGGTAAGATTGTTATTGAATACTAAAGGTTGAAAGCTTACGTGAACTGGAGCTTCTGATGTCTGATATTGACCACTATGATTTCTTTGTTTCCTACGCCAGAAGCGACAACGCTAACGGCTGGATATCGAACTTTGTTGAAGAGCTGCTGGCTGAACACCGCAAGTTTACCGCCGGTAGGGAATTGACTTATTTCATTGATAAGGAAGAAATCGGCGCTGGTGCTGACTGGCAGCATACGCTTAACCACGGCATTGCCCATTCCAAGCTCTTTGTAGCCTTTATTTCTCCCAGTTATTTTGCCAGCGAATGGTGCCGTAAAGAGTGGCGCGCTTGGATTGATGCCGAGATCGCCAAGCATATCTTCACCGCAGGAGTCCGCCCGGTGTACATCGTCGAGGTCCCGGGGCTTACAGATGGCGACAAAGTGTCAGGGCATGATTTTGCCAAAAAGATTGCCGACTTTTTGAATGTTTCTGAAAACGACAGAGTTAAACTGCTTGTTGAAACACCTCCAGTAGTCAAACATCTTCGCCGCCGACAACTGACCCACAACCAGCCGTTTTGTGATGTTCACTCCTTTTATACAGAAGGTATTGATACGCTCCGGCGTGACGACCTGCGCCAGGTACTCAGTAAACTGGCCCAAGATCTTGACCATCATGCAGAGCTGCTAGCTAAAGCAGAGGCCAGTGATAGCACCATTCCGCCGTATAACCGCCATTTTTCCGGCCGTCTGGATGAACTGCTTCAGCTGCGGGAATGGCTCGATAAGGACGACAGAACCGGTGTCATTCACGGCGTCCATGGCTTGGGCGGAATCGGCAAGACCGAACTGGCCTACACCTATGCCCACGGCTATGCCAGCGCCTATCCGGGGGGGCGATATATAATCAAATGCGAGGGGAAAAACTCTTTGGCCGATGCCATACGAGTCGAGCATGAGTTCATTCAACGTTTTGACGACAAGATAAGCGATGAGCAGCGTAAAGACCCTGCAGAATACTATGCCGCGATTCTTTTCCACCTTGGCCGACGCATGGAACAGCTTGGTCATGTTTTGCTGCTACTGGACAATGTTACCGATCTGTCACTACTCGCGCCGGAACAGACTGACGCACTAACCAAGCTTGGCCCTAAACTGCACTTGCTGGCAACCACACGACTTCCGGCACCGACAACCCCAAAAGATAGCTGGCTTTCGCTCGACCGTCTGCCGGATGAGGATGCCATTGAGTTGCTGGAAAAACATCGGCCATTTGAAAGTGATGAAGATCGGGAAGCCGCCTGGCAGATTGTCAAACGGTTGGACGGTTTTACTTTGGCAATTGAACTCACAGCCGCTTATCTGGCCGCTAAGGAAAGTGTCAGTTATGCCAAAATGAGCGAGTATCTAGACATTGAAGCTCTCGAAAAAATGTCGAATAAATGTGATGTTAAGCTGAGACGTCACAATCATGAACGTAGTCTTTCAGCCATATTAAAATCGGTATTAGAAGGATTACAGCCTGCTGAACGACGCTTTATGGAGTATGTAGCCTTGTTGCCGCCGGATCAGGTTCCATTGCCTTGGCTGAAAGAGTTGGTAACGCATGACTTTCCAGAACTGTCAGAGGAAGACCAGCTCGAAAATCCGTGGAATGAAGTGTGGCAAAAACTTGAGAAGTTATCGCTTATCAGCAGGACTAAGGAGGATACACCGGAACCAAGGATTTTCAGGGTGCATCGGTTGGTGCAGGAATTGGTATTGAAGAAAACGATTCAGATAGACCTACGTCAAGATATGATTGAAAAGCTTATTGAGGAGCGTATTGAGAGGTTGCTTAACGTAACAGAGTGGGTTGATGCAAAATGGGAACTTCTGCCCTTAGAACGTCTAGCACTTGTTTGGGCTGAACATAAAAACAATTTGGCTCTTGGCCTCCTGAACAAAGTAACAATAAAACTATATGAACTTGGTGAGTGGGTTAGATTAGAACCGCTTTGTCAACTTGAAATTTCTATTTCAGAAAAAGAACACGGATCTGATAGCACGAATACTGCTGCCTGCATAAGTACCTATGCAATGCTTTTAAAATCAACTGGTCGTATTTCAGCGGCTGAAATGTTGTTAAAAAGAGCCTTGGATATTGATGAAAAGGTATATGGTCCAAATCATCCTTTGGTCGCTACCAGACTTAATAATCTTGCTAGCCTATATTTTGAAGATTTACAAAATTACGAAGAAGCTGAAAATCTTATCCGAAGGGCAATTGCTATAGGAAATATAAGTTTGGGGGAATTTCACCCTGATGTAACCATCTACATAAATAGTCTTGCATCACTACTAAATGCTACGAATCGACGGTTAGAAGCTGAGCCTTATATGAGAAAGGCTCTAGCTATAGATGAGCATAATTTTGGTAATAACCACCATCGTGTCGCTACTAGGCTCCACAATCTGGCAATGTTACTGATCGAAAGCAATAGGTTTGATGAAGCCGAAGTATATGCGCGTAAGTCATTACTAATTGATAAGCAATGCTATGGAGATGAACACCATAGAATATCGTCTGGCCTCAACGCATTAGCTCTAATACTTAGAGCTAAAGGTGAATTATCAGAAGCCGAATCTCTACTGCGCAGTGCATTAAATATTGATGAAAAAATATATGGGCTTATACATCGTAAAACTGCAATCAGGATGAGTGAATTAGGTGAGTTATTGCGAGTATTAAAACGGTTTGCTGAGGCAGAAGAGTATATACGTAAGGCGTTAGCGATAATGGAGCAAATCCATGGACCTGACAGCCAATCTCTTGCCATTTATCTTGCAAATTTGTCTACGGTACTAAGAGAGCAGAATAAATACAGCGAAGCATGGCAAACAATAGCGAGAGAGATAGATATATATCTAATTTATACTATTAATAATAAAAAAAACCATGCTTGGCTGGTTGATTCAATTGCAAGCTACGCTTTTGTTATGCATTCACAAAATAAAAATACTAAGTCTATTATAACAGGAATAAATGAAATATTTAATAAACGTGGAGTTGTCTTTAAAAAAGAATTAATGAACTTAAATTTATTACTTCTATTGATCCAAAAATGTATTTATGAGCAAAAATATGACGAGGCTAAAGATTACTATATATTAGCAATAAGTAAATCAGATAGTTCGCACGAAGATTTAATATATTTAGCAACAAATAATCTAATAAATGTGTTTGCGTCTAATAAGGAAATCAATGAATGCTCAGAGGTATTGGTTCATTACATTCAATTTTTGAGCAATACTGTTAAAAATGATGAATTGATAAAAAACAAAACTGCGCACTTGATCAATAGGCTTAAGGAGTCGCAAGGAAATTCTGCTATCAAACAAGCAAAAAAACATGCGCCTGCACATGTAGATAAAGTAGGACGTAATGATCCTTGCCCCTGCGGTAGTGGCAAGAAATATAAAAAATGCTGTGGTGCTTGATGCTTTTTATCAATTTGGGGCTTATATGATCGATAGTGAATTAATAAATGAAAAAGAAATTATAGAAGAGTGCTTAATTTACCAAAGTACTATGAATAATGTTGTCGGAATCATTCTATTCACTATTGGTGTAAGCTGCATAGGTACTCCGAATCCTCAAAGGATGGCACTTGTAGGATTAGGGCTTGTATTTCCAATGTTATTCTATGCTAGCCAGCAATTTCCTCCAACAATTAAAGCCCTTAGGCAACTGAAGAGAGAAACAAAAAGCGTCGAAATTTCAGATATCTTATGTCGTGTAGAAAACAAGCATTTGAATTATAAAATCTTATTATCTAAATATCTTATATACCTCATAGGGGTGCTTTTCTATACATTAGTGCTGTTTTGTGAAGGCTTTATATGTTGGATAAAAACCATTCCTGCTTCTTATAATGGTTGTTGAAAATGTACAATCAATATTCAAATATTACATCAAAAGTATCTTCCTCCTTCCGTATCGGTGTCACCGGCCACCGGACGCTGCATGATACGTCTGCGCTCAGTACCTGTCTGCAAAATTTTCTCAACACCGGTTATCTTGAAGCCTTTACCCCGGAAGCCATGCAAACGCTGGCCAAAGCTACAAATACCACCGTTGCATTTACTGTTATCTCCCCCTTGGCCGAAGGTGCTGACCGCCTGGTTGCAGACGCTGTCCTCAAGCATGGTGGTACGCTGGAAGCCCTGCTGCCTATGCCTCAGGAAGAGTACGAGAAAGATTTTATAACCCCTGAATCAAAGAGTGAATTCAGGGAGCTACTTGCGCAATCTCACCGAATAACGGTAACAGACTGTGGAACGCCTCTTGATGATCCGAACTACCGTCAAAAGGCATATTTGCGTGTGGGAGAAGAGACGGTCGCCCGCTGCGACATTCTGATTGCCCTGTGGGATGGTTTGCCCTCCCGTGGTGTTGGCGGTACTGCAGATGTCGTGGCTTTGGCGCTAGAGCAGAAGAAGCCGGTGTTTATCGTTTCTACATCACAACCCGGCAAGATGGAGTTGCTAAACGGAGGCACGTTGCAAGCAAAATTCATTTCTGAGCTGGAAGCGTTTAATTCATTTCCAATCGATGATGCTGAGCTGGAGGCCTGTTGTGCCAGTACCTATCAAGAAGTATTCGCCTCAGCTCAGTCAGAAACATTGCCTGAGCATTGTAAAGAGCAGGTTAAAACGCACCTGATCCCGGCTTATTGCCGGGCATCGAAGATTGCCGAATCCTTCCAGGGGCGCTACAAGCTGGTTGGTCGTCTGGGCTACCTTTTTTCGACACTGTCGGTTGCCTTTATGGCGTTTGCGGTTGTCTTTGCTAAGCATCCGCTTTTCTCCATACCTGGTTACATTGCCGAACTATGCCTGCTTGCCTCCCTGTACTTCATGATCCACCGTGCAGAGCACGCCAGGGTGCACCCTGGCTGGCTGGAAAACCGCGCTTTGGCAGAACGGCTGCGCACGGCCTTTTATTTTGTGGCCTGTGGTGAACTTCCTTTGCCACGTAGTGGTCAGAAGCCCGGTTATCGTCAGAATCAAAGCTGGGTTGATCGCGCCTTTCATCAAATCATTTCCCGTATTCCCGACTTAAAACGGCCTGAGCCCAGTTCATTGCCGCACTATCAGGACTTCATCAAAACAGCCTGGGTGCAAGATCAGATCGCCTATCACACGAAAAATGCTGCAAAGCTAACCGCTAAAAATGCCCAGCTTAAGCGCTGGGGGATGCTGTGCTTCAAGCTGGCCATCGGGGTGTCACTGATACACCTGGGGTTTGCTCTCTATGGAGTAGCAACCGGTCATCACGCTGAAGGGCTGTTGCTCGTGCTGGAGGAGCTGTTGTCAGTGGTCGCCATTACCCTGCCGGCAGCCGGTGCGGCAGTGGGAGGGTATCGCACGTTGCTGGAGCAGTCTCGGATTGCTGCCCGTAGCCGGGCCATGGCTCAGCACCTTTCAACTCTTATCGAACAACCTGCAGCGGATACGCCGGAGGCCTTCAGAAGACACCTCGAACAAATTCAAGAGCTGATGTTGATTGAGTCAGAGGATTGGCTGGCGTTGATGGAGCATGCCGAATTGGAGAGGATCGCATGAATACCTTTGTCGGCAACCTGCGGAATGAGGTGACACGTCACAAGCTGAAGGACACAACGCTGGAGGGTGATCTTACCAATCTGAATAAGGTATATGCCGCAGGCGCAACCGAGGCAGTGGTGTTCTATAGCGCACGAATTCTTGAGGCGATTCTGAAGGACTCTCACCAGCTGTTCTTCGGTGAAGACCCCAACCCCCGCTTAAAGAAACCGACCCTTGCTGATATTGAGCAACAGCTGTTTGACTATAATCAGCTGCAGCAAAACCGCTACTACTGGGCCAAGGGGCTGAGGCTGCTCGGTAATGACGTTCGTCACAGCTTGCGCAGAATTAAAGCGGAAGAAGCAGACTGCGCTCTTGTTTTTCTAGAATTTATACTGGTCTGGTACTTTTGTGAGTTTCCGTTAGGACCGAGGCAAAATACCATCTACAAAGGTCAAGCCAGGATTGATCGAGCTGGTGGCAATCTGTTGCCGGATTTAGCCTGGACTCTAGACAGTAGCAGGTTGAATTTACAAAAGCTGAAAGTCATATTTGGAGCGCGAGAACAGGATTATTTTGACAAGTTTAAAGTGAATTTCACCTTTCCTTTGCTGCTGATTGATATCTTTATTGCTCAGGGTGACCATGCATCGGCAAGCCGTCTTATTGAAGGATTAGCATCATATGCACATAAGCAAAAAGGCGCATTGCGGGATCGTTTCTACCAGCTGCAGGGGTTATTGTTGAGCAGGGAAGAGCGCCTGGAAGAAGCAGCTCAGCTCCTGGAAAGGGAGATTGACCGGCAAAAAGCCAGGTCTGAACGGATTGATGTTGAGACCACCGGTATAGTGGCCGGTGTGTATAAGCGCATCTGGAAGCAGGGGCAGGATGAAGGCTTTCTGCGCAAGAGCTACGAAACCTATCGTCAGGGATGGCGGGAGTGCAAGAACACCTACTTGGGGATTAATGCTGCAACAACCGCGCTTTGGCTAGGCAACCCGCTTGAGGCGCAACAGATTGGCAAGGAAGTAAAAGGGGCGCTTGAAAGACGGCGCACGATGATCCAGCAAAAAACCAATGATCGTTATGATCTTAGCTACTGGGATATGGCTACATTGGCCGAGGCCTGCCTGTTGACACATGATCTGGAGGGGGCGGTTGAACTGTATCAGCGCGCCTTCAAAGCCTGCAAAAATCAGCCGGATGATGTTGGTGTTGCTCGAAGGCAACTGGACAGCCTAATTGAGCGATTATCGGTTCCGGCATCTGTTGCCGAAAGGCTCCGCTCCCTTTGAGCGCTATTCCCGGTTGCCCATGACAAATCCGGTAATGGCAAACACAACGGCACAGCCAACCAGTACCAAGGTTTTTGCCAGCGCTACATCGGGTTTTACAAGGTTACCAATTACTGCGATCGCTATGCAGATTATGGACAAATCCCAAAAGAGCTTAGTGAGTGATTTGCGCTGCCGCTTGTTCACCGTATTCCTCCTGAATCCTTGGATGATCAGTGCTAACCTCAGCGTCCCATATTCCATTGCCGGAATGGGAAAGAAAACAATTCCGAAATGTTTCTGAGGACGGTAGTGATTTGATCAAAAGCGAGCCGATATAATGCAACAGAAATTTAACTCGATGCGTATTTCATTTATCCTTGGTGGCGGCTGCTTTGTCGTTATGATGTTCCTGCTTGCGATAGCTTATATCCCCGATTTTTTGCCTCGGGCATATGAAAACTTTCGGCGTACCGGTCTGATCACTATTGTACCCACTATGGCAGCCATCGGATTCATTTCTTCCATTGGTTGGTTGTGGTGGGAATGTCGTGCGGCATCCTCCCCTGACGAAGATCAGGAACATTGATTCCTCGCCCTCAAGCCTCGCCTGTCCACAGCAACCTTTCGGCAATGTTTCGTTTTACGTGCCATCTGCCTGCCCGGTCTATAGTCCCTTAAAAGCTATAGCGGTTTTGCTACCACGCTTAACAAAGACTGGTAAAGAAAGGGTACTGTATGGACAAGAAAGTGGTTACGATTGTAGCGGCGGTTGCGGCATGTCTGGGGTTGTTTTTACCGATGGCGGTTGGCGGAAATCTGAGTGTTAGTCTGACGCATCTGGCAGGCATCCCTAAGGCTCTGTACCTTGCTGTACCGGCGGTTCTGGCCTTGGCCATTCTCCGCAAGGCGAAGCCGTTCAGCGGCGACCATGGCTGGTTGATAGGGACCGCAGCGGTTAGCGTGCTGCTTGCCGTTGTCGCCATGCTTGGCGGCATGAACACGATTGAGGCAGTGGCGGCTATGCAGAACAACAGCATGAACGTATTTAATGCGCTCGGCGGGACGCAGCAAGAGATTGTCAAGATCGATACAAGCATGGGATTTGGTGCCATAGTGATTATGGCGGGCTGTCTCGCCGCCGCGACGATTGCCTTTTTGGATGGCAAAGCCAAAAAACAGTAGTATTCGACCTGGAAAAAGAATTACTGGGGGCGCCAGCAGTGGCGCCCTTTTTGTATGCCAGGTGTCTTGCTTCAAGCTTCCGTACAAAGCACCCAACAGTTTACCCCTCATGCGCTGACAACCTTTCGGCAATGTTTCACTTTCCGCACCGCTGGCCTGCTCAGGCTACAGTTCCTTCAAAACTACTACGGAGGAACTATGAACACGATAACCCTGCTTACCATTGTCTGCGTCGGCCTGGTGTTGCTGGCCGGAATTGTGCTGTTCAACACCATGGTCGGCCGCAAAAACCGGGTGCAGTTCGCCTTCAGCGGCATCGACACCCAGCTGAAGAAGCGGTTTGATCTGATTCCCAACCTGATCGCAACGGTGGAGCGCTACATGCAGCATGAGCAGCAGGTGCTGCAGCAGCTGACCAGTCTGCGCTCACAGGCGGTGCGGGGAACCGCAACCACTGACGACCTGGTGCAGATGGACAACCAGCTGACCTCGGCCCTGCGCTCGGTGTTCGCCTTGTCCGAGAACTATCCGCAGCTGCGGGCCAGCGAGAACTTCATCCAGCTGCAGGGGGCGTTGAACGAGACCGAGGAGCAGATCGCTGCAGCGCGACGGGCCTACAATGCCGCTGTCACCGATTACAACAACTGCTGCGAGATGTTTCCCTTGAACGTCGTGGCGCGGATAATGGGCTACCGCACCAAGCTGTGGTTCGAAATCAGCGAGGCCGAGCGTCAGAACGTCAATGTGAAGGGTCTCTGGTCATGACCGTCCATGAATGTGTGGCCGACGCCCTGCAAAACGGCCTGGGCGAAACGTTGTCAGGTTTGGAACATAGAAGGTTGCAGGTGATGCAGGGTAACCGAAAGATTATGCTCTGGCTGGCGGGTCTGACGCTGCCGGTGATTGGCTGGATGCTGTTCAGCGGTCTGCATTGGGGTCTGGCCTTGGTAGTAAGCTTTGTGGTCTTTATCATCGCTGCCCTGATCGTCGGCAACCGCAAGAAAAAGCTGGCTGGTCTGTTCAAACAGGAGGCGATCCCCGAATTGCTGCGTACGGCCCTGCCCGGATTCTGGTATGCCAGCAGCGGATATGTCGATCTGGATGAGTTTAAGAACGCCAGCTTGTTCAAAAGCCCCGATCGCTACAGCGGCAAGGATTATTTTGAGGGGACCCATGGCAAGACTAGGCTGCATTTTTCTCTGGTGCATGCGGAAGAACGCTACGAGACCACCACCACCGAAACCGATAATGATGGTCACACTACCACCCGGACCGAGGAGCACTGGCGCGACATCTTTAAAGGGCTGTTCTTTAGCGCTGATTTCAATAAACAGTTCAACGGCTGCACCCTGGTGCGGGCCGGTAAGGCCGGTATCCTCTCCGGGCTGTTCGGTAACCTGGTCAAGCTGGAAGACCCGCGCTTCAGTCAGCAGTTTAAGGTGTATTCCAGCGACCAGATAGAGGCACGTTATCTGCTGACACCGCGTATGATGGAACGGCTGCTGGACCTGAAGGATAGTCTCGGTAGTTTTGAGCTTTCATTTGTCGGTTCATGGGTCAACATTGCTGCCGGTGGGTTCCCCTACAACGCCTTTGAGCCTGACGTAAAACATCCCTTTACCGATCCGGCTCAGGTGGAGCGGACCCTGGGCTGGATCTTTCTGGTGGTGGGGATTGTGGAAGAGCTTGACCTGAATACCCGGATCTGGAGTAAGCAGTGACCGGAGGGATAGGATGCGTGAGTTCGAACTGATAAAGATGGCTCTACAGCAGGCAGAAGGGGATGAGGTGGCCTGTAGGTTAATCCGCGACGTGTTGCGCTGCGCGGAGCAGTATGTGGCTGCAGTCTGTCAGATGGAGACCGACCTACTGTTTGCCGACCCTGAGGGGGCGCTGTACCGAGAACAGGTGCAGGCCCTGGATCAGAATCGCAGTCTTGCGCACAACGCCTTAATCGACGCCATCAACATCTGCAATCGGTATCTGCGCAAGCTGCTGGGTGATGCTATGCCGCCCGGCGGTATCTACCCCGAACCGAGCCACATTGCGGGCGGTAATCGACGAGCAATTGGCGATTGGGCCGGCCGAGTGGTGGAGCAATTTTTCAGGGCGCGGCGCTGATAAACCTTGTCGTAGTTATTTCGAGTACAGCACCGCCACGATGCGGGCCTTGCGGTCCCCCACCGAGACCAGGCCGTGGGGCTGGCTGGAATCGTAGTAGACGCTGTCGCCGCTTTTAACCCGGTAGATGTCGCTGCCGTAGTGCAGGTCGATCTCCCCTTCCAGCACGTAGAGGAACTCCTCCTCGCCCTCATGGCGGAAGAACAGCTTGTCGTCCCACTGGGAGTTGTCCACCTCCACCAGAAACGGCTCCATATGTTTGTGGCGCATCCCCTGGGCCAGGGAGTGATAGGTGTAGGGGCGCTGCTCGGCGTTGACCGCCTGGCGCTGCAGGTCGGGCCGTAACTCCTCGCCGTGGGTCACCACCAGCTTCTGGCGGTTGCCCTCATCCTCGAAGAAGAAGTGGATATCCACCTTCAGCCCCCGGGCGATCTTGAGCAGGGTGGCCAGGGGCGGGATGACCTGTTCGTTTTCGATCTGTGACAGGAGCGGCTTGGAGAGGCCGGTCAGTTCAGACAGCTCCTGCAGGGTCAGGCGCCGCTGCTGGCGCTGGCTGCGGATCTTTTCGCCGATCCGGAATTCTTTGATCTGGGCCTTGATGTCGCTCACGGGCGGGGCCTCCTGCAACGGACGATGATAACGGGTAGAACGGTTGACAGCGGCTGGAAAAGTGATTATGTCTAACCCTGTTCTATTCGTATGGAACTACCATGTAGCAACTATCGGAACGGGTTGTCAATATGATGAACTATTTCTCTCTGTTTCTGCGTGTGCTGATCTCAGGCATGTTGCTGCTGAGCTTTGTAGCTGGCTGTTCGTCGCCGTCTACGGATGAACCGCTGCTGTTCACCTCCAAGCGCCCGGCCGCAGAGGCTGAACCGCCGGTCAAGCAGGTGCCGGCCGATGTGCTGGCAGCCCAGCGCGCCTTTACGGCGGTCTCTAAACAGGTCACCCCCAGCGTGGTCAATATCTCTACGGTGGGCAGGCGCAAGCTGGTGCGGCCGATGCCCGACCTCCCCCCCTTTTTCGATGACTTTTTCGGCGGCCCCCAGGTGCGGCAGAACCGCAGCCTCGGTTCCGGTTTCATCATCAGTCGCGACGGTTTTATTGTGACCAATGAGCATGTGATCCGCGATGCCGAGAGTATCCAGGTTAAGCTGTCCAGCAACAAGGTCTACCAGGCCAAGGTGGTGGGGGGCGATCCCAAGACCGACATCGCCGTGATCAAGATCGAGGCCAGTGACCTGCCGGTGTCGGTGCTGGGTGATTCGGACCGGATCGAGGTGGGACAGTGGGCCATCGCCATCGGCAACCCCTTCGGCCTGGAGCATTCCATGACCGTGGGGGTGATCTCGGCCACCGGTCGCTCCAATGTGGGGATCGAGACCATTGAGAATTTTATCCAGACCGACGCCTCGATCAACCCCGGCAATTCCGGTGGACCGCTGTTGAACATCCATGGCGAGGTGGTCGGCATCAACACCGCCATTGTGGCCGCCGGCCAGGGGATCGGCTTTGCGATCCCCACCAGCATGGCCAAGCCGATCATCGCCCAGCTGGTGGACAAGGGCAGTGTCACCCGCGCCTGGCTGGGGGTCGGCATCCGGCCGGTTGCAGTGAATGAGGGCAGTCGTTTTGGCCTGAAGAGTGACGAAGGCGCGCTGATCACCGAGCTGGCGCCGGGTGGTCCTGCCGAGCGGGGCGGTCTGCAGCCGGATGATCTGCTGGTGGAATTTGGGGGCAGTCCGGTCAAGGACCCCTCCCATCTGCAGCGGCTGGTGGCAGAGGCCCGGATCGGCAAGCCGGTGCAGGTCAGGGTGCTGCGCTCCGGGCGGCCGCTGGTGCTGACCATGGTGCCGGGCAATGCCGACGACGCCCGCCCGCTACGTTCCTCCGGCCAGGGGCGCCTGTCGCGCTGAGCCAGCGACACCTGTTTACTTTATGCGGTAACTACGCTACAGTGCGTTCACTTTTTGTCGCGCGCACTTCCTCCGAAAGGATGGCCTATGAACATCATCACCAGTAAAGAGCAGGCAGCGCGTCTGGCGCGGGCTGTCGTCTCGGACGTGGCGATCTACAATCAGGAGAAGGTGGAGAAGGGGATCAAGAACGACAACATCTTCGAGACCTTGAGCGAAGAGATCGAAGAGGGGCGTCAGCATTTCTACTCACGGGTGGCGCCTGAATTGAACCCGGAACAGATCTTTGACCTGACCTTGGTGGATATCCTGATTAAGCGGGCCGGCAAGATCGAGTCGACGATCTGGTAGGTTGTCGGCAGTATATAATTTCATGACAGAGGCGTACCCGCTGGGTGCGCCTCTGCTGTTTGGAGCGTAAGCTATGACGGAACAGCAGCATAGTCTGATGGTGCCGTGTGCGGCAGCAGGGCAACGTCTGGATGCCTTTCTGGCATCGCAACTGCCAGGGCAGAGCCGCTCGTCACTGCAGCGGCTGATCGAGGATGGGCAGGTGCTGGTGGATGGTAGGCAGCCGCGATCCTCGTTCAAGCTGGAGGGGGGCGAACAGGTGCTGGTGACGGTGCCGCCGCCGGTGCCGACCACGCCGCTGGCCGAGGCGATCCCGCTCACGGTGGTCTATGAGGATCATGAGCTGATCGTGGTTGACAAAGCGGCAGGCATGACGGTTCATCCCGGGGCCGGGGTCGATTCCGGCACCCTGGTCAACGCCTTGCTGGCCCACTGCAGCGACCTGTCCGGCGTGGGGGGGGAACTGCGGCCCGGCATCGTGCACCGTCTGGATAAGGGCACGTCCGGCCTGCTGGTGGCGGCCAAGCATGACATCGCCCACCGCGGTCTGGCGGAGCAGTTTGCGGCCCACAGCATCAAACGTCTGTACTGGGCCTTGATCTATGGTTCACCAGCCGAGGATACCGGTAAGATCTGCGGTATCATCGGCCGGCATCCCACCGAGCGGTTGCGGCTGTCCGGCACTGCCCGCCACGGCAAGCCGGCCGTCACCAACTGGCGGGTGCTGGAGCGTTTCGGCGCGGCCAGCCTGGTCCAGTTGCGGTTGGAAACCGGCCGTACCCACCAGATCCGGGTGCACCTGAGCGAGGCCGGCATGCCGCTGTTGGGGGACCCGTTGTACCCTGACGGCGGCCGCTTCAATAACCTCAAAGATACCCGGCTGAAGGGTATGATCTCCCATCTGGGGCGTCAGGCCCTGCATGCCCGGGTGCTGGGGTTTGTGCATCCGGTCAGCGGCCAGTATCTGGAGTTCCAGAGCGAGCCGCCGCAAGATTTTCAGGATCTTTTGTCCTATCTGCGCGGCCTGGTCGGCTGAGAACGAGCCCCTGAACCCTCTAAGCGACGTGTGACGCGATCAGCACGGCGGCCAGTGTCACCAGGCTGCACAAGACGCCGCCCCAGCAGATATCAACCAGCGCCATCCGCACCGGCCAGTGCTTCAGGGTGGCACGGTTGGTCAGATCGTAGACCGCATACACCGTTACCCCATACACAAATCCCCACCCCAGGGCCGACCAGACCGGGTTGGTCGGATCGACCCGCGGCAGGGCGAACAGGATAATGCCGCCGGGCAGTGCCAGGTAGACACCGGCCGCAGCCAGCAGGCGCGGCTTGATGGCATCCCCCTCGCGACGGGCCAGATCCCCCAGTTCCCGCAGATAGAACCCCTGCATCAGCTTCGCCAGCCAGAGGTAGTCCAAAAGCAAGAAGATCGGCAGAACCAGTATCAGCAGGGTAAGGTTATGGAGCATGGGTCCCTCCTCGGGGATTGGCGATGGCCAAAAGGATTGGTGTGACGATGCCCCAGCCCAGGGCCAGCAGCAGCAGACCGCCCGGTTCCGGGAGGGTTGCGGTGGCGCCCAGCCGGGCGCCGCTGTAATAGGCCAGCGGTCCGCCGATGGCGCCGAACAGGGCCCCATACCAGGGACGCCCCTGCAGCCAGCTCAGCGAGACATTCAGGGTCGCGGCAAGGTTGATCCAGAGGGCGATCATCCAGGGGGGGCTCAGCGGCGGCGGGTAGAGCCAGGCCTGGGGAGTGATGACCCCGGCCAGTACCGCGCCGGTGTCGAACAGGGCGCCGATCACGCCGGCCAGGGCCAGCAGGCGCAGTTCACGCCGGAGATGGTCGCTCAGCAGCAGGTGCAGGGCCACCACCGGCAACAGTACCAGCGGGCCGAGCCAGGGTCTGCCGTTGGCGGCCCCCAGTACGGCACACAGCCAGACCAGTTGAAACAGCGCAGCGTTGAGGAGTTTTATCTTCATGGCGTCGACTCCGCGATCCGGGCAGCGGGCCGGGCGTAGAGCAGCTGCAGCAGGCCGGTGAACTGTTCAACAAAGCCCCCCTCGCAGTAGCTCAAGTAGTAGTCCCACATCCTGATAAAGCGTTGATCGTAGCCGAGGGCACGCACCTGCGGCAACCTCTCCAAAAATGCGCGGCGCCAGTGCTGCAGGGTGCAGGCATAGTGTGGGGTGAAATCCTCAAGACGCACCAGACGCAGGTCGGTTTGGGCTGCTGCGGCTGTGGTCATGGCCTGCAACGAGGGACAGCAGCCGCCGGGGAAGATGTAGCGGTTGATGAAGTCGGGCCTACGGCGGTACCGTTCGTAGATCCGGTCCGGCACGGTAATGGCCTGGATCAGCGCCAGGCCGTCCGGTTTGAGGTGGCGGCAGCAGGTGGCAAAGAAGACGGGCAGATGCCGGTGGCCCACGGCCTCGATCATCTCGATGGAGACCAGCCGATCGAACTGGCCGCTCAGCTGGCGATAATCCTGACAGAGCAGTGTGATCCGGTCCGTAAGTCCGGCCTGGCGCACCCGTTGGCCGGCCAGCTCGAACTGCTGGCGCGAGATGGTGGTGGTGGTGACTCGGCAACCGTAGTAGCGGGCCGCATGCAGGGCAAAGCCGCCCCAGCCGGTGCCGATCTCGAGCAGCTCCATCCCTTCGCGCAGCTGCAGGGTGCGGCAGATGTGGTCGAACTTGGCCAGGGAGGCCTGTTCCATGGTGCTTTCGGGGCCTTCGAAGATGCCGCAGGAGTAGGCCAGGGTCGGATCGAGGAACAATTGGTAGAAGTCGTTGCCCAGGTCATAGTGGGCAGCGATGTTGCGGCGACTGCCGCGCAGGCTGTTGTCGTTAATGCTGTGCAGCAGGCGCTGGAGCCAGCCTGTCAGCCGCGCCGGTCCGCCCTCCATCTGTTGCTGTACCTCCTGGCTGCGTACCATCAGCCTGAAGAGCGCCGGCAGGTCGTTGCAGTCCCAGTGGCCCGCCAGATAGGCCTCACCGGCACCGATGCTGCCACCGAAGGCCACTGCCCGCCAGAAGGCCGGGTGATGGATCCGCAGGGTCACGCTGAGGTCGCTGTCCTGTGGCCCGAAGTCCCAGCGCTCTCCCGTCTGCTGCAGGACCAGCCGGCCGGCGCTGATCTGTTCCAGGGCCTTCAGGACCTGGGCTTTGGCCAGCCGTTCCAGCAGTCCTGCCTGCCGGAGCTGTTCCGGCGGCGACAGGCAGTCGAAGATCTGCTCATCGCTGTTCATGGGTGGTAGTGTCCTTTCTGGACCATCGGCTGGTCAGGGTGGGGTTGAAACGGCACCCCCTTCAGTTTGAGCAGCAGGGCCTGCCAGTAGATGGCGCTAATGACCCGGGCGGTCATCCAGGGCCAGCGCAGCAGGGCCCCCGCCAGGCTGGCCCGGTTCAGTGCGCGCGCGGTCAGTGCCAGCCCCGCCTCGAAGGCCAGCAGGCCGTCGAGACGATTCTCCATCCGCACCGCAAGCTCCTGGCCGGGTTCGCTAAACAGCCAGGTGTAGTCGACGCTCATCGGCATAAAGGGGGAGACGTGGAACTCCTTGTCCAGCCGGTAGCGGTACCAGCCGTCGTTGTCCGGACCTCTCCGGGCATCCAGTGCCCGTACGTATTCTTCGCCCCAGGGTGTGTTGTGCACCTCGGTCACGATCGCCTCAAGGCGGTTGTCGATGTCGAAGCAGTAGTAGATGCTGATCGGATTGAAACAGTACCCCAGGTAGCGCAGGTGGGTCAGCAGTCTGATCGGCCCGGTTGGCCGGAAACCGAGCTGATCCGCCACAGTGTCGCGCACCGCCTGATCCAGCGGGCCAGGACGGCGGAGATGGTCGCCACGCCGGAAACTGGCCCAGTTGGGGCGCTCCAGGGACCAAAACCAGCGGCCGTCGAAGAGGCGGGGCAGCTCCGCCAGGTCCAGGTAGAGTAGAAACAGGCCGTAACGGAACTCATGGCGGGCATGGGCCGTGCGGCGATGACGCACCTGTCCTTGATACAGGCGGCTTTCCATTACAGCTCCTTGCCGAACCGGCGGCAGACGGCCAATGCGCTGTTCAGGCCGTCCTCGTGGAAGCCGTAGCCCCACCAGGCACCACAGTACCAGGTGCGGTTGACGCCGTTGATCTCTTCCCAGCGCTCCTGTGCGGCAAAGGCGGCGCTGGAGTAGACCGGATGGTGATAGCGGATGCTGTGGATACGGCGCTGCGGATCAATGGCTTCAGGGCTGTTCAGGGTGACGCAGAACTGCCGCGGCGCCTGAAGTGACTGCAGGCGGTTCATCCAGTAGGTCAGGCAGACCCCAGCGTGTTGCTCTCGGGGGATCTGGCAGTTCCAGCTGGCCCGGGCCCAGTCAAGACGGGGCAGCAGACGTTCGTCGGTGTGCAGTACCGTGTCGTTGGGCTGGTAGGGAATCGCCCCCAGCACTTCCTGTTCGGCCAGGCTGGGGTCGGCCAGCAGCGCCAGGGCCTGGTCGCTGTGACAGGCCAGCACCAGCTGGTCGAACCGCTCCACGCTGCCGTCCGGCAGGGTCAGCTCCACACCATCGGCCAGTCGGCGCACCTGGCGCACCGGACAGGCCAGCCGTACCCGGTCGCGGAACGGTCGTGCCAAGGGCGCCACATACTGGCGGGAACCGCCGCTGATCACCCGCCAGCGGGGCTGGTCGATCACGTTCAGGATGCCGTGGTTGGCAAAGAACCGCACAAAGGCGGTGGCGGGAAATTGCAGAAAGCGGGCCGGATCCGCCGACCAGATGGCGCTGCCCATCGGCACCAGAAAGTCGTCGATGAACAGGCGGGAATAGTGCTGCTGCTCCAGGTAGCCGCCCAGGGTCAGCTCCCAGTCCCTGGACTGGTACAGCTCCCGGGACTCCCGGTTGAAGCGGAAGATATCCCGCAGCATACCCCAGAAGGGCGGGCTGAACAGGTTGCCGCGCTGGGCGAACAGGGTGTTCAGGTTGGTGGCGCAGTACTCCAGGCCGCTCTGCTGGTTGCTGACCGAAAAGCTCATCACGCTGGTCTGGGAGGCCACCTCCAGCCGTTGCAGCAACCTGATGAAGTTCGGATAGGTCCGTTCGTTGAAGACGATGAAGCCGGTATCCACCGCCCAGCTTTGGCCGTCGAGGGAGACGTCCACCGTGTTGGTGTGGCCGCCCAGGTAGTCGTTGGCCTCAAACAGCGTGACCTGGTGTTCATCGCTGAGCAGGTGGGCCGTTGCCAGCCCTGAGATGCCACCGCCGATTACCGCGATGTTCATGCTGTGCCTCCCGGCCGCGGTGGCAGCGGAAAGAAGGCGCTGGTGCGGCGCTTGTACTCCTGGAAGTCGGCCCGCTCCTCGTACTGTTTTTCGAGCATCGGGATGCCCGACACCTTCAGGATCAAAAAGCTGATGGTCAGGGGGCCGATGATGGTCAGCCAGCCCCCCGCAATCGGCAGCGCCAGCAGCCAGAGCCCCCACCAGAGAGATACCTCGCCGAAGTAGTTGGGATGGCGGGTGTAGCGCCACAGTCCGCTGGTCATCAGGCTGCCGCGGTTGGCCGGGTTGCGGAGAAACCGCAGCAGCTGCCAGTCGCCCACGGCCTCAAAGCTAAGGCCTGTCAGCCAGATCGCCACGCCGACCAGATCGGGCCAGCCCAACGCCACCGGAGGGGCGGCGTTGATGAAGATCACCGGTATGGCCACCATCACCAGGAGCAGACCCTGCAGCATGAAGACCTGCAGGAAGGAGCGGATCACGAACCAGCGCCCCCACTCCTCCCGCCATTTGCGGTAGCGCGGGTCCTCGCCCCTGCCGCGATTGCGGGCATGGATATGCAGAGCCAGCCGCAGGCCCCAGGTCAGCACCATGCCGGAAACCAGCAGGCCCCGGGGGGCGTAGACCCCGGCCGACACCAGGGAGACCCCGGCTGCCAGGATGAACCCCAGTCCCCAGGCCACATCGGCGATGTCGTTGCGCGCCATCAGGCGGGAGGCGATGAACCAGCCGGTCATGTACAGCAGGATGCAGCCGGTGGTCAGCAGCAGTATGCTCGTCACGGCGTTCCTCCTTGGGTTGGCATGGTAGCGGTGGCTTGGGCTGTTCCGTCGGGCAGCGCCGCCGCCCTGCGGGGTCCCAGCAGTAGTCCTGCAATGCCCTGGTCAGGGTTCCATCGGCGCAGCTGCAGCACCAGGTAGCCGGCCATGGCGACCGAGCCCAGCCCCATGATCAGCAGCAGCCAGAGTCCTGAGCGGGAGGCGGACCGTTCGCGCCAGCTGACCCAGAGCCAGAACAACAGAAAGCTCAGGTAGGCGTCCAGCAGGGTGACGCGAAACCACGGGTCCGGCCAGAGCTGGTGCAGGGCGCTCATGACATCCTTTTGCAGCGCGGCGTCGCTGATTGCAGCAAGCATCACGGCTGCTGCCGTCAGGCAGACGGTTGTGAGTAGTCCCTTCATCGCCTGGCCAGCTGCAGCAGCGTCTGCTTGAGCTGCTGGTCGATCGGTTGCGGCCCGAGCCAGATGCCGAAGTAGGCTGCCGCAAAGTCGGCCCCTTCGATGGTGATCAGCGGCTTGCCGTTGAGGGAGAGCTCGGTGCCGTGCCCTGGTAAATAGGTCAGGGCATAGCGGTCGCCCGGCTTGACGTCCCGATAGGCGGCATTGAGCCGGTTGAGCCGTTCCTGTAGACGTGCCAGCTGGTCAGGCGAAAGCTGACGCCGCAGGACCGGCTGCGCCCCCTTGTCGAAATCGGTGCCCCTGATCGGCACCAGGTAGCTGATCTCCAGGCGCTTCGGATGGTCACCCAGTGCTTCTTCGGGAGGCACCGCCGCCGGCAGGTACAGGGCGGCAACATAGGCCTTGATTACCAGCAGATGCCGTAGCAGGGCAGCATTGCGCAGCGGTACGCTGCGGCCGCCGATGGTGACCTGCTGGGCAAAGCTGACCTGTTCGACGGTGCGGGCCTGCATTGAGCAGGGGCTCACCATTTGGAGGCCCCAGAGCAGTAGCAAAAACAGGAAATGTCGCTTGTAGCTGGACATCGGACAGGCTCCTGATAAAGTGTCAGGTACTTAGATAGCATTGGTTTGACAAAATGCAAGGAAGGTACCATGTCTATGGGAGCTGTCCGGCTGGTGGTGGGGTGGGGGGCGATGATGCTGGGAGTGCTGGGGCTTTTCGGCTGCGTTGGTGAGCGTCCTCGCTTGGGGGTCCATGACGGACGGTTTGAGCCTTGTCCGGCATCACCGAACTGTGTCTCCAGCCAGGCCGCCGATGACCGGCATCGAATCGCGCCGTTGCCGGTCGATGGTGAGCCGGAGCAGGCCTTCTGGCGGTTGCGTCAGATCGTGTTGGCCAGGCCCGACGCCACCTTGGTGGAGGAACGTCCCGGCTATCTGCGGGTGGAGCTGCATACCCGGCTGTTTGTCGATGATGCAGAGTTTGTGCTGGATTCAGTCGACCGGGTGATCCAGCTGCGTTCGGCGTCACGTCTCGGCTATTCGGATATGGGAACCAACCGACGCCGGATCGAAGAGATCCGCACAGCATTTAAGCAAAAGACGTCTGAATAAGCAGCGGGCCCAGATGCTTGTAGCCGATCGGGCAGCACCACAAGGAGGGCCGTCATGAAGTTGTTTGATCCGTACCAGCTTGGCTATCATGTCCTGCAAAATCGGGTGGTGATGGCCCCGATGACCCGTTCACGGGCACCGGGAAATATTGCCAATGCATTGATGGCGGAATACTACGGTCAGCGGGCTTCCGCCGGTCTGATCATCAGCGAAGGGACCTCGCCGTCGTTGAATGGCCTGGGCTACGCCCGGATCCCCGGTATTGCCACAACGGAGCAGACCCTTGGCTGGAAGACGGTCAGCGAGGCGGTGCATGCCGGAAAAGGGAAGCTGTTTGTGCAGTTGATGCATTGCGGCCGGGTGGGCAGCCGGCTCAACCTGCCGCCTGGCGCCGAACTGCTGGCCCCCTCGGCGGTGGCGCTGAACGGAGCGATCTGGACTGACAGCCAGGGCGAGCAGCCCTACGATCTGCCCCGCGAGATGACCCCGGCCGAAGTGAACGGTACGGCGGCCGAATATCAGCAGGCAGCCCGCAATGCGATTACTGCCGGGTGTGACGGGGTGGAGGTGCATGGCGCCAACGGCTATCTGATCACCCAGTTTTTGGACCCCGGCTCGAACCGGCGTCGGGACGACTATGGCGGCGACAGCGGTCACCGCAACCGGTTCGCCCTGGAGGTCGCCGCCGGGGTGGCCGATGCCATCGGCCCCGGCCGGGTTGGTATCCGGCTTTCACCCTATGGTGTCTTTAACGATATGAGCGGCAGCTACGACGGTATTGCGGAGCAGTACATCGAGCTGGCTGGTGAACTGGGGAAGCTGGGGTTACTGTACCTGCATCTGGTGGATCACTCGGCCATGGGGGCGCCCAAGCCGGACCCGGCCACGGTGCAGGAGATGTGTCGGGCCTTCCGTCAGCGGGGTGGCCAGGCGGTAATCCTGTCCGGCGGGTATGATGTTGCCCGGGCCGAGGCGGACCTGCAGAGCGGCACCGCCGACCTGATCGCCTTTGGCCGGCCGTTCATAAGCAACCCCGATTTGGTGGCCCGTCTTAAATCGGGCCAGCCGTTGGCCGAGCCTGACCAGACCACCTTCTACACCCCTGGTCCGGCGGGCTATACCGATTATCCGACAGTCGTATGAGGGGGCGTATCCCTGTGCAGTGAGGTGTGATGTCTGCTCTGCGAGTCTCTGCGGCTGAATCCATGCAAAAGGAGCGTGCCATGTCTCAGATCAACTGGATTACCGATTTTAACGAGGGGTTGGCATTGGCCAGAAAACAGGACAAACTGGCCTTTGTGGATTTTTTCAACCCCAACTGAATCGGCTGCAAGCAGATGGACGCGGTCGCGTACATCGATCCGGCAGTCGTCTCGTTCGTCAATCAAACCGTCATCCCGGTCCGTACACCGGCCAGCGACCCTGAGCTGGGTTCCCGCTACAAGGTCAAGTGGACCCCCACCCTGCTGCTGCTGGATGCCGACGGCGTCGAGCAGTATCGCACCCTCGGTTTCTACCCGCCCCACGAACTGATCCCTTCGTTGCTGCTGGGCATAGGCCAGGCGAAATTCAACCTGCCCGATCGTCCGGCGGCCTGCGATTGTTTCGGGGAGATCATCGGCCAGTATCCGGACAGCCCCCAGGCGCCGGAGGCGATCTACTTGAACGGCGTGGCGCGCTACATTGAGAGCCATGACGTTGCCAACCTGATCGGTATCTACGACCGTCTGGCAGCCGCATATCCCGCTGATCCCTGGCTGACCAGGGCCGATCCGTATCGTTTGCTGAAAAAATAGCTGGCATCTGTCGAGCGTCAGGGGCCTGGTTGGGCCTCTGACGCTCAGGCTGGGGTCGTCAGGGTTGCCGTGATCTGCTCCGCCAGTTCTTCGCCGATTCCCGCCACAGCAGCCAGTTGCTCCGGCGTGGCGCGCCGCACCCCTTCCAGTGACCCGAAGCGGGTCAGCAGCAGACGTTCCCGTTGCGGTCCAACCCCTGGAATATTCCGTAGCGCCGAGTGCAGAGTTTCGTGCTCCCGCAGGCTGCGGTGGTACTCGATGGCAAAGCGGTGAGCCTCGTCGCGGATGGCGGCCAGCAAACGGAGCGGGGCCGAATCCTGCCGCAGTTTGACCGGGTTTCTGCGTCCCGGCAGAAAGACCCGCTCCTCACTCCGTTCCACGCTTGCATCCTTGCCATCCCCTTGCACCCGGCTCTTGGCCAGGGAGACCACCGGCAACCGATCGCGCAATCCCAACTCTTCAATGATGGCCAGGGCGCTGTTCAACTGGCCGATACCGCCATCCACCACCACCAGGTCCGGCAGCCCCCACTGGTCGATCCGCTGCGGGCTGAAGCGTCGGCTGAAGACCTCCTGCAACATGGCGAAGTCGTCCTGGCCCTCCACCGTCTTGATCCGGTAGCGCCGGTAGCGGGCCTTGTCCGGCGTACCGTCCAGGAAAGCAACACCGCTGCCCACCGAATGGCGTCCCTGCAGGGTGGAGATGTCGTAGCACTCGATCCGGCGCGGCAGGGTCGGCAAGGCCAGTTTCTGTTGCAATGCTGCCAGTGTCAGTTCAGTGCCCTGCTGTGCGGCGTTTTTCTCCTGCAGCGCCGCCTGGGCGTTGCGGCCGGCCAGGGCCACCAACTCCACCTTTTCGCCCCGTTGGGGATGCATGAGCCGCACCTTGCGGCCCTTCAGCTCAGAGAGCCATTCCTCAAGAGCACTCTGGTCGTCCAGTGGCTGGGGTAGCAGCAGCTCGTCCGGGATCGTCCGTTCAGCATCATAGTAGCGTTGGATGAAGGCCGACAGCGCGTCCCCATCCCCGAGCTCGCCGGTGCCGTGCAGCACGCTGCTGCCGGACAGGTTGCCGCTCCGGATGAACAGCAGCGCCACTGCCAACCGTTCGCCATCGCGGGCCAGACCGAGTATGTCGCTCTCGCCCCCCTGACTGACTACCTTCTGGCGCTCCAGGGTGGTGTCGATGGCCTGCAGCAGGTCGCGCCAGCGGGCCGCCTCCTCATAGCGCTGCAACTCGGCCGCCTCCTTCATCCGTTGCTTGAAGCCGGCCACCAGGTCTTTACTCTTGCCCTCCAGAAACAGGACCGCGCCATCCACCAATGAGCCGTACTGCTCGGGGCTGATCAGCTGGTGGCAGGGGGCGCTGCACTGGCCGATCTGGTGGTAGAGGCAGGGACGGGCCCGGTTCATACAGCTGGCCAGCGGGTAATGGCGCAGGGGAAACATCCGCTGCAGCTGGCGTAGCACCTCCCGCGCTGCCGAGGCCGAGGCGTAGGGACCGAAGTAGCGTGCGCCGTCCCGGACGATCTTACGCACCACCGTGAAGCGGGGAAAGCGCTCCCGCAGGTCGATCCGCAGGGAAAAGAAGGTCTTGTCGTCTTTGAGGTTCAGGTTGTAACGGGGCTGGTGCTGCTTGATCAGGTTGTTCTCCAGCAGCAGCGCCTCCTTTTCGGTGTCGGTGACCGTAAAGCGGATCTCGGTCACTCGTGCCATCAGGAAGCGGACCTGGGGGCGGCCATCGGTGTTGCCGAAGTAGCTGCGCACCCGCTGGCGCAGGTTGCGGGCCTTGCCGACATACAGGATGACGCCGTCGGCGTCGTACATCAGGTAGACGCCCGGGCTGGTCGGGAAGGAGC
>DIKW01000065.1:0-2548 GCA_002424705.1 Geobacter sp. UBA5608
ACGCCGTCCAGCATCCCCTCCAGTTCGCCGCGGATCACCATCAGCGGTGTGCGCAGCTCATGGGCGGCATTGGAGACCAGCTGCCGGCGCAACCGCTCATGGCCTTCCAGTGAATCGGCCATGGTGTTGAAGGCGGTTGCCAGACGGCCGATCTCGTCATTGGTGGTGATCGGCACCCGCTGTCTCAGGTCGCCGTTGGCGATCCCCTCGGCCGCGGTGGTCAGGCGTTGCAGGGGCCGTGACAATCGGCGGGCCAGCAGTGCGCTCAGCAGCACGGCCAAGAGCCCCATCCCGACGGTGGAGTAGAGCAGAAACTGGTTTGAAGAACGGATAAACAGGTCTTCCTTGATCGGCCGCGGTATGCGTACCTCAAGGTGGCCGATCTCATTGCCTTGCAGGAACAGCGGGTAGGGGTGGTAGTCGTCCGGAGCAGCATCAGGGCGACCCTCGGTGGAGGCGCTGATCCGCTTGCGCATCAGCGGCGGCAGGCTGTTCAGCGCCTGTTCGGTGGTAATGAGCAGCCGGCCCTGCTGATCGTAGAGTTTCAGCTCGAAGCCCATCTGGTGGGCCCAGATCAGATCGTTGGCCAGCTCTGGCGGCTGCCAGCCGTTGCCTTCGGCAAACCGTCCTTCCAGCACCGCCAGTACCTGGTAGAGCCGGTCAATCATTCTGCCTTCGGCAAAGGCCTTGAAGTCACGGATGATAAAGCCCCGCAACAGCACGCCGGAGGAGAGCGCGATCAGGGTCACCAGCAAGAGCGGCAGCAGTAGTTTTCGTTGCAGGCTAAAGCTCATCCCGTTCCCCGCTGAACAGGTAGCCGACGCCATAGACGGTTTTGATCAGCTCCGGATTGCGGCTGTCTGTTTCGATCTTCTGGCGTAGATTCTTGATGTGGGCGTCCACACTGCGTTCGTAGCCCTCAAACTGATAGCCCAGGGCCTTGGAGACCAGTTCGTCACGGGTAAAGGTGCGTCCGGGAGCGGCTGCCAAAGTAGCCAGCAGCTTGAATTCGGTGGGGGTGATCGCTACGGTCTGGCCGTGCCGGGTCAGGGTGTGCCGTTTGCCGTCAAGCACCACGTCACCCTGGTTGAAGCTTAAGGGCCGCTCACCTCCGGACGTGGTATCAGCCCGTTTGAGTACCGCTTTAACGCGGTAGACCAGCTCGCGTGGCGAGGCCGGTTTGACCACATAATCGTCGGCGCCCAGCGCAAAGCCGGTGATCCGCTCCTCTTCCGATGCCTTGGCGGTCAGCATGATCACCGGCAGATCGCCCAGCTCCTTCAGCTCCTGGCACAGCTCCTCGCCACTTTTGTCCGGCAGGCCCAGGTCGAGAATCACCGCCAGCGGCAGCTCCTGCTGCGCTTTTTCCAGGGCAGCGGCGGCAGTATCGACGTGGATCACCCGAAAATCGGCCCCTTCCAGATAGGCCTTAATGATCCGGGCGATCTTGAAATCATCTTCTACGATCAGGATCGGGCGTTGCATGACAGCTCCGTTCGGCAGGAGATGGAGGGCAGTATAGCACAGCCGGGGCCGTACGTCAGGCGGGAACTGCGTCTAGAGGATCGAACGGATACGACCGGAACGGCGATCGATAATGACGGTGTCCAGCAGCGTGCCGTTCTTGTCAACGATGTTGGCCTTAAAGTGGCGGGGACGTTCTTCGAGATCGCTGACCGTTACCTGGTCGGCGCCAAACAGCTGCTGCAGCCGTTCGCGGGCCTCTGTCTTGGTGTGTACCGGTTGCCGTGCGCCGTAGTGGTCGGCGTGCCGCTTGGGGCAGTAGGCGCCGTAGGGGCTGCGTCCAGGTCCGAGGCCAAGTCCCTGGCCGGGGCCATGCCAGCCGCGTCCCGGCATAAACGGCCGTTCCTCGGCGCCTCGGGCTGTGGCCGGTTGTGCCAGCACCATCAACAATAGACCTGAAAACAGGTAGGCGGTGAGTGTGGTGTGCATGTGCAAGGTCCCGGTGCCCCCGCTCAGTGGAACGGGGGCACCGGCGGTCTCCTGTTTACTTGGTCTGAGCAGGTGCGTTCATCATGGGGCCCATGCCGGGACCACCCATCTTGCCGCCACGCTTGCCCATCTTGCCCATCGGCAGTCCGGCTTTGGCGCGAGCATCCATCATCTTCTGACGCAGTTCAGTCACCTCACCCTGCAGCTTGGTGACCTTGGCAGCATCAGGCTTGTCCTTGATCATCTCCTTCTGCAGCTGGATGTGCTTGGCGTGCATCTCTTCGCGCAGCGGCATGGTGTCGGCGATGAATTTTTTCATTTCAGGGGTCATGGCCCCTGTCTGGCCCATCTGGGGGCAGCTGCCCATGCCCATACCCGGACCCATGCCCATACCGCCGCGGGCAAAGGCCGAACCAGTAATGGCCAGTGCCGCTACTACCGTCAGTGCTACCAGTGATTTTTTCATGTTGTTCCTCCGTGAGATTGGTTCGGTTGAGATGAACCTCGTTGTGATGGTTCCACCTTAGCAACCCGATGGGAAGAAGTGATGAAGCAATTGTGAATGATTATGAATTGTCGAGCGCCGTGCGTACCA
>DIKW01000065.1:2576-4593 GCA_002424705.1 Geobacter sp. UBA5608
CGGAAGGTGCTGATCCCCAGCTTGCGGGCCTCTTCGGCATACTCGATGTCGATCTCGTGCAGGGTCTCGATATGGTCGGACACAAAGGAGAGCGGCACCACCAGCAGGTCCGTGCAGCCGCTTGCTGCCAGCTGTTTTAGTGTGTCGTCGGTGGAGGGCTCCAGCCATTTAACCGGCCCGGCCCGGGATTGGAAGGCCAGGTGGTGGCTGATAGCGCCGAACTGTTCCATCACCAGACGCACCGTGGTCTGGATATGGTCGAGATAGGGATCACCGTCGTCAATAAACGACTGGGGCAGCGAATGGGCTGAGAACAGCAGCTGCACCACACTGCGATCAGGGAACGAGGCCAGTCCCTGTTCAATCTTCTCGGCCAGGGCCTGGATGTAGAGCGGATGATGGTAGAAATGGGGGATGCGGACGACATCAAGTTGCAGCTTCAAGGCAGCCAGCTGACGATCCAGGTCGTTAAAGCTGGAGCCGCTGGTGGCGCGGGAATAGTGCGGATAGAGCGACAGCGCCACCAGCTTGTGGATACCGGACTGGCGCAGCTTCAGCAGACTCTCGGCGGTAAAAGGGTGCCAGTAGCGCATGCCGACTGAACAGGGCATACCAAGCACTTGCGAAAGCGCTGCAGCCTGGGCCTGGGTCAGCTCACGGATCGGTGACTTGCCGCCGATCTCACGGTATTTTTCCACCACCGACGGCGTGCGCCGCTTCACAATCATCCGGGCGATCAACGGCTGCAGCCAGGCCGGACCGATGGTGATGATCTCCCGGTCGGAAAACAGGTTCAGCAGAAAGGGGCGCACCGCCTCAAGCGAGTCGGGCCCTCCCATCTGCAGTAGCAGCACAGCGGGTTTTTCCATCATCTGTTTTCCCTTCCGCTTAGCGAAACGTCAACCATGCCGCTAAAAAACCACCGCCCGCCACCACTGACAGCATCCCTGTCTTGGCCCTGAACAGCACCACGTCGTACAACGCGTCGGGGGGTACCGCCAGCCGCCAGTAGCCGTAGGCGATAAGCGTCAGACTGACGAGCATCAGGAACCTGCGTTTGCTGAGCATCGGACGCAGGCGGTTAGCGGTCAACAAACGAGCAGCCGGCGTTCATGCGGGTCTGGCAGTCATTGTCGGCATCATAGAGTTTTTGCTGGCAATAGGTCACGGCACTGCCGCAGTAGCTGGTGGTGCAGCTGTTGTTGGAAAAGACGGTGATTGAATCCGCAACCGCCACCGTGATGTTGGAGTTGTTGTTCCACGTGGTGCAGCCCCCCCCATTGCGGCGGTAGTAGCGGGCGCCGCCGGATTGATTGCGCAGTGAGATGCCGCTGCTGTAACAGCTGTCGGTAACCGTCAGCGTGAAGTTCTGCGAGCTGGTTTGGGCGCCTGAACCGCAGCTGTCGGTGACCTGCTGTGTCATCGAGTAGGTGCCGGGAGCGGTCAACGGTGTGCCGCTGAGATTACAGGTGGCCGATGTATTGCCGGTGCAGAACAAAAGGCCGTTGGGCAGCGGTGTGCTGGACCAGCTAAGGGGCGCTACACCGCCCATCACCGAGGTGTTGCCGGAATAGGATTGGCAGTTGGCAACGGTCGGCAGGTTCCAGTTCCAGCCGGTAAATGCAGCGCATGGCGCCGCAGTAATGCTTACGCTGTAGGCGCCGTTGATGGTCTGGGCCGCAGGAGTGGTGCAACTGTCTTGCCAGCCGAGGCTGAAGTTGCAGGTTCCGGTGCTTGTCGGGGTGCCGCTGATGGTGGCGCCGCTGGGGCCGCAGCTCAAACTGAGGCCGTTGCAGGTGGCCGGTACGCACTGGGTGTTCGTGTAGGGGGCCTGCCCGCCTGCAACGGTGATGGAGCGGTTGAAGGCGGTGCCCACTGTGGCGGCAAAGTTGGAGCCGGAGGTGGGGGAGAGGCTCAGAGTGCCGCAGGAACTGCCGGAGCCGCCTGATGGGTTGATGGCCAGCGAGAGGGTCTTGGCGGCGGTTCTGCCACCAGCATCGGTGATGGTAATGCTAAA
>DIKW01000010.1 GCA_002424705.1 Geobacter sp. UBA5608
AATCCAGCTTGTGCTGGGGAAAGACGGCCAGTTGTTTTTTTGAGGCCAGGTTGTAAAACTGGCGGTCGATCTCGGGATGGTTAAAGCTGTACTCCACATACTCGGCGCCACGCTGCAGACAGAGCGCGTACAGCTCCTTCACCAACGGGGCTGCCTCGAAACCGGCCGCCGAGATCAAGACCCGGTCCCCCTTCTTGATACGGGTGGAATACTCAACCAGGACCCTGGCCATTTCAGCCACGCGGGGATCACGCATAGTCACTCCTTGTACTGTTTTCGCTTTCCGTCCGTGCGTCTTTAGGCTAAAAACGCATTCAATCAGCTTCCAGAAGGGATTTTTTACATGAAACACCGTGAGATTGAAACCAAAATAATGAGCCCGCTGATCGGCAACCAGATTCCCCTGCCGGCCTATGCCACCGACGGTTCTGCCGCCCTTGACCTGCGGGCCTGCCTGGAATTCTCCATCACGGTCGCTCCTGGCGAGACCGTCACCATTCCCAGCGGCATCGCCATCGGTATCCACGATCCCGGCCTGGTGGCGATCCTGGCCCCCCGCTCAGGGCTGGGGATCAAGCACGGCATCGTGCTGGCCAACACCATCGGTGTGATTGACAGCGACTATCAGGGCGAGATCAAGGTCGGCATCCGCAATCAGGGCCTAGAGCCGTACACCATCCAGCCCGGCGAGCGGATCTGTCAGATGCTGTTCGTACCGGTGGTACAGGCCAGTTTACGGGTGGTGGAACAGTTCAGCGAGGAAAGTGCACGGGGGGCAGGCGGTTTCGGCCACACCGGCCGGGGATGACGAGACGGGGCACGGCCGACGGCCATGCCCCGCAGTGGCTACAACGTAATCAGTTCGCGGTTGGTGGTAAAGCAGGCCGGGTCCACCTTGCCCATCACCTGGACGTTGAGGGAGCTGTCCTGAAACAGTCGGCCGGCCAATTGCTGCAGGTCTGCGGCGCTGACGGCATCAAAGCCGGCCATCAGCTCATCCAGCGGCTGGAAACGACCGTAGTAGAGATAGCTGCGGGCCAGTCGGGACATATAGCTGTCGCTGGACTCAAGCGACATCAGAATCTTTCCCTTGATCTGCTCCCGGGCGGCGTTCAGCTCATCTTCAGGCACCAGCTCGTCGCGCAGCCGTCCCATCTCAGCCAACATGATCCTGACCGCTTCACAGCTCCGTTCGCGGTCGGTGCCGGCATAGACCGTCAGCGCACCGGCATCGCTGTAGGAGCTGAGATAGGAATAAACCGAATAGGCCAGGCCGCGCTTTTCACGGATCTCCTGAAACAGGCGCGAACTCATGCCGCCCCCCAGGATGGTGTTCAGCACCACCAGACCGTAGCGCCCCGAATCGGTGTGGGGCAGACCATCGGTGCCCAGACAGATCAGGGTCTGTTCCAGATCTCGCTCCGAAAGCTCCACCACCCGGCCCCTGGAGGGGCGGTTGCTGATGTTGGCCCCACGGCGCGGCTCACCCGGCTTCAAGGCCGAAAAGGGGCCTTCCAGCAGGTCCACCAACTGTTTATGCTCCACCCCGCCGGCAGCGGCAATCACGATCTCGCTGGGCCGGTACCACTGCTGCTTGTGGGCCACAATCGCCTCGCGGCTGATGGCGCTGATGGTCTCGGTGCTGCCCAGGATCGGGCGCCCCAGGGGATGGCCCTGCCAGAAACTCAGGTGGAAGCGGTCGTGGATCGCCTCCTCCGGGGTATCATCCCGCATCTTGATCTCCTGCAGCACCACATTACGTTCCTTTTCGATCTCTTCCGCGGGGAAGATCGAGTTGAGGAACATGTCGCTCAGGATATCGGACACCTGCGGCAGGCAGCTGCTTAAGGCCTTGGCGTAGTAGCAGACATACTCATGGCCGGTGAAGGCGTTTAAGATCCCGCCCAGGGAGTCGATCTCCCGCGAGATCTGACGGGCATTGCGCCGCTCAGTGCCCTTGAACAGGAGGTGCTCGATAAAGTGGGCCACGCCGCTTATTGACGGTTGTTCCTGGCGGGCGCCGTTGGCCACCCAGATCCCCAGCGTGATCGTATGCATGCCCGGCACCTGCTGGGTCACCAGCCGCACGCCGTTGTTGAATGTCGTTTCCTGTACCATGCTGGATAGCCTACCGTAGTTTTCCAATTTTTCCACTCCTCCCATCAGTTTCTTGCAGAGGGCCCGTACTATCTGCTATGACAGGCCAAGTATCCAATCCGTGAGGTAGCCCATGCAGTGCATAACCACCCCCCTGCCCGGCGTGCTGATCATTGAACCCAAGGTGTTCGACGATGAGCGGGGCTTCTTTTTTGAGAGCTTCAACCAGCGAGTCTGGCACGAGCTGACCGGCCTGGAGCACCAGTTTGTCCAGCACAACCACTCCCGCTCGGCCCAGAACGTACTGCGGGGGCTGCATTACCAGATCAGGCAGCCCCAAGGCAAGCTGGTGCGGGTGGTCAGTGGCGAGATCTTCGATGTAGCGGTGGATATCCGCCGTTCATCGCCCCACTTCGGCCAGTGGTACGGCATCTCCCTTTCGGCGGAAAACAAGCGCCAGATGTGGATACCTGAAGGCTTTGCCCACGGTTTCTGCGTCACCTCGAACCACGCCGAGGTGCTCTACCTGGCCAGCGATTACTACGCGCCGGAGTTTGAGCGATGCATCGCCTGGAACGACCCGGCCATCGCCATCAACTGGCCACTGAGCGGCCAGCCGCTGCTCTCCGCCAAAGACAGCCAGGGCTGCCTGCTGGCCGAGGCTGAAAGCTTTGACTGACCAGCGCGCCAATAGCCGCTGGCTGCTGATGCTTTGCACCAGCCAGCTGTTCATCATGCTGGTCTTTATCAACTATTCCGCCATTCTGCCAATCTTAAAGGCCGAATGGGGCATGACCAACACCCAGGCCGGCATCATCTTTTCGGTCTACCAACTGGGTTACATCGCCTCGGGCGTCTTGCTCTCCACCCTCTCCGACCGGCTTAACATCCGCAACATCTTCATCACCGCCGCCCTCTGGTCCGGCCTGGCCAACCTGCTGTTCGGCCTGTTCGCCCACGATTTCACCAGCGGCCTGATCCTGCGGGGACTGACCGGCATCGGCATGGGCGGCACCTACATGCCGGGCCTCAAGCTGGTGGCGGAACGGTTTGAAAGCCATCGCCGAGGCCGGGCCATCGGCATCTATGTCGGCGCCCTGGTGCTGGGGGCCTCGCTGTCGCTGGTGGTGCCGGGGGTTATCACCAGCCTCTGGAATTGGCGCATCGCCATGCTGGTCTGCTCGGCCGGGGTCTTTTTCGGGGCCGGCCTGTCGCTGTTTGTCTTCCGCGGCTATCGTCCGGCACCGGCGGAACGCAGCCCCAAGGGGTTCACCGGCGAGATACTCACCAACCGGCCAGCCCTGTTGATCATCCTGGGCTATGCCAGCCATATGTGGGAGATGTACGGCATGCGCAGCTGGCTGGCGCCGTTCTTTGCCGCGGCCCTCACCGGCTGGGGGGTGGCCTCGTCCACCGCCACCGCCACAGCGGCCACCATCGCCGC
>DIKW01000023.1 GCA_002424705.1 Geobacter sp. UBA5608
AGTAACGATGAGACAGCATATTAGAATGCGGCAAAAAAACGCGCCGCAAAGCCGACAGCCACGAATTCTTTCTCGTGCATTTCCCGTTGGAAATCCTCTCCAAAATGACATCTTTGTTTTCTGTTAAAAAAAAAAAACGTAACTGTTCAGCACTTACAAGAGTAACTATCTGTTTTGTAATATTTTTTCGCGCAGAGACGCAGAGAAAAACTTTTTCTGTCCTTCTCAGCGTCTCTGCGCCTCTGCGCGAGATCAGCTGTTCATCTGCAACCAAGGTGAATAGTTACAAAAAAACAGCATACTGGAGTCCATTTTTTCTAAACCTCCATCAGTTTTTGCCGACGGGGCTCCCAGGCAGCAATCCACTCCAGCACCTCTGAACCGGGTATAGGTTTGGCGATGAAGTAGCCCTGCGCCAGATCACACCCGGACGCCTTCAAAAAATCCCAATCCTCCCGATCCTCCGGTCCCTCCGCGACGGTCTTCATTCCCAGTTGCCGCGCCATGCCGAGACTGGCCTCAAAGATGGCTCTGGTGGCGTCATTCTGCCAGGCGCCGTGCACAAAGCTGCGATCCACCTTGAGTTCATCAAAGGGCAGGTCGTGCAGTTGGGTCAGGGAGGAATGACCGGTGCCGAAATCGTCGATAGAGAGTTTGATCCGCTTGAGGCGCAGGCGGATGATGATGTCGAGGGCGGAAAGAGGATCCTGCATCAAGCGGCTTTCGGTGATCTCAAGGATGAGATTGGTCAAGGGTACCCCCACCTTTTCTGCCGTGCGGGCGATAAAATCAGGAAAATCGACGTCGTTGAAGTTGTCCATGGAGGCATTCACCGCCACCTTCAGATCAAGGCCGGCGTTCAGCCAGCAGCGGGTCTGAGTCAGGGCGGCGGTGAGCACGACCCTGGACAGATCATCGATCAGGCCGTGCTCTTCGGCCAGGGTGATGAATTGATCGGGAAAGACCAGCCCGTCATCGGGATGGCGCCAGCGCACCAGGGTTTCGACGCCCATGACCTGGCCGGTGGCAAGCTCCACCTTCGGTTGATAAAAGTTCTCCAGATGGCCGGCGACAATAGCCTGCCGGAGATCTTCGGCCCCATAGATTTTGCGGGCGGCGCGGGGTGCCACCGGGGTACTGAGGGTGGCGGCGCGCTCCAGCATCTGTTGCAGCTGTTCAGGCTTTGCCGGTTTCTGGATCGCGCCGAGGAGTTGCAGCTTATGGGCCAGGGCCAGCCTTTCGGCGATCTGCAGGGTGCGGGTGTCCTCGCCACTGACCAGAACCAGCCCTTTGTCATAGTGGAGGGCCACCAACTGGCGCACGAATTCAATGCCGTCCATTTCCGGCATCTGCAGATCGCAGAAGATCAGAAAGATTGGGGCGGCGTCGACCGCCAGCTCGGCCAGGGCAGCGCGGGCGCTGTCACAGGGCACCACCTCCGCGTCGGTGAGAGTGGAGAGTTGGCGGTGCAGCACCTTGAGGACAAACGGTTCGTCATCGATAATCAGGATCTTCATGCCTATTTTTCCTTTTCATGTTTTGTTAGCCAAGCGCGGCATTCTTCCTCCACCGCCTTTAAGGCGATTTCGAATTCTGCCCTGCCGTGGTGAATGGCCTCCTGGTTGCCGGTCTGACCGGCGTTTTCCAACGAGGCGCACAGCTCGGCCAAGGTTGCTGCCCCGACGGTTCGCGACGAGGATTTCAGTTTGTGGGCGATGGCCTTGACCTGCGCACCGTCGCCGGCCGCGGCGGCCGCGCCGAGTTCCGCGCCCAGACACTGGGCCGAGGCCAGGTAGTCGACAATAAATTCGCGCACGGTATCGGCATCATCCCCCACCAGCCCCTGCAGCACAGTGATGTCCACGGCGGCTGCAGTCGTTTCACCCTTGAGGGGCTCGGAAAGCGGCACCGGCAAGGGTGGTTCATCGGTCTGGGGCAGCCATTTCTTGATAGTGGCCCACAGGGTCTGGAGCCGGATTGGTTTGGTCAAATACTCATCCATGCCGACGGCGCGGGTGCGATGGACCTCACCCTGCGAGGCATTGGCCGTCAGGGCCAGGATGGGAATCCGTCGTCCGCCGCTCTCCTCCCGGCGGATGGTTTCCGCCAGGGTATAGCCGTCCATCTCCGGCATGTGCAGGTCGGTAAGCAGGAGACCATACTCACCCCCCCGCCACATGTCCAGGGCCTCCACCCCATTGTCCGCCACTTCTGCCCTCTGGCCGAGCAGGGCGAGCTGCTGGAGAATGACCTTCTGATTGATCTCGTCGTCCTCGGCCACCAGGATGAGCCGGCCTTGGGCGATGGACTCATCAATACTGGGCAGAGCAGCCCCGTGGTCAAAGGTTGTCTTCTGATCGTTTTGCTGGGGGAGCGGATCGGGAATATTCCGACCGGCTGCCAGCGCCACCGCCTGCACGAAGCTCTTCCGCCGCATGACAACACCATCCAGGGTGACCATCCCGCTTGTCTCCTGCCGGGCCTGCCGCCTTTTTCCCCGGGTAAGCAGTAACACGGCCCGCATATTAGGCAGGGCGGCAAAGGGGGCGAGCAGTGTTTCCCTGGGGATCATCCCATCACCGCCATCCAGAATCACCACCAGGGGGAACTTTGAAGACACAGGTGGTGTGGCGACAACATGGGCCCCGGCATATTCGAGATAGGCGGCTAGCCCAGCCCTGTCAAGATAAGGACTGTCCACCAGCAGGCAGTCAATCTCGCTCAGATCGGGACACAGGCGGCGCGGCTGCTCCTCCGGGGCGGTCACAGGCAGGGTGACGGTGAAGGTCGTTCCCTTGTCCGGCAGGCTTTCTATCGCAATGTCACCCCCCATCAGGGTCACCAGTCGCTGACAGATGGTGAGTCCCAGCCCGGTGCCGCCAAAGCGGCGGGTGGTGGACATCTCGCCCTGGGAGAAGGGGGTGAAGAGCTGGGCCACGGTCTCCGGCGTCATGCCGATGCCGTTATCGCTGATCCGGATGACCAACTGTAGTGGCCTGGCCTGCGCCACCTCCACCCGCAGCGCTATCCGCCCCGGCCGTTTGGTCTGGCCGGGATCCGCAAACTTGATGGCGTTGCCCAGCAGGTTGTAGAACACCTGCCGCAGCCGCAGACCATCACCGATGACCAGTTCTGGAACCTCCGGGTCGATAAACAGGTCAAAGTGGATCCCCTTGGCAATCACCATCGGCACCAGCGACTGGCAGAGATCCTCGATCAGATCCACCAGGGCGACCTCTACCTGTTCCATTTCCAGGCGGCCTGCCTCGGCCTTGGAGAAATCGAGGATATCGTCGATGAGCCCCAGCAGGTTGATAGCCGAGTCCCGGATAGTGCGGACCATATCGACCTGGAAAGTGTTCAGAGTGCTCTGTTCAAGCACCTCCACCATACCGATGACCCCGTTCATGGGGGTGCGGATCTCGTGGCTCATGGTGGCCAGGAAGATCGACTTGGCCCGGTTGGCCTGTTCGGCCGCCTCCCGAGATTCAGTCAACTCGGTGATGAACCGTTTCCGCTCGCTGATATCGCGCAGAATGCCGGTGAAGAATCGCTGGCCGTGGCTGGTAAACTCACTGATCGACAGTTCCAGGGGGATCAGCCGTCCGTCTCGGTGCCGCCCTTCCACCTCGCGGCCGATGCCGATGATGTGCGGGTTTCCTTCGCGCAGATAACGGGCGATATATGCGTCATGATTGCGGCCGTGGGGCTGGGCGGGGAGCTGGGATACGTTGTGGCCGATGAGTTCTTCCGGGGTATAGCCCAGCACCTGCCGCACGGCCTTGTTGGCAGACTGGATGATCCCCTGCTCATTGATGGTGATGACGCAGTCCAGCAGATTGTCCAGGGTGGCGTGAAGTTTCTCATCCTGCTCGAAGAGCAGGATGTTTGCCGCGGTCAGGGCGCTGGTCCGCTCCTCAACCTTGGACTCCAGCTCTTCGGCAAGCTGACGCAGGGCAAACTCGTCCAGCTTGCGTTGATGGATGTCATGGGCGATACCCTCCACCCCGATCACCTGCCCCGCAGCGTCTCGGAGCGGGAACTCGGTCAGCTCCAGCCAGCGGCCACTCCCATTCTGGCAGCGGGCCAGAAGCGTGTAGGTACTCTGGGAAGAGCTGTGTAGTACAAGGTCGGTATTAACCGCCACCACCTGGTTTTCCGGGCTGTCCATGAGATATTCCGAATAATGGCCCCGGAATGCCTCTGCGGGGTAGCCCAGGATCTGCTGGACAGAGGGGCTGGCGTACTGCATGCGGCCGCTGCTGTCGTGCGAATAGAAGAAATACTCGCTGCCCAGATTCTCGATCAGTCGGCGGTAGCGTTCCTGGCTCTCCTGGAGGGCGGTTTGCGCCTGGTGCATGAGGGTGATGTTTGCATGAACCATCACCACATAACAGGCATCGTTGATGGTAAATTGGGAGAGGGTGCAGTAGAACCAGCGTTGCTCACTGGGGGAGTGACAGGGATACTCATGAAACCAGGTGCCTTGCTGGCCGCCCAGGATGTCTCGGATCCCCTGGGCGACACTGGTGGCATCTTTATCCCCTTGCAGCGCCGCCTGGTCGCAGACCGCAAGATAATTGGCCCCCTCGCTCACCGATTGCCAGTCGCAGCCATTGGCCTCGGCGAAATTCCGCCAGGCCTGGTTGGTGGTGCTGATACGGCCATCGGCATCAAGCACCGCCACATGGGCGCTGAGACTGTCCAGAATGGCGTGGATGAACTGCTCGCTGCTCTGCAGGGCATGCTCCGTAGCCTTGAGGTGGGTTATGTCGAAGATATTGCCCTCGAGGTGCAGGGCGTGGCCGTTGGCATCGAACACCGCTCGCCCGACTTCATGGACCCACCTTTTGCTGCCGTCCCGGTGGAGGATGCGGTATTCCATGGCAAATGAAGTCCGTTCGGCAATGGCCCGCGCGACTTCTTCTTCCACGCGCGACAGGTCCTCCGGCAGAACGATGGCGCTCCATTGTACCCGGGTAGCCAAGAAGTCTTCTGCTGTCCAGCCAGTAATCTCCCGCACCAGCTTACTCATAAAGGTCATCCGCCAGGGAGGGGAAAGTGTGCAGATATAGACGGCGCCGGGGACATTCTCGGCGAAGGTGCGCCAGCGTGCCTCACTGATCGTGACCAGCGCATTACGACCGGCGGCACCCAGGGCGGCACTGGCGACCAGCAAGGAGATCAGCAGTGAACAGCCGAGGTAGAGACGCGACAGGATGCTGGCACTGTCCTGCCAGACAGCGGTAGCCGGTTGGAGTTCGAGTTGCCAGCTCCGATTGGTAAAGTCTTTTGTTATGCGCCAGGCTGGGGTGGTCGCTGCCGGCAGGGTGCTGGTCAGCACGCGGGCTGGCTCGCCCGGGCTTATGTCCGTGACCCGGAAGAGCAGTCCTGTGGCCGCCGCTGCTTGGGTCAGGTCGGCAAAGAGTGCCTTCACCTCGTACAGGCCAACAATGAAGCCTCGCAGGGCCAGCCGCCGTTCTTCCAGCATGGCATCCCCGGCCGCAAAGTCTTGGCGATACACCGGCGTGAAGAGCATGAGCGCGTCGTGGTCGGTGCGCTGCTGAGATATGAGCCGGGTGGTGACCATGGTGCCGGTGTCGCAGGCCCGGGCCATCGCCAGCCGCCGCTCCTCCTGGAAGCCATGGTCATGGCCAAGCACCGGCCGGAGAGAGGCCCGCGCGGCGCTGAAGAGGATGGGGAAGTACTCGGACCGCTCTCCGGCCGTGACCGCTTGACCGTTGGCATTGACCTCTAAGATATGGGAGGGGCCCCCTTTCTGCCGCAGGTCTGCCTCGAAGGCCGGTCGTTCGTTCCCGGTCACTCGCGGCGCCCAGTCCACGGCCAGGATGGTCGGATGGCGGATGATGTCGGCAGTGAAGGTGGCAAATTCCTGGCTGGTCACCTCCTCGCTGGCGGCAAAGAAGCGTTCGAGGTTCGTCAGACCACGAATGTGGTCCGATAGATGGTGGAAGCCAAGCTCGCAGGTCTCGTTCATTCGATCGTCGGCTGCCGTCAGGGCCTGGTGCTGCTCCAGACGATCCAGACCCTGATGGGCTGCGATCACCAGCAGGGCAATGACGCTGAGGTTCAGCGTGACTCTGGATAAAAAACGCCGGGTTCCTGGGTAGAAGGTGAGCAACACCGGGCTAAAGAGGATGACGCCAAGACTGTCGCCCACCCACCACAGGAGCCATTGGCTGACGATCTCGTCTGTGCTCATCCAGCCTCCAAGGTGGAGGGAGGTCACGGCCACGGTGGCCGAAATGAGGCAGGGCAGCGGTCCGGCCAGGAGCAGAAAGCGCCAGAGGTCGAGCTCTTTGGTCAAGGGGAGTGCTGGCAGGCAAAACCGCCGGGTCAGCCTCGCCCCCAGCAGGGCAGCCAGGGTCGCCCCGCTGGCCACGGCTGCGGCCAGCGGCATGACGGCGACGGACGGGTTCAGCGAAAAACTGTAGAGGAAGGCCCCGAGCCATACCCCGGGCCAGAGCCGGGATCCCCAGATCAGCAAGGCGGCCAATGCCAATCCGGACGCCGGCCACAGCGGCGAGGCGTGGCCAGGATCGAGGACCAGCAGCTTTCCGGCCAGCGAGGCCGCGAAATAGCCAGCCGTCACCAGGGCAAGGCGAAGGAAGATATCCCGGCGGCCCGTGGGGGGAAGGCCCCAGGAGTTCTGGGGCGTGGCACCCATGGGATCAGGTTCGGCCGGAGTCGCCATGCTCGAAGATGCGTCTATGTCGTTCATATGAAAGTCTCTCTCATTTATTGAACTTATTGATTGCTAAAATAATATACGACATTGTTGTCCGCACCGTTCACCTCCCTCCCAACCTCCCCCCGCTGGGGGGAGCAGGTGGCACTTTCATGCTTCGTTGTTCCCGCTTGCAGAGATGGGGGGGGGGCATAAAAACACCCCGCCACTCTACTTCAAGAACTTCAGGGCCGCCTCATAATCCGGCTCCTCGGTGATCTCCGGGACCAGTTGGCTGTGCAGGATCTGGCCCTTCTCGTCTATCACCACAACCGCCCGGGCCAGCAACCCGGCCAGCGGCCCGTCAATAATTCGTACTCCGTACCCATCACCCAGAACGCTGTTGCGCAGTTCGGACACGGCAATCACCTTGTCAAGGCCTTCCGCCCCGCAAAAACGGGCATGGGCAAAGGGAAGATCCCGTGAAGCGCACAGGCAGACGGCATTGGCCAGCTTGTTGATCTCGACATTGAAACGGCGGACCGAGGACGCGCAGACCGAGGTGTCGATGCTGGGGAAGATATTCAAAACGATCCGCTTCCCGGCATACTCTTGCAGGCTGACATCGCTGAGGTCGGTTGTGGTCAGGAGAAAATCAGGGGCCTTCTCCCCGATCTTCGGGAGTGTGCCGCTGGTGTTCACTGGATTGCCCTGCAGGGTGACTTGTGCCATACTGTTCTCCTTTATTCAATGAGTAATCGCTGCGCGCCGACCGGTCTCAATGACTTGGTCGGCAACGCTGCCGTTGTTGGCAATCGTAAGATACCTTGAGTATAATTCCAATTCTAAATCAGAAGTGAACTTATTATCCACGGCCAAGTGATACCAGAATGTTTTCGCACAGGGACGCTGAGAAGGACAAAAAGTTTTTCTCAGCGTCTCTGCGTCTTGCGCGAGGCCAAAAGGCCATAGCGGAAACTTACCGGCATGGCCAATTATTATAATGCTGGGTCCATCTTGACAGATTTGCTGACCATATCGACGATGGGCAGATCAGGCATGGCGGTAAGACCATAGATGGCCGCAAGATCGATATCCTTCGGCACCGCACCCAGCAAGGCATGGGCGACCTCCTGTTCCGCCTGACGATAGCGCAGCTTTATAT
>DIKW01000001.1 GCA_002424705.1 Geobacter sp. UBA5608
CGCCGGAGGGGATATCCACCGCCACGACCGTGGCGGGGCTGGCATTGATCAGGCTGACCGCCTCCCGGTAGACCCCTTGCAGGTCGTTGTTGAGCCCGGTTCCCAGCAGGGCGTCCACCAGCACGGTGGCCCGCTGCAGGTCGGTCGCGTGGTGTGCGGTCAGCTCTCCCTGCTGGGGGCAAAAGCTGACCAGCGTAGCCGGCAGCAGCTCCAGCTTGGTCAGGGCGTCGCCGTTGATCTCCCGGCGCTCTGCCAGTACGATCACCAGTACCTGCCAGCCCTTCTGCACCAGCTGGCGGGCGATCACGTAGCCGTCGCCACCGTTGTTGCCCTTGCCGGCCAGGATCACGGCGTAGTTGCCATCGGGCAGGCTAAAGTCACGAACGATCCGCTCGGCGCAGGCCTGGCCGGCGTTTTCCATCAGTTCCTGGCCCGCAATGCCATAGTCGTTGATGGCCCGGCGGTCCAGCTGCTGCATGGTATGGGCGGTGACGACCTTCATGACCTACTCCAGTATCACGATGGCAACGGCCTGGCCGCCGTCGTGGGAGAGCGAGAGGTGGGTCCGGCTGCCCCCCCGCTGTTCCAGCTGCTGCCGGGCGGAGCCGGTCAGGCAGAGCTGAGGCTTACCCAGCGAATCATTGACCACCTCGATCTCGACCCAGCTGATGCCATCCCGCAGACCAGTGCCCAGCGCCTTCAAAAAGGCCTCCTTGGCGGCGAAACGGGCGGCGTAGCAGGCTGCGGCCTGTTTCTTGGCCCGGCAGCAGTCCTGCTCCTGCTGGGTGAACAGCCGGTCCAGCAGGCGCTGGTTGCCGTCATTCAGAAAGCGCTGGAAGCGGGTCACCGCGACCGTATCAATGCCGGTGCCGATGATCATTGTCGTATCAGTGCCACCATCTCTCGTACCGCCCGGTCAAGACCAACCAGTACCGCCCGGGCGATGATGCTGTGACCGATATTGAACTCCTCGATCCCCGGTATGCGGGTCAGGGGGGCGATATTGACGTAGTTCAGGCCGTGGCCGGCATGGACGGTCATGCCCAGTTCGTTGCCCAGGCCAACCGCCCCACGGATAGCAACCAGCTCCCGGTCGCGGCCGGCCTGGTCCCGTGCCTCGGCATAGGCGCCGGTGTGGATCTCGATCGCTTCGGCGCCGGTCTTTTGGGCAGCCCGGATCTGCTCGGGATTCGGGTCCACAAACAGACTGACGATGATCCCGGCCTGTTGCAGCGAGTGTACCGCAGATTGCACCGATTGGAAGTTGGCGATCACGTCAAGTCCACCCTCGGTGGTCAACTCCTGCCGTTTCTCCGGCACCAGGGTGCACTGCTCCGGCCTGGTGCGGGTGGCGATGGCCACCATCTCAGCGGTGGCGGCCATCTCAAGGTTCAAGCGCGTTTTGATCGTCTGCCGCAGCAGCTCCAGGTCCCGGTCCTGGATATGGCGACGGTCTTCCCGCAGGTGGATGGTAATCCCTTCGGCCCCGGCCAGCTCACCGATGGCGGCCGCCGTCACCGGATCGGGCTCGGCGCCGCCCCGCGCCTGGCGCACGGTGGCCACGTGATCAACGTTTAATCCCAACTTCGGCATGACTAATGTGCTCCAATCTGTTGCTTCACCAGGTCGCCGATCTCGTTGGCCCAGGTGGTTATTTCGTATTTGTCTTGGCCCTCCAGCATGATCCGCAGCAGTGGTTCGGTGCCGGAATAACGGATCAGGACCCGCCCTTCGTCCCCCAGCTTCTGTTCCACGTCGCGGATCGCCTTGGCCACGCTGGTCAGGGTCATGATATCCTTACGCTCTTTGACCCGCACGTTGACCAGTACCTGGGGCAGGGGGATCATCACCTCGGCCAGCTCGGAGAGCGGCTTGTTGCGGCGGCGCATCACCGCCAGCAGCTGTAGGGCGGCCAGCACGCCGTCGCCGGTGGTGTTGCTGTCCAGGAAGATCAGGTGTCCCGACTGCTCGCCCCCCAGGTTGTAGCCGCCTTTGCGCATCTCCTCCACCACGTAACGGTCCCCAACGGCGGTCTTGATGATCTTGCCGCCGGCCCTGCGCAGGGCGATGTCCAGTCCCATATTGCTCATCACCGTGGCCACCAGGGTCTTTTTCTTGAGGGTCTTGCTGGCCAGCATGTCGGTGGCGCAGATCGCCATGATCTGGTCGCCGTTGACCTCGTTGCCGAACTCGTCGCAGACGATCACCCGGTCGGCGTCGCCATCCAGGGCGATGCCGATGTGGGCCTGGTGACTTTTGACCGCCTCACTGATCACCTCGGGATGCAGCGAACCACAGCCGGCGTTGATATTGCTGCCGTTGGGCTTGACTCCCAGGGGAATCACCTCGGCCCCCAGCTCTTCGAACACCGCCGGGGCCACCTTGTAGGCGGCGCCGTTGGCGCAGTCCAGTACGATCTTCAGTCCGGACAGGTCCAGGTCGGCCGGGAAACTGTTTTTCAGAAACACGATGTAGCGGCCGGCGGCGTCATCGATCCGGAAGGCCTTGCCCACCTCGCTGGCGGTGGGGCGCAGCGAGTCGATCTTTTTGGAGTCGATCAGCTTTTCGATCTTCAGTTCGATCTCGTCCGGCAGTTTGAAGCCGTCGGCTGAAAAGAACTTGATGCCGTTGTCCTGAAAGGCATTGTGGGAGGCGGAGATCACCACCCCGGCGTCGGCCCGCATCGATTTGGTGATGTTGGCGATGCCCGGCGTGGGCAGCGGCCCCACCTGCAGCACATCGACCCCCATCGAGCAGATGCCGGCCACCAGGGCGCTCTCCAGCATGTAGCCGGAGAGGCGGGTATCCTTGCCGATTACGATCCGGTGGCGGCGGGGGCCGGAGCTCTTGAAGATGTAGGCCGCAGCCCGGCCCAGTTGCATGGCCATCTCGGTGGTCATCGGATGCACGTTGGCGACGCCGCGCACGCCGTCGGTGCCGAACAGCTTTTTCATGGGGATGCTCCTTCAGCGGAGGCGCTCGAAGATGAACGCCGGTGATCGAGGGATTTTTTCAGCAGCCGTTTCAGTTCGGCCGTCTCGATGTCGTAGGTGATGGTGCTGTCATGGACCGCCGAGATCTTGCCGGTCTCTTCAGAGACCACCAGCACCAGGGCGTCGGACAGCTCCGAGAGCCCCAAGGCGGCCCGGTGACGGGTGCCGAAGCTCTTGGCGATGTCCGGGTTGTGGGACAGGGGCAGCAGGCAACCGGCCCGGGTGATCTTGCCCCTGTGGATGATCACCGCGCCGTCATGGATCGGCGAATAGGGCAGGAAGATCGAGTTCAACAGTTCGCTGGTGACCTTGGCATCCAGATCGGTGCCCACCTGCAGCAGGTGGTCGATCGGCTGGTGGCGCACAATCACTACCAGGGCGCCGATGCGGCGACCGGCCATATCGGCCAGGGCCCTGAGAATCTCGTCCACCGTGCCGTCACTGTCCTGGGCCGGGGCTGCTGCTTGCCGCTTGCCGATGGCCAAAAGGGTGCGGCGCAGGTCGTTCTGGAAGATCACCGCCAGGATGATCGGCATCGAGGCGATCACCGTATCGATGGAACGGATCAGCGGCTGGATGGCGGCCAGGCGGGCGGCAAACGACAGCAGGGTCAGCAGCGCCATCACCGCCAGCAGGCGGAAGGCCACCTCCCGTTTGATGACCAACGCCAGGCCGAACACCAAGAGAGCCAGGAAGATGTTGTCCAGGCAGCCGGTTATGTCGAGAGGAATGGTGTGCATAGCGTTGCCGTCAGTCGGTGGTTGGTGAAACAATGCTATGGGTCATGTCGGCCACGTCCCGCATGGCCTGCACGTCGTGAACTCGCAGCACCTGGGCGCCTTGGGCAACGGCCAGCGCCACGGTGGCGGCGGTGCCGAGCAGGCGTTCTTCAGGTTGTTCCCGCTTCAGCAGTGTGCCGATGAACCGTTTGCGTGAACTGCCCACCAGCAGGGGGTAACCCAGGCCGGCCAGTTCTGGCAGGCGTCGCAGAATCTCCAGATTGCCGGCGGTATCCTTGCCAAAACCGATGCCGGGGTCCAGCACCAGCTGTTCAGGGCTGGAACCCGCCTCCAGTGCCGTCTGCAGCGAGGCCTGTAGGAAGTCGGCAATCTCGCCCAGCAGATCCTGATAGCCGGTCTCCTGCTGCATGGTTGCCGGTGTGCCCCGGGTATGCATCAGCACCAGTCCGGCCCGGTGCCTGGCCACCACCTCGGCCAGCGCAGGGTCGAAGGTCAGGCCGCTGATGTCGTTGATGATCTCGGCTCCGGCCGACAAGGCTGCTTCGGCCACCGGCGCCTTCCAGGTGTCGATTGAGATCGGCACCTGAACCCGTCCTGCCAGCTGTTCCAGCACCGGCAGCAGCCGCCGCAGTTCCTCGTCAGCCGAGACCAGCGGCGCACCGGGCCGGGTGCTCTCGGCGCCGATGTCGATGATATTGGCCCCCTGCTCCACCATCTGCAGGGCATGTGCAACGGCAGACTCAACGTGTGTGAAACGTCCGCCATCGGAGAAGGAATCGGGAGTCACGTTGAGGATGCCCATGATCAGCGGGCGCTTAAGCGAAAGCACCCGCCTGGCAAGCCTCCAGGAGGTGGGTGGGGCTGTCAGCGTTGCCAGTAGCTGGCGCACCTGCTCGGCCAGGGCAGACAGGCCGAACGGTTGCTGGGTCAGTTTGGCGCACAGGCCGGTCAGCTGCTTGCGGGTGCCGATCAACAGGACATCGGTTGTGTCGATGCTGCAGGCAACCGTACCGCGGGCCACGGCGGCATCCCCTCCCAGGGAGAGCAGTTCCTGCTTGAGGATGTTGGCAGCCGCTGGCCGCAGCTTGGGCACCAGGATCGGCAACAGCTCCAGCTTGGGCAGCATCCGTGCGATGCCGGCCGGGTCGACCCCGATCCGCTCCAGTTCACGGCGGGCCTCCGCCGTACTGCGCAGGATCAGGGGGCGGATCACGCCTGGATATCCACCGGTTTGGTTGCTTCTTCGCCCGACTCCGGCTGTGCAGTTTCAGCCGCCGGTTCAGGTGCAGTCGCTTTCTCAGGCTTTTTGCCGGTGCAGAGCGGTGCGATGCCGGCGATGATGTCATCCACCTCGGCGCCGGTCAGGTTTTCCTTCTCGATCAGGCAGTTTGAGAGGTTGTGCAGGATCTGCTCGTTTTCCCGCAGGATGGTCAGGGCACGGCTGTAGCTCTCGTCAACGATCCGCTTGATCTCGTCGTCGATCTTTTCAGCGGTTTCTTCGCTGAAGTTCTTATGCATGGCCATCTCGCGGCCCAGGAAGATCGATTCATCCTTTTTGCCAAAGGAAACCGGTCCCATCCGGTCGCTCATGCCCCACTCGCAGACCATCTTGCGGGCCATCTCGGTGGCGCGCTCGATGTCGTTGCCGGCGCCGGTGGTAAAGGTGTTGAAGATCAGCTCTTCAGCTGCGCGGCCACCCATCAGCACGGCGATGCGGCCTAACAACGACTCGCGATTGTAGCTGTGCTTGTCTTCAATCGGCAGCTGCATGGTGACCCCCAGGGCGCGGCCCCGCGGGATGATCGACACCTTATGCACCGGGTCACTGCCGGGGGTCATTTTTGCCACCAGGGTATGGCCGGCCTCATGGTAGGCGGTGCTCTTCTTCTCTTCGTCGGAGATGACCATGCTGCGGCGCTCCGCACCCATCAGGACCTTATCTTTGGCTGCATCAAAATCCTGCATGTTGACCGATGATTTGTCATTACGTGCTGCCAGCAGCGCCGCCTCGTTGACCAGGTTTGCCAGATCGGCGCCGGAGAAGCCTGGCGTACCGCGGGCAATCACCGCAAGATCGACTTCGGGGGTCAACGGCACCTTCTTGGCGTGGACCGACAGGATCTTTTCCCGTCCCTTGACATCGGGCCGGGGAACCACTACCTGGCGGTCGAAGCGGCCGGGACGCAGCAGGGCCGGGTCCAAAACGTCGGGACGGTTGGTGGCGGCGATCAGGATCACCCCTTCGTTGGATTCAAAGCCGTCCATCTCCACCAGCAACTGGTTCAAGGTCTGTTCGCGTTCATCGTGTCCGCCGCCCATGCCGGCGCCCCGGTGACGGCCCACGGCGTCGATCTCATCGATGAAGATGATGCAGGG
>DIKW01000039.1:0-2979 GCA_002424705.1 Geobacter sp. UBA5608
CCCAGGAAGTCGAACTTCACCAGCCCCACCATCTCGACATACTTCATCGAGTACTGGGTGTTGATCGAGCCGGTCTTCTGATCCTTGTAGACCGGCAGGAACTCCTCCATCCGGTCCGGAGCCACCACCACCCCGGCGGCGTGGGTGCCGGCATGGCGTGCCAGCCCTTCCAGGCAGATGGCGGTCTCCAGCAGTTCCTTAATCTGCGGGTCGCTGTCGCGCAGCTCTTTCAGCTGGGGCTCCTGCTCGATCGCCTTGGGCACCGTCATCTTCAGGTCATCCGGGATCAATTTGGCGATCCGGTCCACATCGCCGTAGGCCATGCTCAAGGCCCGGCCCACGTCCCGCACCACCGCCTTGGCCTTCATGGTGCCGAAGGTGATGATCTGGCAGACCCGCTCACGGCCGTACTTCTCCACCACGTACTCGATCACCTTTTCGCGCTGGTCCTGGCAGAAGTCGACGTCGATATCGGGCATCGAGATCCGTTCCGGGTTTAAGAACCGCTCGAACAGCAGGTTGTAGGGCAGCGGGTCCAGGTCGGTGATCTTAATGGCGTAGGCCACCAGCGAGCCGGCGGCCGAGCCCCGGCCCGGTCCCACCGGGATGCCCTGGGCCTTGGCCCAGTTGATGAAATCGGCCACGATCAGGAAGTAGGCCGGGAACTTCATCTGTTGGATACAGTCCAGCTCGATCCGCAAGCGGTCCCAGTAGGCCTGCTCCTGGTCCGGCGTCATATCGGGGTGCTTGGCGCGGATGGTCACCAGGCGTTCTTTGAGCCCCTCGGTGGCCTGTTGCTCCAGCAGGTCATCATGGGTCTTGCCGGCCGGCGGCTCGTAGTGGGGGAAGTAGTACTCCTGCTCCAACGGCAGTTCCAGGTTGCAGCGTTCGGCGATGGCGACCGTATTGGCCACCGCCTCCGGCGCATAGTGGAAGGCGGCCGCCATCTCGTCGGGGGTCTTGACGTAGAACTCGTCGGCCGAGAAGCGCATGTGGGTCGGGTCGGCCATGGTCTTGCCGGTCTGGATGCAGAGCAGCACCTCGTGGGCCTTGGCGTCTTCGCGGTTCAGGTAGTGACAGTCGTTGGTGGCCACCAGCGGCAGGTTGAGGGTCTTGGCCACCTCCAGCAGCCGTTGGTTGACCACGTCCTGCTCGGGCAGGGTGTTCTCCTGCAGCTCGATGTAGTAGCGGCCCGGAAACAGTTCGCTGTACCAGCGGGCGGTCTCCAGCGCATCATCCATCCGGTTGCGGCCGCACTGCATGGCTACTTCGCCCTTGAGGCAGGCCGACAGAGCAATCAGGCCGCCACTGTGCTGGGCCAAGAGCTCACGGTCGATGCGGGGGCGGTAGTAGAAGCCTTCCTTGTAGCCGGCCGAGGTCAGGTAAGAGAGGTTTTTGTAACCCTCCAGGTTTTCGCAGAGCAGGATCAGGTGGTAGGCCGCCTCGGAGATCCCCTTGGCGTCTTTGGAAAAGCGGGAGTCGGGGGCCAGGTAGACCTCGCAGCCGATGATCGGCTTGATGCCGGCCTTCTTGCACTTGAGATAGAATTCAACCGCGCCGAACATGTTGCCGTGGTCGGTGATGGCCAGGGCCTGCATGCCGGTCTGCTTGGCCTTGGCAACCAGGTCCTCAATCCGAATGGCGCCGTCCAAGAGCGAGTACTGACTGTGCAGGTGCAGGTGGACGAAGGGGGTGGGCGTCGGCGTGTCGGTTGCTGCTTCCATGGGCTATCCAAAGCGTGAACGGGAACTCATGGCGAGATCCCGTTCCGGTTAAAGTTGAGCCTAGTATGCCCCACGGCCACCTGTGCTGTCAATCGTGCTGAATGGCCAAAACACGCGGGTTGGCGTGTAATGGTGCGGGGTGATTGTGGTTATTTTTTTAACGCCGCCAGCATGGCCTCCCCCATCCGGGTCGGGGAGGTGGAGACTACCACGCCACACTCCTGTAAGGTACGGATCTTGTCTTCAGCCTTGCCCTTGCCGCCGGTGATGATGGCGCCGGCGTGGCCCATCCGTTTGCCGGGCGGCGCGGTGATCCCGGCGATGAAGGCCGCAACCGGCTTTTTCATATTCTCCTTGATCCAGAACGCCGCCTCTTCCTCTGCGCCGCCGCCGATCTCACCGATCATGAAGACCGCCTCGGTCTGGGGATCGTCGTTGAACCGCTTGAGCACATCGATATACTTCATGCCGATAATCGGGTCGCCGCCGATGCCGACGCAGGTGGACTGGCCCAGCCCCAGATCGGTCAGTTGCTTGACCGCTTCGTAGGTCAGGGTGCCGGAGCGGGAGACCACGCCCACCGTGCCGGGGGTATGGATATAGCCCGGCATGATGCCCAGTTTGCATTGGCCGGGGGTGATCACGCCGGGGCAGTTGGGTCCCACCAGCACGGTCTTGCTGCGTTCCTGGATGGCGCGGGCCAGCACCATGTCACGCACCGGAATCCCCTCGGTGATGCAGACCGCCAGCTCCAGGCCGGCGTCGCAGGCCTCCAGGATGGCGTCGGCCGCACCTGGCGGCGGCACGAAGATCATTGAGACCGTGGCGCCGGTGTAGTGTACCGCCTCCTCCACGGTATTGAAGACCGGAATCCCTTCGATATGGACACCGCCCTTGCCAGGGGTGACCCCGGCCACGATCTGGCTGCCATAGGCCCGGCACTGCTGGGTGTGAAACAGGCCGCTCTTGCCGGTGATCCCCTGCACCAGGATCTTGGAGTCTTTATTAATCAGAATCGACATGGTCGTAGTCCCCCTTAGGCCGTGGCCAGCATTCCGACGATCTTTTGGGCCCCGTCGCCCAGGTTGTCGCCGATCTGCACATTGAGCCCCGATTCCAGCAGCAGTTTTTTGCCGTCTTCCACATTGCTGCCATCCATCCGCACCACGATCGGCAGGGCGCAGTGTACCTCGTTGGCCGCCTCGATGATCCCCTGGGCGATCACGTCGCAACGCATGATGCCGCCGAAGATATT
>DIKW01000039.1:3103-11164 GCA_002424705.1 Geobacter sp. UBA5608
TGACCATGCAGCCGATGTTGCCGGTCAGCTTGATGTAGGCCAGGTCGTACTTGCCGGCGGTGATCTCCAGCGGGTCCAGCTGCGAGTAGTCCACCATATCCGGGTATTCCCGGTGGCGGTAGACCGCGTTGTCGTCAAAGGATATCTTGGCGTCCATGGCCAAGAGCCAGCCGGCCCGGGTCACCACCAGCGGGTTGATCTCCACCAGTGAGCAATCCTTTTCAAGGCAACACTTGTACAGGTTGAGGATCAGTTCGACGCAGTCCTCGCAGACACCGCCGACAAGACCGAGCGCCAGGGCGATCTTGCGTGCCTGATAGGTGCGTAGGCCGGTAAACGGGTCGATGGTCAGGACATGGATCTTTTCCGGCGCCTTCCTGGCCACCTCTTCAATCTCCACCCCGCCTTCGGCCGAGGCGATCAGGCAGTAACGCGACTGTTCGCGGTCAAGGGTGATCGAGAGGTAAAACTCGCGTGCGATCTCCACCGCCTCTTCCACCAGGATGCGGCGCACCTTGAGCCCTTCCGGCCCGGTCTGTGGTGTGACCAGCCGCTTGCCGAACAGCTCCTTGGCCAGCTCGGCGGCCTGCTCCGGATGATGCACCACCTTCACGCCTCCGGCCTTGCCCCGCCCGCCGGCGTAGATCTGGGCCTTCACCACACAGTGGCCGCCCATCATCTTGGCGCCCCGTTCCACCTGATCGGCGGTCAGGGCCACCCGGTTGCGCGGCACCGGGATGCCGTAGGTGCTTAAGATCTCTTTGGCTTGGTATTCATGGATATTCATGGCAACTCCTCATGGTAAGGATGTGGGGAGTATACCAGCCTTCGGTGCGGCTTCAAGCGGTGAGTTTAGATCTTTTTTTGGCGGGAGAGTTCTGCCTCGGAAAGGCGCAGGTAGGTGGGCAGCAGCTGTTCAGGGGAGCCTGCCCTGCCGTGCCGGAACGCGTCCTCGGCCAACAGGGCACCATGGACGGCGGAGGGAATGGCGTGGCTCAGCGGGGCAAACAGGGCGTTGTCGCCCAGCAGATCTTCGATCAGCTGGCGATAGCGGGTTGCGCCATCGCCCAGAAAGATGGTGGGGCCGGACAGCTGCTTCAGGACTTCTTCCAGAGGCAGGGCGCAGTCGTCGCGCAGCGGTGTCGGCAACGGGTTGCAACGGTAGAGACCGGCGTAGACCTCGTTCTTGCGGGCATCCAGCAGCGGGCAGACCGGATGTTGGGCGTAGGGTAGCTGCATGGCCAGCAGGGCCAGGGTTGAGATGCCAATGCAGGGTTTGCCGTGGGCCAGTGCCAGGCCCTGGATGGTGGCAACCCCGGTGCGGACACCGGTGAATGAGCCGGGGCCGCTGGCGCAGGCAAACAGGTCGATCTGTGCGCTATCCAGCTCGCAGGAGGCTAAGGTTCGCTGCAGTTCAGGCAGCAGCCAGGCGTTTTGCCGTTTACCCGGTGCTGTCACCAGCGATGCTGCAAGTAGCTGGCCGTCCCGGCTGATGGCGATGCTGCTGGGGCCGGTGCTGGTGTCCAGGCAGAGGGTCAGCATCAGTTGCTGATGAAGTAACGCATGATGTCGTTGTAGAAGGCCAGCACCATCAGGCCGATCAACAGCAGCATGCCGGCTTGTTGTGCATATTCGCGTGCCTTCTGCGGTACCGGCCTGCGGATGATCAGCTCAACGGTGTAGAACATCAGGTGGCCGCCGTCCAGCACCGGCACCGGCAGCAGGTTGAGGATGCCCAGGTTGATGGAAACCACCGCCAGCAGCAGGAAGAAGGTAGCGCCGCCCGACTCTGCCGCCTTGTTGGCCATGTCGGCGATCATGATCGGGCCGCCGACGGTCTTGAGCGGCACGACGCCCTGGAACAGCTTGACCAGCGAGAGTACGGTCAGCCTGGTTACTTCCACCGCCTTGGCGTTGCCCAGCTGCAGTGCGTTCACCAGGCCAAAGCGTTGCGTAACCACGTCATAGGCCGGGCTGACCCCTACGATCGGCTTTTGGATGGTCTCACCGAACAGGTTCTTGGCATCGCTCAACTCCGGTGTCATACGCAATGTGATGGACTGCTCCTTGCGCATGATGGTGATGGCAACCTCGCTTTTGGCCTTGCCCATTTCAGCGGAGAAGTCCTCCCACTGGAGAATGGCGCGACCGTTGACTGCGGTGATCAGGTCGCCGGCCTGCAGTCCGGCCCGGGCGGCCGGCTTGTCTTTGAATACCTCGCCGATAGTGGCCTTCATGATCGGCATGCCGGCCAGGTAGAGTATGATCAGCAGCATCCAGGCGAAGCCCATATTAAAGGCCGGGCCGGCGATGACCACCGCCATCCGGTGCCAGACCGGCCGGTGAGAAAACGACTGGGCACGATCTTCATCACTGAGGTGTGATTCAGGTCGTTGTGGCAACTGTTCCCCTGCCAGTTCATAGTCCTTCTCGATCATCTCATTTTCTTCAAAGCCGCCTTCGCCGAACAGCTTGACGTAGCCCCCCAGCGGGAAGGCCGACAGCAGATATTCGGTGTCGCCCCAGTGCCAGCCGATCAGCTTGGGGCCGAAACCCAGGGAGAATTTTTCCACCCGGATGCCGAGCCACTTGGCCACCAGGAAGTGACCCAACTCATGGACGAAGATCAGGATGCCGAGAACGAGGATGAAATAGAGAAATATCATTGGGTTACCTTGTTAGTGCTGCGCAGATGGTACGGGCCGCTTCGCGGCCCCACTGGTCGGCCGCCAGCACCTCGTCGATGGAGGCCAGGCGGTGGGCTTGGTGACGGTCCATGGTCTGCTCGATCACTCGGGCGATCTGCAGGAAACTGATCCGCCCTTCCAGAAAGGCCTCCACGGCGATCTCGTTGGCGGCGTTCATCACCGCCGGCATGCTCTCCCCCTCACCCAGCGCACGGTAGGCCAGGCCAAGACAGGGAAAGCGCTCCAGGTCGGGCTTGGAGAAGGTCAGCCCGGACAGCTCGGTCAGGTCTAACGGCTTGACCCCGCTGCTGACCCGCTCCGGATAGGAGAGGGCGTAGGCGATGGGGGCCTTCATGTCCGGCATCCCCAGCTGGGCGATCACGCAGCCGTCAACGTACTCCACCATGGAGTGGATGATGCTCTGGGGGTGGATGTTGACGCTGATCTTTTCGGCCGGCGCATCGAACAGCCAGTGGGCCTCGATCACCTCCAGCCCCTTGTTCATCATGGTGGCTGAATCGATGGTGATCTTGCGGCCCATGCTCCAGTTGGGGTGGTTCAGGGCGTCCTGCACGGTGACGGCCTTCAGTTTTTCCAGGGGGGTCTCGCGGAACGGACCGCCGGAGGCGGTCAGGATGATCTTGGTGATATCCTGGTTGCGGTGCCCCTCGATTGACTGAAACACGGCGCTGTGCTCGCTGTCAACCGGGTAGAGCTTGACCTGGTGCTTGGCCACCAGCTCCATGAATAGATGGCCGGCCGTGACCAGGATTTCCTTGTTTGCCAGGGCCACATCCTTGCCGGCCCGGATGGCGGCGGCGGTGGGTACCAGCCCGGCTGCGCCGACAATGGCGGCCACCACCATCTGGACCCCATCGGCCGTGGCCACGGCGCACAGACCCTCCAGGCCGCCGACCAGCTCGACATCCTGTCCGTCCAGAAGATTTCGCAGCCGGGGGATATCTGCCGAATCGGCCAGAGCCACCAGTCTGGGCCGGAACTGACGTACCTGGCGGGCGCACAGCTCCAGGTTCTTGCCGGCCGACAGCGAGACCACCCTGAATTTGTCGGGGTGAGCGGCCACGATCTCCAGGGTGCTGACGCCGATCGATCCGGTGGAACCGAGGATGGCGATCTGCTTCATCACGCAAACCTCCCGAAGAGGTAGATGGCAAAGTAGTAGGTGACCGGCGCGGCCAGCATGATGCTGTCCAGCCGGTCCAACACCCCGCCGTGACCCGGCAGGAGGGTGCCGGAATCCTTGACCCCGAAACTGCGCTTCAAGAGCGATTCGAACAGGTCGCCCAGCTGACCGGTGACACCGATCAGCAGAGCTGCCAGCACGGCATCGACGTAGCTCAAGGAGTCGAAGAAGGTGAACTTGGCCAGCAGGGTGCCGCCCAGGCTGCCCACAAGCCCACCCAGGGCACCTTCGACGCTCTTTTTGGGGCTGACGGCCGGATAGAGCCGGCGCTTGCCGATGGCGCTGCCGATGTAGTAGGCGGCTGTATCGTTGGTCATCACGATCAGCATGATCAGGAGCAGCCAGGAACTGCCGTCGGGCAGCAGGCGCAGCATCACCAGATGGGCCAGCAGAAACGGGACATACAGGTAGGCGGTTACCACCAGACTGACGTCGCGCGCCACGGTTTCCATATCCCGCAGCCGGAACAGGAAGTGGAAGGCGGCCAGTAGGAAAAAGCCGGCGCAGGCCATGATAAACAGTCGTCCGTCGTACAAGAGGGGCGTAAACAGTGTCAGCGCGCCATAGAGTGCGAAGGGCAGCAGCTCACCCTTGCGGTCCGGCAGCGCCATGGCGAAGAACTCCTGTAACCCCACGGCGGCAAACAACGACACCAGCAGGGCAAAGTGCCACGGCTCTCCCTTGACAATGGTCAGGATGACGATCGGCAGCAATACCAGGGCAGTCAGCAGGCGTTGAATAGGTCAGCTCCTTTGCGCCAGTTGAATCTGGGCGCTGGTCTTGCCGAAGCGGCGCTCACGGGCCTGGAAATCTGCCAGAGCGCGATGCATTTCGCTGATGGTGAAGTCGGGCCAGTTGATCTCGGTGAAGTACAGTTCGGTATAGGCCAGTTGCCAGAGCAGGAAGTTGCTGATCCGCATCTCACCGCTGGTGCGGATCAGAAAATCGGGATCCGGCAGACCGTTGGTATCCAGATGTCGTGCCAAAAGTTCTTCGTTGATCTGCTCCGGTTGCAGCCCACCGCTGGCCACTTCGCGCGCAATCTGCGCTGCTGCGCGGGTGATCTCCTGGCGGCCTCCGTAGGACAGGGCCAGTGTCAACACCATGCCGCTGTTGGCAGCAGTCTTGGCCAGCGCCTCATCCAGGGCCTGGTTGATATCGTCCGGCATCTCACTACGGTTGCCGATCACGTTGAAACGGATGCTGTGCTTCATCATCCGGCTGGTTTCGGCGCGTACAAACTTTTTGAGCAGGAGCATCAACGCCCGCACCTCTGCCGGAGGGCGGGACCAGTTCTCGGACGAGAAGGCGAACAGGGTCAGGTAGGGAATCCCCAACTGCGAGGCCTGTTCCACCACCATCCGTACCGTCTCCACGCCGCGTTGGTGTCCCACGATCCGCTTGAGCATCCGCTCCTGCGCCCAGCGGCCGTTGCCATCCATGATGATCGCCAGGTGACGGGGCAGTTTGGTCGGGTCAAGCTCCATCATGTCAGACTTCCATGACCTCCTTCTCCTTGTGGGAGAGGATCTCGTCCAGACGTGCAATGACGGCATCGGTAGCGGTCTGCACATCTTTCTCGTACTTTTTCAGCTCGTCCTCGGTGATCGCCTTGTCCTTCTCCAGCTTCTTCAGGTCGTCGATCGCCTTGCGCCGGATATTACGCACCGCCACTTTGTGTTCTTCATCCATTTTTTTGAGGCCCTTGACGATCTCCTTACGGCGTTCCTCGGTCAGGGGCGGCAGGGTCAGCCGGATCAGCTTGCCGTCGTTGCCGGGGGTCAGCCCGAGGTTGGCGTTGAGGATTGCCTTTTCGATCGGGCCGATCATCTTGCTTTCCCAGGGGCTGATGGTGATGGTGCGTGGTTCCGGCACCGCCAGGTTGGCCACCTGGGACAGGGGGGCCGGGTTGCCGTAGTAGTCCACCCGCACCTCATCCAATAATGAGATGTTGGCACGGCCGGTGCGGATCTTCAGGTATTCCTTGCGCAGGTCCTCCACGGTCTTATCCATGTGGGCCTTCATGTCGCTAATGACGGTTTTGGGCATGGTCAGTCTCCTTGGACGATGGTGCCGATGGTCTGGCCGCTGATCACCTTTTTGATGTTGCCGGGGGTGGTCAGGTCAAAGACGATGATCGGCAGGTGGTTATCCATGCAGAGCGAGGTGGCGGTGGCATCCATCACCTGCAGCCCCTGCTGCAGCACATCGATGTAGGTCAGCTCGTTGTAACGCGTGGCTGTGGGGTCTTTCTTGGGGTCCGCCGAGTAGACGCCGTCCACCTTGGTCCCCTTCAGGATCACCTGGGCGTTGATCTCCATGGCCCGTAGGGAGGCTGCGGTGTCGGTGGTGAAGTAAGGGTTGCCGGTGCCGGCCCCGAAGATCACCACCCGGCCTTTTTCGAGGTGACGGACCGCCCGACGGCGGATGTAGGGTTCGGCCACTTCCTGCATGGCGATGGCCGACTGGACCCTGGTGGAGACCCCGATCTTCTCCAGGGCATCCTGCATGGCCAGCGAGTTGATCACCGTGGCCAGCATGCCCATGTAGTCGGCGCTGGCCCGGTCCATCCCCTTTGACGATGCAGCCAGGCCGCGGAAGATGTTGCCGCCGCCGATCACCAGCGCCAGTTCAACGCCGTCGTTCACTACATCCTTGATCTCGGCGGCGATAGCGTTGATGGTGGCGGGATCGATGCCGTAGCCCTGATCTCCGGCCAGGGATTCGCCAGACAGTTTCAGAAGTACCCGTTTGTATGACTGTCGCGACATAGGTCATCTTCCCCCTTGATAAGAAAAAAGCCGGCCTGGTGGGCCGGCTTCTCGGCTGCTTAGAGTCCGGCCGCCGCCGCCACTTCGGCGGCAAAGTCCGATTCCTTCTTTTCCAATCCTTCACCCAGCACGAACTTGGTGAAGCGCTTGAGGGTGATGGCGCCACCCAGGGCCTTGCCGGTCTCATCCAGGTATTTCTGGACCGATTTGTCCGGGTCCTTCACAAAGGCCTGTTCCACCAGGCAGATGTCGCCGTAGAACTTGTTGACCTGACCCTCGAGGATCTTCTCGATGATGTTGTCCGGCTTGCCGGTCTGACGGGCCTTGTCGCGGTAGATCTCCTTCTCGCGCTCCAGCACATCGGACGGCACTTCGCTGCGCTGCAGGTAGGCAGGGGAGGCGGCGGCCACGTGCATGGCCACATCGCGCAGGCAGGCAGCCAGACGCTCGTCAGTGGCGCCTTCGCAGGCAGCCTCTACCAGTACACCGATCTTGCCGCCGGCGTGGATGTAGGAACCGACCATGCCGTTACCTGCCACGCTGAAGCTTTCGAAACGGCGAATCTGCATATTCTCGCCGATCACGGATATCGCCTCGGTCAGCAGGGTCTGGACGGTCTTGGCTGCGTCGCCGGCAAAGGGCTGTGCCAACAGGGCATCCATATCGGCCGGGTCCTTCTGCAGGACATGCTCGGCCACCTGCTTGACGAAGTTCTGGAACTTGTCGTTTTTGGCAACAAAGTCGGTCTCGCTGTTGATCTCGACCAGTACACCCTTTGTGCCGTCGGCTGAGAGGGCGGTGGCTACCATGCCTTCAGTGGCGGCGCGACCGGCCTTCTTGGAGGCGGCGGCCAGACCTTTTTTGCGCAGGTAGTCGACGGCCTGCTCCATATTGCCGTCCACCTCTTCCAGGGCCTTTTTGCAATCCAGCATCCCGGCGCCGGTGGTTTTTCTCAGTTCATTGATCTGTGCAGCGGTGATTGCCATGTTCGTCTATCCTCCGGACCACTTAATGTGGCCATAGTGTAATCGTTGTATCAAACGCCGTGGTGCATTCAGGATGATGAGCAGGAGCCAACAACGAGCCAACGAACTCAGCGCCTGAATGCGACGCGGCGCTAGTCGGCGCTGGCTTCGCAGGTGGCGTCGTCGCCAATGGCCGCCTCCAGCTCGTCGGCGCCTTCGGCGTCGCTCTGCAGGACGGTGTTGCGGGCCTCGGAACCTTCCAGCACAGCGTCGGCGATCTTGGCCGACAGCAGGCGGATGGCACGGATGGCGTCGTCGTTGCCGGGGATCACGTAGTCGATCATGTCCGGGTCGCAGTTGGTGTCAACAATGGCCACCACCGGAATTCCCAGTTTTTTGGCTTCCTGTACGGCGATCTCTTCATTCTTGGGGTC
>DIKW01000039.1:11363-11733 GCA_002424705.1 Geobacter sp. UBA5608
GCCTCTTCGGCAACCGAATCCTGGGCCTGCTTCTTGGTGCCGACGAACAGCACGCTGTTGCCCTGCTCGACGCACTCTTTGACGTAGCTGTAGGCGGATTTGAAGTAGCGGACGGTCTTCTGCAGGTCGATGATGTAGATGCCGTTCCGTGCCCCGAAGATGTAGGGTTTCATCTTGGGGTTCCAACGCTTGGTCTGGTGGCCGAAGTGGACGCCGGCCTCCAGCAGTTCCTTCATGCTGATGCTTGACATGGTGTTTCTCCTTTGGTTTGTCCTCCGCCCCGTCTTTAATCCCTGCACGTCACAAGGGACACCGCCGGTTTTACATGGGGGCGTGTGAATTGAAAAGCAGGATTTTTTATCACAACATC
>DIKW01000093.1:0-2227 GCA_002424705.1 Geobacter sp. UBA5608
CAGGCCCTCAAGTACGAGGGGGAAAAGACCTTTGCCGCCAGTTTTGAGGTGTTGGGGGGCGTGGCCATGCAGGGCATTATGGCCAATCCTGATGTGAGCGCCTATTTTGCCGGTTTCGAGCAGCAACTGGACGCCAAGGCGTTGCAGGATGCCTTTGGTGCTAATCAGCACAAAGCAGCCGGCACAAAGTAGCCAACTGATGCCTGCCCCCGAAACGCTGCTGACCTTCTTTATCGCCTCACTACTGCTGGCCCTGGCCCCTGGGCCGGACAACCTGTTTGTGCTGACCCAGGCCGCCCTGCGGGGTAGGTCGGCTGGCCTGGCGGTAACCATGGGGCTCTGCACCGGCCTGTTGGTTCACACCAGCGCGGTGGCGCTGGGTCTGGCGGCCCTGTTTGCCGCCTCGGCCCTGGCCTTTACACTGCTTAAGCTGTGCGGCGCCGGCTATCTGCTCTGGCTGGCCTGGCAGGCCTGGCGGGCATCATCAACCTCGATCCGTACAGCGCCGGAAGGCCGGTTGAGCGGTTGGCAGCTGTACCGGCGGGGGATTTTGATGAATATCACCAACCCCAAGGTGTCGGTCTTTTTCCTGGCCTTTCTGCCGCAGTTCGCCGATCCGTCACGGGGGCCGCTGACGCAGCAGCTGCTGGCGCTGGGGGCGATCTTCATGGTGGCGACGATCCTGGTCTTTGGGGGTATTGCGCTGTTGGCGGGGATGTTGGGCGCATGGCTGACCGGCGCGCCTAAATTGCAACGGGTGTTGAACCGGATGACCGCCGTACTGTTTGTGGGTTTGGCGCTTAAGCTGGCGTTAAGCCAGCGCTGAGCGGTCCGCTGAGGGCATTCATTACGCTACGGGGAGATGGGGCCTTTGACGGGCAGCTCCTGCAAGACTGAAAGCAGCTGCTGCTCCAACTGGGGCAGGCAGGCCCCCAGACCGACCCCATCACCGTCACGGCCCACCTGCTCGGCCTGGGCTGCCAGGGCCATCAACTCTTCGGCCCCCACGTTGGAGGCCATGGATTTGATCGACTGGGCGTAACGAACGGCCAGTTCCAGGCTGCCGGCATCCAACGCCCCCTGTAACCGCTCCAGCAGCATACGGCCATCGCGCCGGAACAGGCCGCAGATTTGGGCATACAGCTCCTCATCGCCACCCAGCCGTGCCACCACCTCTTCACGATTGATAACCGCCATACCGCCTACCAGCCCTTTCCGCTCGTTACGTTACGCTATGTTGCTGAACCGCTGCGCTGAGCTATACTAGAAAACGTATAGCATCGTTTTGGCAATCCGCAACCGGGGGGTGCGTTATGTCAACCGCTCTTGTGTTCGAACAGCTTGCCGACCAGTCGGTGCGCTGCGGGCTGTGCCGCCACCGCTGCCTGATTGCCAACGGCAAACGGGGCCTCTGCCGGGTACGTGAAAATCGGGGAGGTCTGTTGTTCTCACTGGTGGACGGCTTGGTGGTGGCGGAACAGATCGATCCGATCGAGAAAAAACCGTTGTTTCACCTGTTGCCCGGCAGCAGCAGCTACTCACTGGCGGCGGTGGGCTGCAACTTTCGCTGCCTGCACTGCCAGAACGCAGGCATCGCCCAGTACGACGACCATGACAGCGGCGCGGTACCGGGCCACAAGCTGCCACCGGCCGAGGCGGTACGACGGGCGCTGGCCGGTGGTTGCCGCTCAATTGCCTACACCTACACCGAGCCGACGGTCTGGTTCGAATACGCCCTGGCCACCGCCCGGCTTGCTGCGGAAAAGGGTCTCTACAACCTGTTCGTCACCAACGGCTACATCACCACCGAAGCGTTAGGCATGATCTCCCCGGTGCTGCATGCCGCCAATATCGATCTGAAAGGGTTCAGCGAGCGGTTTTACCAGCATGTCTGCGGAGCTCGGCTGGCAGAAGTGCTGGACTGCATCCGCGACTACCGCCGCAGGGGGATCTGGATCGAGTTGACCACGCTGATCATACCGGGTGAAAATGACGATGACGAGCAGCTAAACGGCATCGCCCGCTTCATTGCCGACGAGCTGGGCCCCGACACCCCCTGGCATGTCTCCCGCTTTTTCCCCTGCCACCGGCTGCTGGATCACCCCCCTACCCCGCTGGCATCGCTGGAGCGAGCCCTGGCGGCAGGGGATCGGGCGGGGTTGCGCTATGTGTATGAAGGAAATGTGGCAGCAGGACGGGAGCAGACGCGCTGCCCCCAGTGTGGCGC
>DIKW01000093.1:2276-2465 GCA_002424705.1 Geobacter sp. UBA5608
GGCCATAGCCGGCATCTGGGGATGATCTGATCAGACGCCCAGCCGCCGCATCTTTTCGACCAGCGTCGTACGATTGAGCCCCAGCAGGGCGGCTGCCCTGGTCTTAACCCCGCCGCCCAACAGCAGCGCCTTGGCGATCAGCTTACGCTCGAGGTCGGCAATGGCGGCAGGCATGTCGATCCCCTGTGG
>DIKW01000093.1:2524-3524 GCA_002424705.1 Geobacter sp. UBA5608
ATGGCATCCCCCTCGGTGAGCGCCACCAGACGTTCGACCACGTTCTCCAACTGCCGCACGTTGCCCGGCCAGTGATACTGCTCCAGCGCATCCAGGGTTGCCCGGTGCATGCCGATGGCCGGTCGTGCCATCAGATGCCGGAACTTGTCCAGGAAGTGATTGACCAGCGGCAGAATATCCTCCCGCCGTTCCCGCAGCGGCGGCAGGTGCAACGGTATCACGTTCAGGCGATAAAACAGGTCTTCACGAAAGGTCCCCTGACGGACCTGTTCCTCAAGATCGGCGTTGGTGGCGGAGATCACCCGCACATCAAGCTTGATCGTCTTGGTGGAACCGATCCGCTCCACCTCCTGTTCCTGCAAGACCCGTAGCAGCTTGGACTGCAGATGCATCGGCATGGTGCCGATCTCATCCAGAAACAGGGTGCCGTGGTGGGCCGCCTCAAACTTGCCGATCTTGTCCCGCACCGCTCCGGTAAAAGCCCCGCGCACATGACCGAACAGCTCGCTCTCCAGCAGGGTTTCAGGGATGGCGCCGCAATTGACCGCCACAAAGGCGTGTGATTTTCTACGGCTATTGTGATGCAGGGCGCGGGCCACCAGCTCCTTGCCGGTGCCTGATTCACCAAAGATCAGCACGGTCGAGTCGGTCTTGACGATCCGCTGCATCCGCTCGAAGAGCCGCTGCATGGCGGTGGAACCGCCGATGATGTTGCTGAACTGGAACCGCTCCAGCAGCTGTTTTTTCAGATAGACGTTTTCAGACCGCAGCCGCTGCTGTTCTCGAATCTTTGCGATGACGATCTTCAGCTCATCAAAATTGACCGGCTTGGTGATGTAGTCAAAGGCCCCTTCCTTCATGGCCGCTACGGCGGTTTGGGCCGAGGCGTGGCCGGTGATCACCACCACTTCGATCTCCGGGGCCACCTGGCGAATCTCTTTCAGTATCTCGATACCGCTTTTGTCAGGCAGGAACAGATCGACCAACACCAGATCGGTGG
>DIKW01000093.1:3591-4484 GCA_002424705.1 Geobacter sp. UBA5608
TCGCGTCCGGGGTCGTCGTCGTCAATCACCAGCACTCTGAACTGATCGTCCATTGTACGCTCCTCGTGTGGGCCGTACTATGTCACAGCACTCAATCCTGACGCAATATTTTCATTAGTTCCCTGGTGGCAATCTGCATCAAACGCTGGTATAGTGCTTAAAACCGCATCAGGAGGGTTTATGGAGCCAACATCATCCGCTGCAAGCAGTGATGCGAAACAGGACGGACAGCGCTTCTACCATGCCCAACCCAACAGCTATCAATTAATCTTCAACCTCTCGACAGACGAGATGGAGTGTATCGCCCACCTGGATGTGCAAGCCGGTGGAACACCGCCCAGCTCTGATCAAATCTTGGCCTTCCTGGCCGCCGACGGCATTTCCGTCGGCGTTTCTGGCGACTCGGTCGAGCAACTGCTGGTGCAGGCCCTGCCGGGACGCTCGGCAACCATGCGGGTGGCAGCTGGACAACCCCCGCTGCCGGGTGACGACGGCAAGCTCGAGTACGCGTTCTGCCCCCTGGAAGCACCTCCGCCTGACAACGACAAACATGCCAACGATGCAGACGGCGCCATCGATTTTCGCTCTGTTCAGCGCTTCATTAATGTCGATGCCGATCAGGAAATCGGCCGGATCATCCCCCCCGGCAGCGGCACCACCGGCAAGACCGTGCGTGGTAAGCCGGTCCCTCCCCCGCCGGGCAAGCCGTTACAACTCAAGCTTGGCAAGAACGTTCGCGCGGCAGGCGACGACGGCAGCCTGCTGATCGCTGAGATCCACGGCCGGGTAAAGCTGGACGGCGATACGATTCATGTGGTGGAAGAGTACGTTGTGGATGGGGACGTGGATTTCTCAGTGGGCAACATCCGCTTCAACGGTTTTGTCGAGGTGCG
>DIKW01000093.1:4586-7132 GCA_002424705.1 Geobacter sp. UBA5608
GGCAGTATCCTGTGCGGAGGAAACATCACCGCCAACTTCATCCATGAATCCTCCATTGAATGCACCGGTACGCTGCAGGTCCATGTCGAGCTGATCAATTGCAACGTGCGGACGCGCGGCGCCGTGTACGCCGGCATGGTGTCAGGCGGCTCCTGCATCGCCCTGGAAGGGATCGACGCCAAAAAAGCGGGCGCCCCTTCCGGCGTCAAGACCAGGCTGCACGCCGGCACCGATTATCACGATCTGGAGCGTCTGCAGGAACTATTTGCCCAACTTGAGGTGCTGCATGAATCGATCAGTCAGGCCAAGGAGATGGATGAGCTCAATCGCCTGACGACCGAAAAACAACGATTGACCAGCTCGATTGTAGAGGTGCGCAAGCGCCGTCCGCCCAAAGCCAACCCAAAGGTTAACGTCAGAAACAGACTGTACGAAGGGGTAATCGTGCAGGTTGGCGGCAGTGTCGAGGAGTTTACGGCCCAGCTGGAAGGGCCGCTGTCGCTGATAGAAAACAGCGCCGAGGGCGGTCTGCGCCAGGTGGCGCTCAGCGAGTTGAGCGTACACGCTGATGAGGTAGAGCGGTCTTACCTGGATGACCAGCAGCGACGGTTGGCAGAACAAGCGGCTGCACAGGAGGCAGAGCGGGCTGCTGCCGAAGCAGACGAAGCACAACAATCTGAGGCCGGCGCAGAGGATAAAGGCACACCGCCAGCTGATCCCTAAGCAGAGTTCATCCTGCCGTCTTGTCGTCCGTGACCTCGTCAATCGACTGAAGCAGGGTATCCATCAGGAAATCCAGTTCATCCGCCGTGATCGCCAAGGGCGGGAACACCACCACCGTGTTGCCCAGGGGACGCGAAAACACCCCACGTCTGCGGGCCGCCATACAGACCTTGATACCGCGTTTCTCTTCCCACGGATACGGTTCTTTGGTTGCCTTGTCAGCCACCAGCTCAATGCCGGCCGCCAGACCGCACTGTCGCAGATCACCCACCCGAGGATGATCCGCCAATCGCTGCAGCCAAGCCCCCAATTGGGCAATCTTCGGTTGCAACGCTGCCAGCAGCTGGTCACGCTCGAACAGATCCAGACTTTTGAGCGCAACGGCGCAGGCCAACGGGTTGCCGGTAAAGGTGTGGCCATGGAAAAAGGTCTTCAGCTCGGCGTAATTACCAAGAAACGCGCTATAGATCCGCTCGCAGGCCAGGGTTGCCGCCAACGGCAGGTAGCCGGCGCACAGCCCTTTCGAGATGGCCATGATGTCCGGCGCNNNTGCGGCCAAAGCCGGTGGCCACCTCATCGGTGATCAACAGCACGTCATAACGGTCGCAGATCTCGCGCACCCCCTTCAGGTAGCCTGTGGGATGTACGATCATACCACCAGCCCCCTGCAGTAGCGGCTCAAGCACCACGCCGGCCAGTTCGTCAACATGCTCGGCGATCAGACGCTCCAACTCGGCCAGACAGGCCAGGCCACAGCTGGCAGCATCCTGTTTGCCCAACGGACAGCGGTAACAGTAAGGAGCCGGCGCTTCAATGGTCTCAAACAAAAGGGGACTGAAGGTGGCGTGATAGATCGGAATGCCGCCCACACTCATCGAACCGATGGTATCGCCGTGGTAGGCGTGCTGCAGGCGGATGAACCGGCTGCGCCGAGGTTGCCCCTGGTGGCAGTGGAACTGATAGGCCATCTTCAGGCCAACCTCGACTGCAGTGGAGCCGTTATCGGAGTAAAAGACCCGGGTCAACCCTGACGGCGCGATCTCAATCAGACGCCTTGCCAGCAGGATCGACTGCTCTCCGGACAGGCCAAGCAGGGTTGCGTGCTCAATTTTTGCGGCCTGATCAGCCAGGGCCCGGTTCAGTTCGGGATGACAATGACCATGGACATTGGTCCACATCGAGGCCACACCATCCAGATAGCGCTTGCCGTCTGAGTCGATCAGCCAGCTGCCTTCACCGGCCACAATCACCGGTGTGTCTTCAGCCTGCCAATCACGCATCTGGGTGAAGGGATGCCAGACGTAACGCTTGTCCCAGTCTCTCAGCTGCTCGCTGGTTGGTTTTGCAGGCACCGCTCTAGGCTCCGCAGCCTGCGCAGCCGCCCGAACAACTGCTTGTTTGTGTGCCAGGATTACAGGGGCTGTCCTCAACGCCTCCCAACACCCGCAGGATGATATCGGACTTGGGATCGTTGTTGAACTCGGCAGCCAACGTTTCTACCACCTGTTCCGGTGTGCCGGGCAGATCGTTCCAGATGCCGAGAATCGGCGCACCGCACAGTGATCCGATCTGATGGGGGGCACCTCTTTCAGCCAGTCCCGGCATGGCTGGAAAACGGTTGACAATTACCCCTTTCACCTCAATCCCCATCTGTCCGGCAGCAAAGCAGGTCAAAACGCTGTGGTTGATGGTGCCCAGGCCAGGACGGGCCACCACCGCCAACGGCAGCTTGAGATGATTGACCAGGTCCGCGATCAGCAAACCGCCGTTCAGCGGCACCATCAAGCCTCCGGCTCCCTCCACCAGCACAAAATCGTGACGTG
>DIKW01000009.1 GCA_002424705.1 Geobacter sp. UBA5608
TGTAGAACTCCTCCACCGAGTTGAATATCTCGGCGTTGCTCAGCTTGGGGTAGTTGATTACGCACTTCTGATGGCCGGTGCTGTCGATAAAGTCGTCCGAGGCGATCCAGCCCTGCTCCTTGGCCAGACGGTAAAACTCGGTGCCGGGGTAGGGCGAAGCCAGCGAGGCCTGGATCGAGTTCAGGTCCAGCTGTTTGGCGAACTCGATGGTTTCAAGGATCGTTGCGCGGGTCTCGCCCGGCAGGCCCATGATGAAGGCGCCGTGGATCGACAACCCCAGTTTTTTGCAGTCCTTGGTGAACTGGATCGCCTGCTCCTTGGTGACCCCCTTCTTAATGTTCTTCAGGATCTGCTCGTTGCCGGTTTCATAGCCCACCACCACATGTCGCAGACCGGCCTCGCGCATGATCTTCAGGGTCTCAAAGTCGCAGTTGGCCCGGGCATTGATGGTCCAGGAGATGCCCAGCGGCTTGAGCAGGTTGGCAATCTCGCGGGCGTGCTGGCGGTTGGCGGTAAAGGTGTCGTCGTCAAAGGATAACTCCCGCATCTCCGGGATGTTGTCCACGATCCACTGGACCTCGTCAAACACGTTCTGCGGTGAGCGGGTACGCATCCGCTGGCCGGAAAAGGTCTGGGGCCAGAGGCAGTAGATGCACTTGGACGGGCAGCCACGGCTGGAGTAGATCGAGACGTAGGGGCTTTTGAAGTGGGGGATGACGTAGTCCTTGATCGGTAGATCACGTCTGTAGACCGGCGCCACGAAAGGCAGCGCGTCAAGGTCCTCAATCAGTGGGCGATCAGGGGTGTGGACCGTTGTGCCGTCCTTGATGAAGCTGATGCCGTCCACGTTTGCCCAGTCACGTCCCTCGCACAGCTCCTTGGTGGAGTAGTCGAATTCGCCGCGGCAGACGATGTCGATGGCCCCTTGGCCTGCCTTGAGCGATTCCTCGGGCAGGATGGTGACGTGGGGTCCGGTCAGCACGGTGATGATCTCCGGCTTGATCTCCTTGATGCGGCGTGCGGTCTCGATATCGATCGCCAGGGTGGGGGTGGAGGTGTACATCACCACCATATCGAAATCTCTGGCGATGGCCAGGCAGTCGTCCAGGCTGTATTTTTGAACCGGGGCGTCAACCACCCGGCTGCCGGCAATCATGCCGGCCGGAAAACAGAGCCAGGTGGGATACCAGAATGAGGTTACCTCGCGGGATGCCTGATAGCGGGCGCCAGCACCGCCGTCAAAATCCTCAAAGGTGGGGGGGTTCAAAAAAAGCGGCTTCATTGCAACTCCTTGATAGTTCCTAGGAAATGCACACAATAGGGGCCCGTAACCGTAAAGTCAAGCAGACAAAAAGGGCAGCCGAGGGGCTGCCCTTACAGGTTAGATGAAGCTTGATAAGGCGAATGTAGCGGTTATTTCTTTTTGGGTGCGGGTTGCTTGGCGATGATATGGTCCTTCACCTGGTCGTAAGCCGGACCGGTCAGGATGTTGCGCGACTTCAGCTGGTCTTTCTTGGCGTAGGGGCGGCCGGCGACGATCTTGGCGGCGTAGGCTTCGCCAATGCCGGGGATCGACTTCAGCTCGGCTTCGCTGGCGCTGTTGATGTCGACCTGGGTCAGAGCCGCAGCCTTGGCCTTGGCAGACGCCTTAGCGTCCGCTGCCGTGGTCGTGGCCGCGTCCTTGGCTGCCGTTGCCTTGGCGGCTTCAGTCCTGGCCGCAGACTTCGTGTCGGTTATTTTGGAGGTTACGGCATCCTTGGGGTTGGGCAGCATCGGTTCGATGGCAAAAGCGCTGCCAGCGGTCAGGGCCAGGGTGAGCATCAGACAGAGCGTCTTGTTCCAGAGTGGTTGCATGGTGTGAGCCTCCTTGTATGCCTGCGAGTAGGTGCAACACTGTAAGCGGTTGTAACAGTGAGGGTGAAACGGTGTCAAGGGGCTGCTCGTCGGCTGGAAGACCAAGACCTTGCCAGCAGAGCGGGGGATGTGCTATAGCAACAGGGCTTTTGGATAAAAAAACGGAGAGGAATCACGATCAATGAGTCATCAACGCAAACCGGAGATCACCTTCAACTACATCTTCAACTACAGCTACAACCCGACCTATACCAACGGCGTGCAGGGCGGTTTCACCCCTCGCGGTGAGCTGGTCATGCATTTTTATCAGGAGCGTCCAGCCCTGCCCAAGGAAGTGACCCACGAGATCACCCCCGAAGGCGGCATCGGCGCCATGACCGAGGCCGATCCCAAGAACCTGAACGGCACCATGGTCCGTTTTGTCGAGACCGGCGTTACCATGAACTTCCAGACCGCCGCCATGATCCACGCTTGGTTGGGCGAGCAGTTGGGCCAGATGCAGGCCGTACTCAAGGCCCAGGCCGAGTTTATGCAAGGCGGTGCTCCTGAAGCTGCCGGCGAAGGCCAGTAGCTCGGTCGAGAGCCAAGACGTAGCAACGGCCTGCGGAGCACTCCGCAGGCCGTTTTCTTTTGTAGTGTACCGTTACGGCGTTACCCGTTGAGCAGCTTCACCGTGGACCGTCCGTCCGGATAGTAATCGATGATATTTAGGCAGCCGTAGTTCTGTTCGATGTTGAACATATTGACCAAGGGGGCGCCGATGGCGTTCAGCAGGATGATCCGGTTCAGGCCACCGTGGCCCACCAGCAGTATCTCCTGTCCCTGGTGCCGTTCCAGCACCTCGCTCACCACCGGCATGGCCCGGTTGTGCAGATCCAGCAGGTTTTCCCCCTCGGGCACCCGATAATTGACCAGGTCGTTCAGACGGGCCTGCCACTCTGTGGGCCAGCGGCTCTGAATCTCCTGCCAGGTCAGGCTCTCCCATATGCCGATGTTCAGTTCGCGCAGCTCGCTGCGATGCACCGGCTGAATGCCGAACTGCCGGCAGATGATGTCGGCCCCGATCCGGCAACGGGTCAGGTCGCTGGAGTAACAGGCCGAGATCCGTTTGTCGGCCAGACGGTCTTTGAGCAGGTGGTACTGTTCGACCCCCAGGTCAGTCAGGGCCACATCGTGGTGGCCGTTGTAGCGGCGTTGTTCATGGCCAACCACTTGACCATGGCGGATCAGGTAGATACGGGTGAATGCGGTCATAATAGGCTCAAATCCAGGTTAGAATGGCCGTTGTGGCGACAACGGCAAGCAGTGCAAGCAGCTCGGAGGTCTCCGAGGTGCAACCAACGATGTCGCCGCTGATGCCACCCAAGCGACGGGTGAAATACCAGCGGGTCAGCAGCGCCCATAGCGTTACGGACAGCCAGGCCACCAGGCCGGCAAGCTGCAGACTGAACCAGGCCAGCGGCAGGATGGTGGCCGTGGCCAGCACGAGCTGGTTGGGGCCCAAGCCAGCTAAAAAGGCGCTGCCCAGGCCATCGGGACGGGCCGCCCGGCTGTCGGCCAGCACCACCAGCTGGGCGAAGCGTGCCAGGGCCGGTACAAGCAGCAGGGCCGGTCGTTTGAGGTCGATCGGCACCGCCAGCAAGGCTGCGTACTTGATGAGCAATCCTGCAACCAGCCCTACGACGCCGATGGCCCCTACGTGCGAGTCTTTCATCACCTCCAGAAAACGGTGCTTGTCGCCGCGGGCCGCCAGGCCGTCGCAGACATCGGCCAGCCCGTCAAGGTGCAGCCCCCCGGTGATAATCGCCAGGAGCACCACCAACAGGGCGTCGGTCAGGTGGCGCGGAAAGAGCGGTGCTAGCACCAGATCCGCCAGCCAGAGCAGGCCGCCGATCATCAGGCCTGCCAACGGAAACCAGGCCGTTGAACGTCCCAGATCTCCTGCCTCACATCGTTTGGGCGATGGCAGCGGCAGGATGGTCAGGAACTGCAGTGCGATCAGCAGGTGGCGCATGCCTCTTCGTTCAGTGGCCGGCCACGCCGGCCTGCTCAAAGGTTGCCATCTCGGTCAGAATCTTGACTCCGGCCTCGAGCAGTGGCATGGCCAGCGCCCCGCCGGTCCCTTCACCTAGGCGCAGGTCCAGATCCAGAATCGGCCGGGCACCGAGCCGTTCCAGCATGAAACGGTGCCCTACCTCCACTGACTCGTGGGCGGCAAACAGGTAGTCCCGCAGGTTGGGGTGCAGTTCAGAGGCGATCAGGGCACCGGCCGTTGAGATAAAACCGTCCACGACAACGGGAATCTTGTTGGCGGCACAGCCCAGTACCAGGCCTGCAATGGCGGCGATCTCCAGGCCACCCACCTTTTGTAGCACGTCCAGCGGGTCGCTCGGGTCGGGCTTGTTGATCGCCAGACCCTTGGCGATGGCTGCCACTTTGGTTGCCAACGCCTGGTCACCTATGCCGGTGCCGCGGTGGGTGACCTGCTCCACCGCAAGCCCGCTCAAGGCAGCAATGATGGCCGAGGAGGGGCTGGTGTTGCCGATCCCCATCTCGCCGGTCCCCACCAGGCCGACCCCTTCCGCCCGGCATTGGTCGGCCAGTTCGATTCCCACTTGAAGCGCAGCCAGCATCTGGTCGCGGGTCATGGCCGGGCCGTTGGCAAAGTTGGCGCTGCCGCGGGTCACCTTTTTGTGAATCAGTCCGGGGCAGTCTCCAAAATCATGGTCCACCCCCACATCCACCACCCGCACCTCGGCCCCGGCATGGCGGGCCAAGACGTTGACTCCGGCGCCACCTTGCAGGAAATTGAACACCATCTGGGTGGTCACCTCGCGAGGGTAGAGCGAGACCCCTTCCTCGGTGATGCCGTGGTCAGCGGCAAAGGTGAAGATCACCTTCTTGGAAAGGTCAGATTGCTCCTGTCCGCTGATGGCCACCAGACGGCAGGCGAACTCTTCCAGGCGGCCCAGCGAGCCTAACGGTTTGGTTTTGCGGTCCAGCCGCGCCTGGGTAGCGGCCAGCAGGTCGGCATCGAGCGGGGTAATCCGGTTCAAAACGGTTTCGAGACGCTGCATGGAGTTGCTTCCTTGGGTTATTTGAGCTTGAGCGGCAGGCCGCAGATCAGGGTGAAGACCTCATCGCAGCTGGCGGCAAGGATCTGGTTGGCCTGGCCGGCCAGGTCGCGGAACAGCCGCCCCAACGGGTGTTCCGGCACGATCCCCATGCCGACTTCATTGGTCACCATGATCACCGGCGACTGCATCCCCCGCAGGGTGGTGGTCAGCCGGCGAACATCGCCAATAATCGACTCTTCCAGCTCCGGGTCAGTCCCTTCACGCATCAACAGCAGATTGGTCAGCCAGAGGGTGACGCAGTCCACCAGGATGGCGCCGTAGGTGCCGTCCAGCCGGGCCAGGGTCTGGGGTAGCGTTAGCGGCTCCTCCACGGTCTGCCATTCGGCACCGCGTCGGGCGCGGTGGCGGGCGATCCGCTCGTCCATCTCGTCGTCCAGGGCCTGGGCGGTGGCCAGGTAGCAGAGCGGCGGGTGATATCGCAGAGCCAGCTGCTCGGCAAAGCGGCTCTTGCCGCTGCGGACGCCGCCGGTGATCAGGGTGATGGGTGCCATGGCAGCCTTTCGAAAATAAAACGACCTGTCCGGAGAGGGGACAGGTCGTTGGATCGTGTACTACCGGCTTTGGTGCCCCTCTCCCCGGAGGCCCGTCAAGCTGGTGGCTGGCAGGTAGCCTGGCTTCGTAGGCGATAACGCCTCACGTCACAGTTGCGGGACAGCGGAGGATTTACACCTCCTTCTCCTGATCAGACACGCCTTGTTTTGTAGCAGGCAGTCGCCCTAAAAGTCAAACTGATAACAAAGCGCTACTTGAGCTGATACCAGAACTGGACGCTGCGGACCTTGCCATCGGGTGTCTTGAACTTGCTCAGGACGCCGTATTTGCCCTTGGCGGTCATGGCCACGTCAGCCCCGAAATGGCCGTGCATGGCCAGCATGTCTTTGACCTGCTCGGATTTGTCCGGCGCAATCACCTTTAATCTGGCCTCGCCACTGGTGATCTCTTTGCCGCTCTTGGCATTGACCAGTTTCAACGAGATGTGGTGGGTATCCTTGACGTTTGCGGGCATCTGCATCCCCATTGCCGCCAGGGCGTCTTTCATGGTCTGCACGGTGAAGGTGGCCTTGACGCCGTCGGTCACCTCTTCATGGGCGGCCGCGCCGCTGTGGGTCATGCCGCTGGTGTGTCCGCTATGCCCGCTGTGTTGAGCGGCAAAGATGTTTGGAACGGCCAGGGCCAGGACTGCTGCTGTTGTCAGTACGATTTTTTTCATGGTGGTTATTCTCCTTGTTGATCTGCGCAACTGTGTGCGCCTGGTTAATGCTCCGTTCCGCTGTACTGCAGGGTTCCCTTCTTCAGCTCACGTTTCTTCATCAGTACGAAGATCACCGGGGTCATGATCAGCACATGCACCGCCGAGGACAACAGGCCGCCGATCATCGGTGCGGCGATCGGTTTCATGACATCGGCACCAGTGCCGGAGGACCACATGATCGGGATCAGACCGATCAAGGAGGCGGCAACGGTCATCAGTTTGGGACGCAGACGCAACACCGCTCCTTCAAAGGTGGCGTCATAGATATCCTGCTCGGTGACCGGCCCGCTCTTGAGTCGTTTGTCCAGGGCCTCGTGCAGGTAGATCACCATCACCACCCCGGTCTCCACCGCAATGCCATAGAGGGCGATGAAGCCGACCCAGACCGCCACCGACAGGTTGTAGTTCAGGGCCGCCACCAGGTAGACCCCGCCCACCAGGGCAAAAGGGACCGAGAGCATCACCATGGCCGCCTCCAGGGCTGAGTGGAAGGTGAAGTACAACAGCACGAAGATAATGATCATGCCCAATGGCACCAGCAACTGCAGCCGCGCCTTGGCCCGTACCTGGTTTTCCCATTGGCCGGACCAGGCCAGGTAGTATCCGGCTGGCAGTTTCAGCTGCTGTTCCAGGGTCTGCTTGGCCTGGTTCACAAAGCCTCCCATGTCGCGGTCCCGCACGTTGAGAAAGACGATCGAACGCAACAGGCCCCCCTCGCTGTTGATCTCTGGCGCGCCGCTGGAAACCTTGAGCTTGGTGACCAGCGAGAGCGGCACCTGGCTACCTCCCATGCCGTTGACCAGGATGCGCTGAACAGCCGGGATGTCGTCGCGGTAGTCCCGCAGGTAGCGGATGCGGATCGGGAAGCGGTTGCGGCTCTCTACGGTGGTGGAGAGGGTTTCACCGCCTAGTGCCGTGGAGATCACATCCTGGATATCCGCCACGGACACGCCGTAGCGGGCCGCCGCCTCACGGTCGATCTCGATATCCAGGTAGGTGCCGCCGGTGACCCGTTCGGCCACCACGTCGGCCGCGCCCGGCACGGTCTTCAATATCCCCTCGGCCTGCACCGCCAGGTCTTTCAGCACGTTCAGGTCGGAACCGAAGATCTTGACCCCCAGGTCGGTGCGCACCCCGGTGGAGAGCATGTTGATCCGGTTGATGATCGGCTGGGTCCAGCCGTTGCGCACCCCGATCTGCTGCAGCTTGGCGTCCAGCTCGGCCACGATGTCGGCCTTTTTCATCCCCGGTCGCCACTGCTCCTTGGGCTTGAGGATGATGATCGACTCGAACATCGAGACCGGCGCCGGATCGGTGGAGGTCTCGGCGCGGCCCACCTTGCCCAGCACCTGTTCCACCTCAGGCACCTGCTTGATCAGAACGTCCTGCACCTGGATGATCCGCTTGGCCTCGGTGATCGAGACGTTGGGCAGGGTCACCGGCATATACAAAAGCGACCCTTCATCCAGCGGCGGCATGAACTCGCTGCCCAGTTTCATAAACAGCGGCACCGCAACCAGCAGGGCCATGATGTTCAGGGCGATGGTGGTCTTTTTCCAGACCAACACCCAGCGGATTACCGGAGAGTAGAGCCGGATCAGGAAGCTGGAAACCGGGTTGGCCTCCTCCTTTGGCATCTTGCCGCGCATGAAGAAGTACAACAGTACCGGCACCAGGGTGATGGCGATCACGGCCGAGGCGATCATGGAAAAGGTCTTGGTAAAGGCCAGCGGATGGAACAGTTTGCCTTCCTGGCCTTCCAGCAGAAAGACCGGCACAAAGGAGAGTACGATAATGGCCAGGGAAAAGAAGATCGCCCGCCCGACCTGCTGTGTGGAGGAGATGATCACCTCGAGGCGCCGTTCCTTGCGCTCCTGATCCCCCAGTTCCGAAAGCTGGCGATAGCAGTTTTCCACCATGATAATGCCGGCATCCACCAGCACGCCGATGGCAATGGCAATGCCACCCAGGGACATGATGTTGGAGGTCACCCCCATCAATTTCATGGTGATGAATGAGACCAGCACCGCCACCGGCAGGGTTATCACCACCACCAGCGCACTCTGGAAATGCAACAGAAAGATCAGAATGATCAGTGATACGATGATCGCTTCTTCAAGCAGCGACGTCTTGAGGGTGGAGACGGCCCGTTTGATCAGGTCGGAACGGTCGTAGGCCACCTTGATCTTGACGTCGGGGGGTAGCCCTTTTTCCAGGGCGGTGATTTTTTCCTTCACCCGGCTGATCACGTCGCTGGCGTTTTCGCCGTAACGCATCACCACTATGCCGCCCACGGTCTCGCCTTCGCCATTCAGATCCAGCAGTCCGCGGCGGATGGCGCCACCCAGCTGCACTGTGCCCAGATTCTTGACATACACCGGGGTGCCGCGCATATCGGTGCCAACCACAATATTCTCAAGGTCAGCCAGTGATTTGACATACCCCTGACCCCGGATCAGGTACTCGGCATCGGCCTGCTCAAGCAGCCGCCCTCCCACATCCTGGTTGGAACCTTTGACCGACTCCATCACCTTGGCCGTGCTGAGGTTGTAGGCTTGCAGTTTTACCGGATCCAGGTCGATCTGATACTCCCGCACCAGGCCACCGATGGAGGCCACCTCGGCTACCCCTTGCACGGTGTTGAGCTGGTAGCGCACAAACCAGTCCTGCAGGGTGCGCAACTGTTCCAGATCGTAGCCCTTGCCTTCCAGGGTGTACCAGAAGATATGACCCACACCGGTGCCGTCCGGTCCCAGGGTGGGCGTGACACCGGGCGGCAGCAGCGAAGCTGCGTAATTGAGCCGCTCCAGTACCCGGGTGCGGGCCCAGTAGATATCGGCCGTGTCCTCGAAGATCACGTAGATCATCGAGAAGCCGAAGGCCGATGAGGCCCGTACCGCCCGCACCTGGGGCAGCCCCTGCAGGTTGGTGGCCAAGGGGTAGGTGACCTGGTCTTCCACCACCTGGGGCGACCGTCCCGCATACTCGGTAAAGACGATCACCTGGTTGTCGGACAGGTCAGGAATCGCGTCCACCGGGGTCGTGTAGACCGCCCAGACCCCCCAGGCGGTGATCAGGCCGAACAGGAGCAGTACGACGATGCGATTTCTGGCGCTGTATGCAATAATTTTTTCGATCATGGTTGTCTCTCGCAGATTTGCATTATTTCATCTGCATGTCGTTCATATCCAACGAGTCGGGTTTCGGGCCTGCCGCCGGTGCGGACTGCCCGGTTGGGCCGGTATGCTGGCTGTGGTCCTGGCTGCCGCCCCGCAGTTTCGATTCGGAATCAATCAGGTAGGCCCCTGATACCGCTACCTTTTCTCCTGCTGTAACGCCGGACAGGATCTGCACCATGTCATCAGTCCGTTGTCCCACCTGCACCAGGCGCGGTTCAAAGACCCCGGGCTGTCTCTCCACCCAGACCGTTTGCTGTTTGCCCGAATCCATCACCGCTGTGACCGGCACCACTACCGTCTGACCCAGTCCCACCTTGATGAGGGCGTTGACAAACATATCCGGTTTCAGCAGCAGACCGGGGTTGGGCAGCTCTATCCGCGCCTTGACGGTACGGGTCTGGGGGTTGAGGAAGGGGTAGATGAAAGCCACTCGTCCACTGAACGTCCGCCCCGGAAAGGACTGGGAACGAATCTCAACGGGTTGGCCGATCCTGACAGCCTGAAACTCGCTTTCATAGACCTCGATCTCCACCCACACACGGGAAAGATCGGCAATATTGAACAGTACATCCCCCACGTTGACGTACTGTCCCTGCTGCACCATTTTTTCGATCACAACTCCGGAAAGCGGCGTATAGACAGGCAGATTGATGGTGGGGGTCCCCATCCTTTCAAGCTCGGCGATCTGTTGTTCCTTGAGGCCGTATAGCATCAGGCGCTGCCTGGCCGAGGCCACCAGGCCTTCACCGTTCTGGGAGATGCTGGGTAGCGACGAGAGCTTCAGCTGATCGCGGCTCTTGAGCGCCAGCAGATATTCCTGTTGTGAAGCCAACAGTTCCGGTGAGTACAGTTCGGCCACCGGTCGATCCTTGCTGACCAGGGCGCCCACGGCGGCTACGTTGAGCCGGTCGATCCGGCCGGCGATCCAGGCGGTGACCTTGGCTTGGCGGGACTGGTCGTACTGCACCAGTCCTACGGCAGTGATCCCCTTGGTAAGCGCCTGTAACCGTGCCTCCTGCACCGCCACATTGGCCATTACCCGCTGGGTGGTTGAAAGGGCAATCCGTCCCAACTGAGCCATCTCCTGCTGCTGTTCCGGGGTCAGGACGCCATTGTCGGCCGCACCGGCCACCTTCTTCACCAATTCCATGGCGCAGATCGGGCAGGTTCCCGGTGTGTCCTTAATGATGAACGGGTGCATCGGGCAGGTCCAGACCGGAGGGGCGCTCTGCTCCTGCTTGGCCTGGCCGTCCGGTTTGTGTAGGCCGCTTTCCTTCGACAGCTTGCCCGATTTATAAAGCCAGCTCATAAAAACCACCGCCAGGGTCAGGATGGTCAGGGGGATGGAGATCTTCTTGTTGAGCTTCATAATGGTTTCCTCACTTATTGGCCGGCGTGGTGGGTTCGGATGCCGGCGGTGGGCCAAGTTCTGTGCCGACCGTCGCCTCCAGACGGGCCAGGTTGATCATGTACTCGGCTTTGGCGTCCAGGAATTCACGCTCATAGTTGAACAGGTTGAGGCGTCCCTCCAGTACGGCTGGGAAGTCGACCTTGCCGACCCGGTAGCCGATCAGCGCCGACTCCAGCGTCTGGGCCGCCTGCGGAATAATGCCGCTGCGGTAGAGTTCTGTCTGTCTGCCACGTCGTTCCAGCTGTGCCAGATTTTCGCTGATGCTATAGCGGATGCCGTTGTTGAGGTTATTGAGCTCTTCGCTCGCCATACTGGTCTCAGAGGCCGACTCGGCCTGCATCGCCCGGCGGCGCTCCTGTTGGAGCGGTAGGTTGAAGGTCAGCCCCACGGTGAACATGTCGTAGCCCGGATCATTGGCCATGCCGTTTGCTACCCGCCCCCGGAACATGTACTCAAAGGAGAGGTTGACGTCGGGCCAGGCCTCCTTCCGGGCCAACTGGTGGGCCGTCTTGGCCTTGTTGACCTGGCTGTGCAGGCTGCGGAGTTGTGGCCGCTGTTCCTGGGCCAGGGTCTGCAGTTGGTCGGCCGACGGCCGGGGGGCGGGCAGTTCGAATTCCGCAATCGGTCCAACCGGGGTCGAGGCGGGACGATTGAGCAGGAAATTCATGGTGGCGGCCAGGCTGGTCCGTTGCTGTTGCAGGGTGAGCTGCATGTCCAGCATTTTCGAACGTTCCAGGTTGGCCTTGAAGATGTCGGTCTGTACACCCTGGCCCACGGCGTAGCGTGATTCGGCAATGGTGATCAGGTCGCTGATGATCCCCAGATTTTTGTCCACAATCTGTCGGGCGCGGTCCACGGCATACAGCTGGTAATAGGTCTCCTTGACCATCCGCCTCAGCTCCAGCTTGCGCTCCTCGACGGTCCAGCGGTAGGCCTCGGCCTCATGCTGCGCCAGCTCTTCCCGCAGGCTGCGTTTACCCCAGAACGGCAGCTGCTGGCTGATCCCCACCACCTTGGCGGTGTTGGGGTCACGGCCGCCGAAGGAGAGCGGATCCCGTACCAACAGGTTCTGCAGCTTGAACATCACCATCGGGTCGTCCAGGCTGCCGGCCTGCGCGGCCTTGCTGGCAAACATCCGCCAACGGGCCTCAGATGCCTGTAATTCAGGATTTTGTGCGATGGCTGCAGCCACAAGCCGGGGCAGGTGTTCAACAGCCGCAGCCTTGTTCTCAGCCGCCTGTAGCGCCTGTGTGAGCGTCAGGAGCATGGCTGCCGTTGCAAGTAGTGTTTTCATAACAGCTCCTGTAACTGCCCGGTGACGGTTACCCGCCCTGGCCGGTCAGCGCCGGTTGGTGTGCTGGTGTAGTGATACGGTTCAGTACCGAACGCAGTGCGCGGTCGATCGCTTGTTCGTGGACTGCATGCTGACCCAGTGGCAACTGGCTTGCTGCAACGTTGATTGCCACTCCCATCGCCGGTTTGCTCGTGGCGATCGTGGGCGGCAGTTGTTCAAAGTGGACGTGCGGACCGGTGGAACGGCCGCTGTTGCCGGACAGGGCAATCACGGTGCCGGCCGTCACCAGCTCGCCGGGCCGGACATTGGCCAGGGCATTGTGACCGTACAGGGTGCGGCTGGCGTCGGCATGTTCAAGGACCACGGCGATACCGTAGCCGCCATGCTCACCGGCCAGTACCACCCGTCCGGGCCGGACCGCCCTGACCGGCGTGCCCACCGGCACGGCGATGTCGATGCCGCGATGGAACAGGCGCCTGCCGCTGCCGAACGGATCCAGCCGCCAACCGACCTGTGAGGTGACGATGCCGCCTTCCACCGGCAACTGCAGCGATTCTGCCGCTGCTGGCAGCGGCCGTTGCAGGAGCAGCAGCGTCAAGCCGAACACTGCTGCCCAGCGGCGGTGACGGAGGAGCGACGGAGCAAGGGGATAGCGCAGTTTGACGGTGTCCATGCCACTCTACATAGCAGGGAGCGTGCCAGTTTGTAAGTATCTGATATGGATGTGCTTTTGTGTTGGCGAGGTGCGGGTGGTGTGGGGTATTCTGCAGCGGGTGTGGGATATTCCACAGGTTAGGACGATGGCTTGCCCGGCGGACTGATGGCGTATTTTTCCATCCGGTAGAGCAGGGTGTGACGGGGTATTTGCAGGAAGCGGGCCGCAGCGGTCTGGTTCCAGCCGGTGCGTTCCAGGGCCTGGATCACGACTTCCCGCTCCAGGCGTTCCAGGGGGTAGCCGTCGGCCGGTAGATTGATGATCGCTGAACTGCCGGCCTGTGATGGCGGCACGGCCTGCCGGAACTTTTCCGGCAGGTCGGCCTCGGTGATGGTGTCGGTAGCCCGCAGGATCAACAGCCGTTCCACCAGGTTTTCCAGCTCACGCACATTGCCGGGCCAGGGGTAGGTGCTCAGCGTCCGCAACGCTGCCGGGTCGAAACTGACAGCGGCGGCGCCGAATTTGGCGCAGAAGTGGCGCACCAGCAGAGGGATATCGTCGCGCCGGGCCCGCAGCGGCGGCAGATGCAGCGGGATCACCGCCAGCCGGTAGTAGAGGTCTTCGCGGAACATCCCCTCCGCCGCTGCCAGTTCCAGGTCGCGGTTGGTGGCCGCCACGATGCGCACATCCAACCGTTGCATTTTGTCGCCGCCCACCGGCTCCACCAGCCGCTCCTGGATCGTGCGCAGCAGCTTGGGTTGCAGTTCCAGAGGCAGTTCCCCCACCTCGTCCAGGAACAGGGTGCCGGTGTTGGCCTGCAGCAGCTTGCCGGTCTTGTCCTTGGCCGCACCGGTAAAGGCCCCTTTGGTGTGGCCGAACAGTTCGCTCTCCAGCAGGTCGCGGGGGATGGCGGCGCAGTTGATCGCCAGAAAGGGGCCGTTGCGACGGCTGCTCTGGGCATGCAGCGAACGGGCCACCAACTCCTTGCCGGTGCCGGATTCGCCGGTGATCAACACCGTGGCGTCGCTGTCGGCCACCTTGCGGACCGTCTCAAACAGCTCTTCCATCACCGCCGAGGAGCCGATAAGGGCACGGAAGTCGCGCTGGTCATGCAAATCCTGCTTGAGGCGTCGGTTTTCAGTGCGCAGGCCGACAAACTCCAGGGCCTTGGCCACCGTCAGCTGCAGCTCGTCGCGGTTGAACGGCTTGGTGAGATAGTCGTAGGCGCCGACCTTCATGGCCGCCACCGCCAGCTCTACCGTGCCGAAGGCGGTGATCATGATGACCGGGGTCTCCGGATGATGGCGTTTGACGCTTTGCAGTACCTGCATGCCGTCCATCCCCGGCATCTGCAGGTCGCTGATTACCAGATCGGGTCGCTGCTCACTGCACAGCGCCAGGCCCTCTTCGCCCGAGGCAGCGGCGGCAACCGCATAGCCGGCCTCCTGCAGGCTGTACTCCAGCACCCGCCGCAGCGAGTCGTCGTCGTCGATGATCACGATGCGGGCGGACACATGCCCTCCTGTTCCAGCGGTAGGCTGATGACGAAGGTCGTACCCTGACCGGGCGTGCTCTCCAGCGTCAGGGAGCCGTTGTGGGAGATGATGATTTTCTGGGCCACGGCCAGTCCCAGACCGGTACCGTCCGGTTTGGTGGTGAAAAACGGTTCGAATATCCGCTGTTGCAGCTCAGGGCTGATGCCGGGGCCGGTGTCGCTGATCCGGATCTCGGCGTTGGTGTCTCGTTGGCTGACGCCGATGGTTACCCGGCCACCGGGCTGACAGGCCTGCAGGGCGTTGATGACCAGGTTGAGCAGGGCTTGGCGCAGCTTTTCGCCGTCCGCGCAGGCGGTAACCTCCTCGGGGGCCGGGGCCAGGGAGAGCGTCACCTCCCGGCGACGGGCCTCCGGGACGGTGAGGGTGACGATGGTTGCCAGCTCGTCATGCAGCCGGCAGCGGTACAGCTCCTGGGGTCGCTGGCGAGCCATCCGCAGGAAGTCCTCCACCACCCGGTTAAGCCGGTCGGTCTCCCTGATCTGGATCTCCAGAAATTCGTGTTTGGGGCTGCCGGGGCGGTAGTCGTCGCGCAGGATCTCAGCCGTGCCGCGGATCGAGCCGAGCGGGTTGCGGATCTCGTGGGCCAGCACCGCCGCCATCTCACCCAGCGTGGAGAGTTTTTCCGATTGGCGCAACTGCTCCTCGATCGTCATGATCCGCTCGGATTGGAGTTGCAGCTGTTGGTAGGAATCGGCCAGCCCCTGGGCGGTGCGTTGCAGTTCCCGGCTGCGCTGCTGGTCGCGTTGCGCCAGCAGACCGGTCACGGCGCCGACAATATTGTACAGCAGTATCTCCAGATATTTTTCCAGCTCCAGGGCCGGATCGCCCCCCCATTGCAACAGCAGGTGGGGGGCATAAACGATGCTGACGATCAGGCTGCAGCCCAGGCCGCCGCGCAGGCCGAACCAGAAGGCGGCCAGGATGATCGGCAGATAGTAGAGCCGTTGAAAGATGTCGTGCAGGTAGTGTAGGTGCAGCGGCGTGAAGTAGTGCAGCAGGCTGATGACGGCGATGGCGGCCAGCAGCAGTCCGAGACGCAGCAGTGCCTGGTGGCGGTGCGTGGCCTGGTAGGTGGGGGTGTCGGTCGGCTGGTCCATTGCGGTCGGCTCCGTACCGGTTCGGGCAGGTCTAGGGTGTGTCGTAGGGGGCCACGATCCGGCCACCGCCCAGCACCTGATCGTCCTGATAGAAGACCACAAACTGCCCTGGCGTGACCGATTTTTGGGGCTCCTGGAACAGCACCCGGCAGCGGTCCTCCGTCAGCAGCTCCACCCGGCAGGGAACCGGCTGGTGGCGGTAGCGGATCTTACAGGTGGTTTCAAATACCGGTGTCTGAGGTTCGATGATCCAGCTCACCGCCTCCGCCAGCAGGCCGGCGGTCAGGATGTGCTGTTGCTCGCCCACCACGATCCGGTTCTGGACGGCATCAATGGCAGTCACATACAACGGTTCGCGCCAGGCGATTCCCAGACCCTTACGCTGGCCGATAGTGTAGCGATGGCTGCCCTGGTGGCGGCCCAAAACCGTGCCGTTGACATGGACGATCTCACCGCTTTGCGTCGCTATCTCCTGGTTTTCAAGAAACGCGACGTAGTCATCGCCGGGGATGAAGCAGACCTCCTGGCTGTCCCCTTTCTGTGCCACCGCTAGCCCAAGCTGCTCCGCCAGGCGGCGCACCTCGTCCTTGCTGGCGATCTCGCCCAGTGGAAAGAGCACCTGAACCAGTTGCTGCTGGGTGAGGGTGTACAGGAAATAGGATTGATCCTTGACCCGGTTGGCCGCCACCCGCAGGTGGCAGGTGCCATCCGGATCGACGGTTTTGCGGACATAGTGCCCGGTGGCCAGCAGCTCTGCCCCCAGTTCGCGGGCCCTGTCCAGCAGCAGACCGAACTTGATGTGGCGGTTGCAGCAGACGCACGGGTTGGGGGTCTGCCCCTGACGGTACTGCTGGATAAAATCGTCAATCACCTGCTCTTTGAACGGCCCTTCAAAATCGGCCACATGGTGTTCAATACCCAGCTGCTGCGCCACTCGGGTCGCATCGTACACCGCTGAACCAGCCCCGCAGGTGTGGGGTTCGAACAGGCGCATGGTGATGCCGATCACCTCATGCCCCTGGTTTTTGAGCAGGGCGGCGGTGACGGATGAATCCACTCCGCCGCTCATGGCAACGGCGATTCTGCTCATAATTCCTCCCCCAGGATCAGGCGTACCGCCTGATTGGCCTGCTGACAGGCGGCGATGCCGACCCGCGGCGCCATCAGGCCGTTGCCCGGCGCGGCCTCGGAGCTGCCGTCCCCCACTAGGTAGAGCCGTTTATTCAGCCGGCGGGTCTGGATGCTGTTGTTGCTGCCGTAGCCGGCCACCCCTGAGGCGGCCACCACCGTGGCGTCCGGCAGCCGTTCCAGCACGGTGTCCACCAGCATGGCCTTCATCTCGGCCCGGTCAAAGGCCTCGATCAGTACGCTGCAGGGGGCGAAGAGCACCGGCAGGTTGTCGGGGGCGAGCAGCACCCGGTGGGTGGTGAGCCGGATATACGGGTTGACCCGGCGCAGGGTGTCGGCCAGCGCCTCCACCTTGGGCATGCCCAACTGGTCCACGAAGTACTGCTGGCGGTTCAGGTTGGAGGGTTCCACCACGTCGAAATCGGCCAGGATCAGGTGGCCGACGCCGATCCGCGCCAGGGCCGTTGCCACGACCGATCCCAGACCGCCCACACCGGCGATGCCGACGCAGGCCGCCTTGAGTCGGGCATGGATGCCGGGGGTGTGGCGGGCCGCCATCAGATATTCCAGTTCGTCCGGGGCGGGGATCTCGCCCCGCTTGATCAGAAACAGCTCATCGCCCGCCGACAGCAGGGTCTCTGCTGAGGCGGGGAAGCCGTTCAGGATCAGCACGTCGGCCCCCGGCCGGTACTGCTGCGCCAGCTGTCCGACGGTCAGGCCGTCATCAACGGTGGTTACCAGTTCATTGATCCGGATTTGCACCGGGCTACTCCATGGCCTGCAACAGGTCGGCCAGCAGGTCCTGCGGATCCTCCAGCCCGACCGAGAGGCGCACCAGGGTGTCGCTGATCCCCTTGCGCAGGCGCTCTTCCGGTGGTACGGCGGCGTGGGACATGCGGGCCGGGTAGGAGATGATGCTCTCCACCCCCCCCAGGCTGACCGCAAAGGCCGCCAGGTGGGCGTTCTCCAGCAGACGTTTGGTGGTCGCGTAGCTGTCCAGTTCAAAGGAAAACACCGCGCCGGGACCGTCGGCCTGGGCCGCATGGATGCCGTGGCCGGGATGCTCGGCCAGGCCGGGGTAGTGGATCGCCTTCACCCGGGGGTGCCCATGCAGCCCGGCGACAATCGCCTGGGTGTTCTGCTGGCTCTGGTCCATCCGCACCTTGAGGGTCTTGATCCCCCGCAGGGTCAGGAAGGCGTCCTGGGGGCCCAGGCCGGTGCCAAAGGCGTTCTGCACGTAACGGATCCGTTTGCCCAGTTCATGGTCATTGGTGACGGCAAAGCCGCAGACCACATCGCTGTGGCCGTTTAAAAACTTGGTGCCGCTGTGCAGCACGATGTCGCAGCCCAGTTCCAGCGGCCGTTGCAGGTAGGGGGTCATGAAGGTGTTGTCCACCAGGGTGATCAGCTTGTGGCGCTTGGCGATGGCCGCCGCCCCCCGCAGGTCGGTGATCTTCAAGAGCGGGTTGGAGGGGGTCTCCAGGTAGAGCCCCTTGGTCTCGGGCCGGATGGCCGCCTCGATGGCCGCAAGGTCGGTGGCGTCCACAAAGCTGCTGGCGATCCCCATTCGGTTGAAGATGGTGGACAGCACCCGGTAGGCGCCGCCGTAGACATCGTCGCAGACCACCAGGTGGTCGCCGGGGGAGAAGATCAGCAGGGTGGTGGAGATGGCCGCCATGCCGGAGGCAAAGGCCAGACAGCGGCCACCCCCTTCCAGGTTGGCCACTAACTCTTCCAACGCTTCACGGGTCGGGTTGTCTCCCCGGGCGTAGTCGTACTTGCCGAACTGCTCGGCTGAGGTCTGGCGATAGGTGGATATCTGGTAGATCGGCACCCCCAGGGCGCCGGTGGCGGCGTCAATGGTCGGCCCGCCGTGGATCATGCGGGTGGCAAGCTTCATCGTTCTCATCCTTTCAGGGCCTGAGTCAGGTCGGTAATCAGGTCGTCGCAGTCCTCGATCCCCACCGACAGGCGCAGCAGCCGGTCGTTGATCCCCAGCCGCGCCCGCTGTTCTGGGGGAATATCGGCGTGGGTCTGCAGCTCGGGGAAGGTGATCAGGCTCTCCACCCCCCCCAGGCTTTCGGCAAAGGAGATCAGTTCGGTCTTGACCAGTATCTGTTCCACCAGGGCCGGGTTGTCAACCTCAAATGCGATCATGGCGCCGTAGCCGCGGGCCTGCTGGGTGATCAACCTGTGGCCGGGGTGTCCCGCCAGGCCGGGGTAGAACACCGTGGCCACCCGCGGATGGTCCTGCAGCCAGTTGGCGATCTTGAGGGCGTTTGCCTGCTGCCGGTCCAGGCGGACACCGAGAGTCTTCATGCCGCGGATCACCAGCCAGGCATCCTGCGGCCCCAGGGTGGCGCCGGCGGCGTTCTGGTGGAAGTAGATCTGTTCGGCCAGGGCCGGGTCCTTGACCGTCACCAGTCCCGCCACGGTGTCGTTGTGGCCGGCCAGGTACTTGGTGGCGCTGTAGACCGCGATGTCGGCCCCCAGCTCCAGTGGTCGCAGCAGGTAAGGGGTCAGGAAGGTGTTGTCGGCGATCAACAGCAGCTTGTGCAGCCGCGCAATGCCGGCCAGCACCGGTAGCTCGGCGAACTTGAGCAGCGGGTTGGTGAGGGTCTCCACGAACAGGGCCCGGGTGGCTGGCCGGATGGCCGCCTCCACCGCCTGCGGATTACTGGTGTCGACGTAGGAGACCGACAGGCCGTACTGGCTAAAGATCTTGTCGAACAGGCGACAGGTGCCCCCGTAGAGGTCCTCGGTCACGATCAGGTGGTCGCCGGACTTGAACAGTAGCAGCAGGCTGGTGATGGCCGCCATGCCGGAGGCATAGGCAAAACCGCGACAGCCGCCGTCCAGACGGGCGATACCGTCTTCCAGGGCCTGACGGGTCGGGTTGCCGGAGCGGCTGTAATCGAAGCCGGTGCTCTGTCCCAGGCCGGGATGGCGGAAGGTGGCGGTCTGGTAGATCGGCACCGATACTGCGCCGGTGCGGGTGTCCCATTCCAGTCCTATGTGTGCTGCCTGCGTTGCGATCTGCATAAAAGGTCTCCTCGTAAAAAAATCCCCTTCCGGGGTGCGGAAGAGGATCGTGAGGGTTCGCTCTTCCTTATCTTCCGAAGCCGGTCGGCTTCGCTGGAGTTGGCACCGCGCTGTACAGCCGGTTGCCGCGACGTCACCGGGCCAGTCCCTCGGTCGCTCTTGATAAGTA
>DIKW01000025.1 GCA_002424705.1 Geobacter sp. UBA5608
TAGCGCCTGCCGTCACACGCTTGGGCCAGTCATCCAGGTAATGGCCTGGTCAGACTAATTCACCAGAAGGAGAGAGCCGATGAAGATGAAACTGCTTTTGACGTTTGCCCTGTTACTGACTTTTGTTGCGTCCGCCATGGCCGAACCTATCGTGATCAAATTCAGCCACGTGGTTGCGGTCGATACCCCGAAGGGTCAGGCCGCCGAGTATTTCAAGAAGCTGGCGGAAGAGCGTACCAAAGGGGCGGTCAAGGTTGAAGTCTACCCTAACAGCCAGCTATACAAAGACAAGGAAGAGGTTGAGGCGCTGCAGCTCGGTTCTGTCCACATGCTGGCGCCATCACTTGCCAAGTTCGGCCCACTGGGCGTCAAAGAGTTCGAACTTTTCGACTTGCCCTTCATCTTCGACGATTATGATTCTCTGCATAAGATCACCGAGGGTCCGGTTGGTCAGAAGTTGATGGCCAAGCTCGAGCCGAAGGGGATCAAGGGGTTGGCCTACTGGGATAACGGATTCAAGGTGATGAGTGCCAACACCGAGATTCGCAAGCCGGAGCAGATGAAGGGTCTCAAACTGCGGATCCAATCGTCCAAGATTCTTGAAGCGCAGATGCGGCAGCTCAAGGCAATCCCTCAGGTTATGGCCTTCTCCGAGGTCTATCAGGCGCTTCAGACCGGCGTAGTCGATGGCACTGAGAACCCGCCGTCCAATCTGTATACCCAGAAGATGCACGAAGTGCAAAAGTATGTGGCCAAGACCGACCACGGCTATCTTGGTTACGCGGTGATTGTCAACAAGAAGTTCTGGGAAGGCTTGCCGGCCGATATTCGCACCACCCTTGAAGGTGCGATGGCTGACGCCACCAAGTATGCCAACGATATCGCCAAGAAGAAGAACGATGAAGATCTGGCCGCTGTGAAAGCCTCCGGCAAGTCGCAGATCCTTGAACTGACTCCGGCCGAACGCGCCGCCTGGAAGGCTGCTCTGGTGCCGGTTCACGATGAGATGGCCAGCCGCATTGGCAAGGAGTTGATCGACGAGGTCCACAAGGCCACCGGCTTCACCAAATAGTGCGATCCGTACAAAGGCCGCTGCACGCAGGTGCAGCGGCCTTTTTTTACGTGAGCATCTCTCATCAGGACGAGACCCTATTGCCATGATCCGCTTCCTGCTCAAAGCCCTTGATCGCCTTGAGGAGATTATCGTTGCCACCTTGATCGCGGCAGCGACCATCATCATCTTCCTCTCCGTCGTTCACCGCTACGGTTCCGGCTGGGCAATCCCCGGCGTGCAGGACTGGCTGCTGAGCCTCCACTTTGGCTGGGCTCAGGAAGCCTGTATCTACATGTTTGTGTGGATGGCCAAGTTTGGTGCGGCCTACGGGGTGCGTACCGGCATCCACGTCGGTGTCGACGTTTTCATCAATAGGCTCAAGGACAAGGCCCGCGCCAGGTTTGTGGTCATCGGTCTGTCCGGAGGGGCCCTCTTCACCGGGATTATCGGCACCCTCGGGGCCATGTTTGTGTGGGAGGTCGGATTGCGCTATGCGGTAGCCAGTACCTTTGGCTTCGACTGGCCGGACCTGACTGAGGGGCCGGTCTCCCCTGATCTGGAGTGGCCGGTATGGATCTTCTACTCGGCAGTTCCGCTTGGTTCCTACCTGATGTGTTTCCGGTTTCTCCAGGTGATCTGGACCTTCATTCACACCGGGGAACTGCCGCACCATGACCATGGCCATGTGGAGGGGCTCGAAGAGGGGATGCCGGTGAATGCCACTGAGGCGCTGGAAGAGTATGAGGAACACAAATTCGACCATTCTGGCGGGGCCGGAGGCCAAAAATGAACGGCGCCATTATCTTCGGCTTGTTGGCCATCCTCATGCTCACCGGCATGCCGATCTCCATCTCTCTCGGCCTGACGGTACTCACCTTCCTCTTCACCATGACCCAGGTGCCGATCGAGGCGGTGGCGATGAAGCTCTTCACCGGCATCGAGAAGTTCGAGATCATGGCAATCCCGTTCTTCATCCTCGCCGGTAATTTCCTCACCCACGGCGGAGTGGCCAGGCGCATGATCAACTTCGCCACTGCCCTCGTCGGCCACTGGCGTGGCGGCCTGGCCCTCGGGGGGGTACTGGCCTGCGCCCTGTTCGCCGCGGTCTCCGGCTCCAGTCCGGCTACGGTCGTGGCAATCGGCTCGATCCTGCTGCCGGCCATGGTCAGGCAGGGCTACCCGATGAAGTTCGGGGTCGGTGTGATCGGCACCTCCGGCGGGTTGGGAATCCTGATCCCGCCGTCGATCGTCATGGTCATCTACGCAGTATCGACCAACGCCTCCATCGGCCGGCTCTTTATTGCCGGCATCGTCCCTGGCATTCTTCTGGCGTCCCTGTTGATGTTCGTCACTTGGTTCGTGGCCAAGAAGCGTAACTACCCGTGTCTGCCCAAGGCGAGCTTCGGCACCATGCTGCGCGCCCTGCGCGACTGCATTTGGGGGCTGCTGCTGATCGTCGTGGTGATCGGCGGCATCTACAGCGGCATTTTCACCGCCACCGAGGCTGCGGCGATGAGCGCGGTGTACGCCTTCGTGGTGTCGGTGTTCGTCTACCGCGACATGGGGTTGAAGGACATCCCGAAAGTGCTGCTGGCTTCGGCCAACATGTCATCGATGATCCTCTACATCATCACCAACGCGGTGTTGTTCTCGTTCCTTTTGACCTCGGAGCAGATCCCGCAGCAGTTGACCAGCTGGATCACCGGGTTGGGGCTGGGAACGGTGGGCTTCCTGATCATGGTCAACTTGCTGCTGCTGGCGGCGGGCAACTTCATGGAGCCATCGTCGATCCTGCTGATCACCGCGCCGCTGCTCTTTCCGATGGCGATGCAGTTGGGGATCGACCCGATTCACTTTGGCGTAATGATGACGGTCAACATGGAGATCGGTATGATCACCCCACCGGTAGGGCTGAACCTGTATGTAGCCTCAGGGATCTCGCGGCTGGGACTGACCGAAACGACCAAAGCCTGCATGCCCTGGATTTTGGTGATGCTGGCCTATCTGGTCCTGATTACCTATGTGCCGGCAATTACGCTGTGGCTTCCGAACTTGCTGATGAAGTAGGGGAGAGCAAGCCCTTTCAACCGTGCTGCGGCCGCCTTTCGGGGCGGCCGCTTTGTTTCTCACGCGAAAGAGCAGACTGAACATAAGGCGCTGGCCATCGAAACCCACCTTTTGTGCCTAAACACCTTTGCAGTCCATTTCAGTTTGACAGACAGTCAGTCTTGACAGTTTTGCCCGTCGCCGCCATGATGAAAGAACTTCAAGGCAATGAGAGTTTTGATGCAGCGCACTGTTTCCGCCCCCGCCAAGGTCAATTTAATCCTCGATGTCCTCGGCCGACGTCCGGACGGCTACCACGACGTGGCCATGCTGATGGTGCGCCTGTCGCTGCAGGACCGGGTGAGGGTTACCCTGACTGCCGGCAACGGCATTGCCGTCACCTGCCCCGGCCTCGACCTGGCCGTCGGCGAGGAGAATATTGCCGCCCGGGCGGCACGGTTGTTTCTCGAACATACCGGCCTGGCCAGCGGAGTCGCCATCGCCATCGACAAGCGGATTCCT
>DIKW01000024.1:0-6206 GCA_002424705.1 Geobacter sp. UBA5608
TTCCACCAGGCTGCGGCAGATGGCCAGGCCCAGGCCGGTGCCGCCGTGGCGTTTGGTGGTGGTGATATCGGCCTGCTCGAAGATCTCGAAGATCCGCTCTTGGGCCTCCAGCGGGATACCGATCCCCTGGTCGGCCACGCAGAAACGCAGCATGACAGCGTTTTCGGTCTGGCGCTCCAGCTCTACCGACAGGTTGATCTCGCCCTGTTCACTGAACTTGATGGCGTTGCCGAGCAGGTTGCCCAGCACCTGATGCAGCTTGAGCAGGTCGCCCACCAGTCGGTCGGGCAGCTGCGGATCGATCGAAATCATCAGCTTAAGGCCGATCTGCTGCGCCTTGACCTCCATCGGCAGCAGGCCGTCGGCCATGCTCTGCCGTAGCAGGAACGGCATTGTTGAGAGCTCCAGGCGTCCGGCCTCGATCTTGGAAAAATCGAGGATGTCGTTGATGATCACCATCAGGTTTTCAGTGGAGTCGCGGATGGCCCGCAGGTGCTTTTTCTGCTGTTGGGGTGAAAACCCGTTCCCCAGCAACAGTTCGGTCATACCCATGATGCCGTTCATCGGCGTGCGGATCTCGTGGCTCATGTTGGCCAGGAAGGCGCTCTTGGCCCTGCTGGCGGCAATGGCCTGTTCGCGGGCCTTGACCAGTTCTTCGATGGTGGTTTCCAGCTCATGGTTGGTCTGCAGTAACTCTTCGGTCCGCTGCCGTACCATCGCTTCCAGGTCTTCGCCGTAGCGTTGCAGCTGACTGTCACGCAACTGCACCTGCTCAAGCATGTCGTTAAAGCCGTCGATCAGGCGGCCGATCTCGTCGGCGCTGGTATTTGGCATCCGTTGGGAATAGTCGCGGTCGCGGCTGACCTGCTCCATGGTGGCAGCCAGATTGACGATCGGTGTCGAGATCAACTGCTGCAGGAAGCTGGACAGCAGGAAGGCCACCAGGCCGGCCACCAGCAAGACCGCAGCCACGATCAGCAGCAGCCGCTGCAGGCGGTCGATGAGGGCGCTGATGTCGGACTGGATGACGATGGTGCCGATCCGCTGATCGTCGACCAGGATCGGTCGTGCGATCTCAATGTCAAAATCGAAATCGATCCCCTGGTAGGTTGCCTGCAGCAACAGGTCGTGGGGGGATGGTTCGTGCAGCAGGTCGTTGCGCACAAAGCGTGCGTAGCCGCGTTCGTCGCTGGTCAGCACAAAGGCGGCCATGATCTGTGGCTTCTCGTGCAGGCCGGCCAGGATCTCGGTGGCTGCCATCCGATCGTTGAACAGGAGCGGTGTGGCCATGTTCTTGGCGATGATCTCGGCATAGGCCGTCAGCTCACGCCGCACCTCGGCGCGGGTGGTCAGCGCCTCGTTGATGACGAAGGAGAGCGAGGCCAGCGACAATACAGCGAAACTGATGGCCACCATCAGGATCATCAGCTTGCGCCGGATCGGGGCGGTATGAAAGCGTTCGCGTATCAGATTCATGCAGCTACTCCAGTATCTCGCGGGCCAGCTTCAGCATCTGTGCGCTGATTCTGAGTCCCTGGCGCTTGGCTTGACGATTGTTGGCGATAAAGGTCAGTCGATTGCGGTCCATACCCAATTCCAGCATCCCCCCGGCGAAGGCAAAACCATCGATATCAGAAACAGTCAGCACTGGTAGATCTCGCAGCCTGCCAAGCACCGTCGGCAGACGGCGCTGCTCCGAGGCGGCGATGAACAGCAGCTGACATTCAGACGCGCGCTCCGGTGAGGTGATGCGACGGATGACAATCTGTTTGCCCTTGATGCTCCTGCCTGTCAACTGATCCAGCAGCGGTCCGAACGGGTCGTCGCCCAGCACCCCGATCGTGAAAGTGCCCGACGACAGCGCCGCCGCCGGCCAATCGACAAACTTGGGGGCGTTGTACAGAAAAGCGGCCTTGAGCTGGTATTCGTTCGCGGTTTGCACGGCGACGGCAGCAGAACAGCCGACGACAAGCAGCAACGCCAGCTTCAGCCAGATACTACTGCTAGAGATATGGCGGCACGCTCGGGACATACTAGTCCTTAAAAGCGGTAAACAGCCTTGAAGCGCCAGCCGAAACCGTCCTGGCGGATGGTGTCCATGGTATGGTCACTGCTGGCCGGATCGTCGTAGCGTTGATCAAACAGGTTGTACAGGCTCAGGCTGCAGTCAAGCCCCCTGATCCATTTCTGGCTGAACAGGGTCAGGTTGGTTACCACATGGTCACCGGTCCGGCTGCCCGCCAGGGTTGTGCGGTTACCCAGGTACTGCAGCTCGATACCTGACATCAGCTGCTCACCCACAAGCGGCAGCACCAGATTGGCCTTAGCGCTATGCAGTGGTGAGTTGACCAGTCGCCGGTTGGTCTGGTCATCTTCCGCATGCTGGTAGCTGTAGCTGATCCGCCCGCTGAGACCGCTGCGCCACTTGGCCTCCAGTTCTGCCTCGGCACCACGTACCGAGGCAGAACTGATATTGTCAAAGCTGTCTAGGGTTGGGTCGGCCGCGTCGGTCACCACGCGGATCATGTTGCTGATCTTGTTGTAGTAGGCCGACAGGGTCAGACGGTAGTGCTCGGACAGCCGCTGCTCATAGATCAACTCGTAAGTCCTGATCGTTTCAGGTTTGAGGCCGGGGTTTGCCTTCAGCCCAAGACCGGCCGCAGTGTAGTACAGCTCATAGTTGTTGGGGGCACGAAAGGCCTCGCCATAGACCAGTTTGATGGCGGCATGTTTGGTCGGTGAATAGATCAACGCCAGCCGCGGGTTGGCCTCGCCCCCGAACAGCTCGTAGTGGTCATAGCGCAGGCCGGCATTCAGGATAAGCCCCGTCAGGATGGTGTATTCGTCTTGCAGGAAGGCGGACCAGTTGATGGCATTGTGCTGCGTGTCAAGGTAGGAACTAAAGGGTGCCTGGTCGTAATTGCTGAAGCTGGTGGAGCTGTAGGAAAGCCCTGCACCAGCGATCAGCAGGTGGTTGGTGCCCAGGAGTTTTGAAAGCTGCAGCTCCGTACCGACACGTCGGCTGGTGGATTCATCGCGGTTCAGTACGCCGCTGTAGACCCCTTCGCCGTAATAGTCGTAGTAGTCGTAGTAGAACCGCGCCAGCAGCCACAGATCATCAGGAAAGGCATGCTCGTACTTCAGGTTGACGTAGGTGTAGCGGTCGTTAGTGAAGTCGGGTCTGGCGTTGAAGTCGACACCGTAGGAGCCGGTGGGGATATCCTTGCGTCGATCGGCATAGGCCGCCTGCAGGGTCAGATCGTGCCAACTGGCCGTGGCAAACAGGCTGCCGCTCCGTTCGCCATCCAGGTTGCGAGCCACCCCGTTGTTGGTGGCCGGGTCGTTAAAGGCGGGATAATACAGGCTGCGGTCGCCGGCGCTGTCGTAGTAGCTGCCGGAGACAGACAGGGACAGATCATTGTCGAGGCGTGTGCCGTAGCTGATTCTACCCTTGTAGCTTTCGAAACCGCCGGCCGATCCGGCCAGTTCCATGCCACGCAGGCCGGTGCCGTGGCGGGTGATCACGTTGATTACGCCAAAAAAGGCGCTGTTGCCGTACAGCGATGAGGCCGGGCCGCGGATGATCTCTACCCGCTCCACCAGATCGAGGTCGATGATGAAATCCTCACCTAAAAGGGCCGAATCATAGCTGCTTTCGTTGATCCGGTGCCCATCCACCAGCACCAGCAGCCGTGAGTTGTAATCGCCGGAGCGGCCGAAGCCCCGTACCCCGACGTAGCTGTAGTTGCGGTCGTTGCTGACGAAGAAACCGCGCTGGGCACGCAGCAGGTCGGCCAGGGTGCGGTAGCCGAACAGCTTGATGGTTTCGGCCGTGACCACTGAGATCGAGGATGGGGCCTCGCTGAGCGGCTGCTCAAACTTGGAGGCGCCTGAGATCGGGACGCTCAGCAGGTCGTCCAGCGAGCTGCTGAACAGGTCCGAGGGCTGAACGGCCTGAACGTCGGCGGCCTGGGCCTGAGCCGCCAGCATCAGCCCGAGGCAGCAGACGGCCAGCAGTAGACTGGCCTTGCCGGCCGCCAATGACGTCTGTCCGGAATGATCGAGCATCTTCATTCCTCCCTTCATACGGCTGCCTGATCAGCCTGCCGGTTGAACTCTGCATAGTGTGCTCGCAGTTTTGCCAGGCCTGCGGCTGCATCACTGATATCGCCGGTCTTGGCGGCATCTTCCAGCACAGCGGCCGTTTCCCGCATCCGCAGGGCGCCGATGTTGGCGCAGGAGCCTTTGATGGTGTGGGCCTGGATCCGGACCGCGTCGCTGTCGTTGTCGGCAATGGCCTGCTCCAGCTGGTCCAGACATTTTTGGACGCCATTGCGGAAGAGGCCGATAAAGCGAGGTATCAGCGCCTCTGCCCCACCCAGCCGCTCCAGCAGTTCATCGCGGGCATAGACCGGCTGCAGTTCTTCACCATCGGCAGCGGACCGTTTGGGTGTCGTCGGCGGCAGCGGCGACGCCGACCCGGCTGAACAGTGACGCATCAGCATGGTCAGCAGGCAGGCCGGTTTGACCGGCTTGGCCAGGTAATCGTCCATGCCGGCTGCCAGGCACCTCTGCTGGTCTTCTTTGGCGGCGTAGGCGGTCAGGGCCACGATCGGCGTGGGCGGCCGGCCGGTGGCCTGCTCCAACTGCCGGATGGCGGCTGCGGCCTGAAGACCGTCCATCTCCGGCATCTGGACATCCATCAGCACGATGTCGAAGTTGCCGCTGGCATAGGCCTCCAGTGCCTCGCGGCCGTTGGCGGCCTCGGTGATCCGGTGGTCGTTGCGTTGCAGCACCGCCTTGGCCAGTTCGCGGTTGACCTCCACATCGTCGGCCAAAAGCACCGACAGGCCCGCAGGCTGGGGCTGGTCGGCGGCGACCGCCGGGGACGGCTGCTCGACCTCAAAGACGGCATCGGCCGCAGCGGGCTGAAGCCGTACGGTGAAGTAAAAGCGGCTGCCGACCCCCGGCTGGCTCTCCAGCCAGATCATGCCCTGCATCAATTCGGCCAGTCGCTGGCAGATGGCCAGTCCCAGGCCGGTGCCGCCGTAACGCTTGGTGGTGGTGACGTCGGCCTGTTCAAAGCTGCCGAAGATCCGCTGTTGCGCCTCAAGCGGGATGCCGATCCCCTGGTCGGCCACGCAGAAGCGCAGCACAACGGCCCCTGCCTCGGGTTGGCCGGCAGTGACCGAGACGGTGATCGTGCCGTGGTCGCTGAATTTGATGGCATTACCCACCAGATTGGTCAGCAGCTGGTGCAGTTTGGGCAGGTCGCCCTCCAGCCGGTCCGGCAACTCGGGGCTGACCTCCAGTGCCAGCCTCAGCCCCTTCTGCTCGGCCCGAAGCTGCAAGGAATGCAGACCATCGGCAAGTCCGCGACGGAGCAGGAACGGCTGTGACAGGAGCGACATCTTGCCGGACTCGATCTTGGACAGGTCCAGGATGTCGTTGATGATGATCATCAGGTTGTCGGTTGAGTCACGGATAGACAGCAGATGCTTGCGTGCCTGCTGGGGGGTGAATTCCTGTTCAAGCAGCAGTTCGGTCATACCCATGATACCGTTCATCGGGGTGCGGATCTCGTGGCTCATGTTGGCCAGAAAGGCGCTTTTGGCCTGGTTGGCTGCCACCGCATGCTGGCGGGCCTGTTCCAGTTCGCAGGTCCGCTCCTCAACCCGCTGTTCCAGGGTATCCATCTGGTCCCGCAACATCCCCCGCAGGGTCACGCTTTCCAGGGCATAGGCGCAGGTGTACAGTACGATCGAGAGGGCGTTTAAGGCAGGCGCCTCGATGGTTATCCCCTGGCCCGGCAGCAGGCCGATCAGCATCCCTAGGATGCGGGACTGGGTGGAGACCACCTGCAGTAAGGCGGTCTGATCGTTGGCAGCCGGCGCCAGTACCGCCTGGTTGCGGTTCAAGGCCCAGGCAAAGGAGCCGGACATGATCTGCTGGTCGGCCTCGGTCTGCAACAACTGCAGTGAAGCGGCAGGTTCGGCGATGGTCAGCTCAAAGCTGCCGTCGTCCTGGCTGATCAGAAAGCCCAGGGCGGAGAAGGGGATCAGGCGGCGGATCTGGGCCAGGGTGGCGCGGTAGATGGCGGATGGATCACTGGCCCGGGCCAGATCGGCCTGGAAGTCGCCGCTGGAGGCCAGCATCTCCAGGATCGCCACGTAGCGGCGGTTGGATTCCTCCAGGTAGCTGATCCG
>DIKW01000024.1:6296-9963 GCA_002424705.1 Geobacter sp. UBA5608
GCCCAGCTGATGGGGCGACATCCCCAGCCGGTCCCAGGCAACGCTGTCGAGGGGTGGCACGCACCACTCGCCGGTCTGGCCATAGTCCATCACCTGGCAGATCAGGTCCGACAGGTGGATGGTGGCTGCCTCCAGGGGGAACTGCTCGGTCCGGGACGGGTGATGATGATGTTCCACCGAGTCGGCGATGTTGGCCGGGATCTTCCAGGATCGTAGCAGGGCTCCGCCGGCATCGGCATGGTCGAAGCCCAGCCGCGCGGCCTCGGTCAGATGGTAGGGCAGGCAGGTGCTGCGGCTTTGCTGCATCAGTTCCATCATCACCGTTGGGATGGTGGTGGCCATCATCAGTTGCCCCACATCATGCAGGATGCCGGCCACAAAGAACCGCTCGACGTTGGTCTCCCGGCGCCAGGTGGCCAGGGTGCGGGCGATGATACCGCAGGCCACGCTGTGACGCCAGAAGGAGGCCATGCTCATCAGCTCCGGCGGGATGCCGGTGAAGACCCCCATTACCGAGGCGGCCAGGGCCAGATCACGCAGCTGCTGGGTGCCGATGATGGTGACCGCCTTGTTGATCGAATCCACCTTGCCGAACCAGCCGAACAGCGGACTGTTGGCCAGCCGCAGCAGGCGGGCCGTCAGGCCCTGGTCCTCGGTGATGATCTTGGCAATGTCGTCGATGGAGGTGCGGGGATGGTTGATCGCCTCGTTTAAGCGATCATAGAACAGCGGCAGCGAGTAGACGGTGCTGGTGCGGTCCACCAGCCATTCTACGGTGTAGACCTGCTGATCAGCGAAGGCCATGCTGCACCCTCCTGATAGCTGCCAGCCGCAACAGTTCCCGCAGCGCCGGGTGGTCGGTGCCGGCATAGCTGAACAGCGGCAGCAATTCCTCTTCGGCCGCTGCCAGGGCTGCCGGGTCCACCTCGGCCGGCAGGGGCGATTCGTCATTCACATAGTCGATGCCGGCGATATCGGCCTCAACCACGCCCCAGGTGCGGAAGATGGTCAGGTGTTTCTGGTTCAGTTCTGCACCGGCGCCCAGCAGCATCCGCCCGGTGCGGTCCAGGACGTCGCTGGCCAGGACCATGCCGACTTCAAGGCTGTCAATCGGCAGCATCCCCATCGCTAGGGCTCCGTGAGCAGGGTGATGGTGGCGCCGGGGGTGATGGGCCCGCCGGTCAGCACCTTGGCATAGATGCCTTCCTTGGGCCTCATGCAGCCGCCGGCGTGCGGGTCGCCCACGATGCCGTGGCTGACGCGCAGTTCAACCGATGGCACCGGCGCCTTGCGTTCGCCCTTGTTTGTGCTGATGCAGGCGGCAACTACCTCTGACATGTTAGCCTCCAATCCCTGACATGGGAAAATGGGTGTGTTGCACGGTGTTTGACTGTGCCGAGATGCCGTGCTGCCGTGGTTTGTGTGCAATCATCTCCAGCAGCGCCTGTTGCAGTTCTTGGTCGTCGTTACGGGCCAGGATCGGCTTCAGGTCCAGCACCTCGTCGTTGAACAGACAGCCTTTCATCCGGCCGTCGGCCGTGACTCTGATCCGGTTGCATTCATTGCAAAAATGGCCGGAAACAGCGGTAATGATGCCGATGGTGCCCAAGGCGCCGCTGATCTTGAAGTCCCGTGAGGGACCGGCATAGGCGCCTTTGTCCACCGGGTTCAGCTGATAGCGTGATGCCAGGCGATCCAGCAGTTCCTGCCCCGGCACACTGCGGTCGGGCCACTGCTCGTCCTCGACGGCCGGCATGTACTCGATGAAGCGGACCGACACGCCGAGGGTGATGGTCAGGTCGGCAAATGCGAACAGCTCATCGTCGTTGATGCCGCGCATCACCACCGTATTGATCTTGGGCGGCGGAAAATCGGCCGCCAGGGCCGCCTTGATCCCCTGCAAGACCTTGAGCACGTCGCCGCCACGGGTGATCTGGGCAAAACGGTCCGGCTGCAGCGAGTCGAGGCTGATATTCAGGCGCTGCACGCCGGCCTGGTGGAGTCCGCTGGCCATTTCGGGCAGCAGCAGGCCATTGGTGGTCAGGGCCAGGTGCTTGAGACCGGGCAGGGCCGACAACTGCCCCAGAAATCTGACGATGCCGGATCGAATCAGCGGTTCGCCGCCGGTGACCCGCACCTTTTCGATGCCGATCGCCACCGCAGCCTGGGCGATGCGCAGCAGCTCTTCATAGCGCAGGATGTCACAGTGCCCCTGTGTCGCCACTCCTTCAGCCGGCATGCAGTACTGGCAGCGCAGGTTGCAGCGGTCGGTAACCGACAATCGCAGATAGTTGATCTTGCGGCCGTATGAGTCTGTCAGTTGCATTGGCATCTGCTTACTTGTACCCAATCATTTCAGGATGGTAAAGAGACAAGATCAGTTTTTTTGACGCAGGTCATGCCCAAGGTCTGATTTTTTCGGCAGGATGGTGATCATGCAGACAATGACACGGCAGATGGCAAAGGATATCAAGCTGATCGGCAGGTTCACCGAGGTCTGGTGCGCCGGTCACCGGCACGAAGGGCGTCAGTCGTTGTCCGTGCCTGGTAGCGACCAGCCGGTGCAACTCTGCCCGGAATGCGCCGAGTTCTTCGAGTATGCCGTCATGAAGCGGCAGAAGTGTCCGCTGGAGGCGGAAAAGCCCAGTTGCAAGCATTGTCGCATCCATTGCTACGCCCCGCAGCAGCGGGCCACGGTCAGACAGATCATGGCCTGGTCCGGCAGACGGATGCTGTTGCGCGGACGACTCGATTACCTCTGGCATTATTTTTTCTAAGTGAAAGGAAGACAGACATGTTGAGACAGATTGTGAAGATCGACCCGGACAAGTGCGACGGCTGCGGCCTGTGCGTTCCCTCCTGTGCTGAGGGGGCCATCCAGATTATCAACGGCAAGGCGGTGTTGGCCGCCGACAACCTCTGTGACGGCCTGGGGGCCTGCCTGGGCGAATGCCCCAAGGATGCCATCAGCATCGAGGAGCGCGATACCGACGCCTTTGACGAGGCAGCGGTGGAGCAGCATCTGGCTGCTCAGGGTAAGCCGGCTCCGGCTCACGGTGCGCACGCCCCGGCTCCGTCGCACGGCCATGGTCATAGTCAAGGCCATGGTCAGGGCGGCGGTTGCCCCGGTTCACGGATGATCTCCTTCAACCGTCCAGCTACAGAGCCTGCTCCGGCGGATGCCGTCAAAGGCAGCCGTCAGAGCCGTCTGGCCCAGTGGCCGGTGCAGATGCGGCTGGTCTCACCCACGGCCCCCTATTTTCAGAATGCCGACCTGCTGCTGACCGCCGACTGCGTGCCGTTGGCCTACGCCGGCTACCATGAGGATTTTCTGGACGGCAAGGCGGTGATCATGGGCTGCCCCAAGCTGGACGACAATGATTTTTTCATGAACAAACTGACAGAGATCCTGCGCTCATCCAGCATCAAGAGCGTGACCGTGCTGCGGATGGAGGTGCCCTGCTGCGGCGGCATCACTTGGGCGGCCAAGGAGGCGATCAAGAACAGCGGCAAGGTGATTCCCTACGCTGAGGTGACCATTGGCATCCAGGGGCAGATCAAGGGCTGAGACAGCTGTGCCATGAGAAGACATGCCGGGCGGCCCTGTGGTCGCCCGGTTTTTTGTGTCGCGGCAGAGAGGTCTCGCGGTTATATGACGATTGGTGCA
>DIKW01000019.1:0-3555 GCA_002424705.1 Geobacter sp. UBA5608
CGGGTGTAGACAACCACGTTTGCACGTTGGCTGGCTGATGCCGGTTCGCGCAACGGCCCGGCCGGCAGCAGACGGCCATTGCCCAGCGGACGGCGGCAATCCATCAAGAGGATATTGAGGTCGCGCTGCAGACGTAGATGCTGATAGCCATCATCCAGCAGAAAGATATCCGGCTGAAGCCGCTGCAGTGCCAACTGGCCAGCCTGAAAACGGTCACTGCCGATCACCACCATCAGGCCGGGAACGGTGCTGGCCAGCAGATAGGGTTCATCGCCACACTGGTCGGGCGTCAGCAGAATCATCTGACCATCCGACACCACTGCAACCTGCCCCTCGAGCGTACCGCCATAACCACGCGAGAGGACCGCCACCCTCAGCCCCTGCCCCAAAAGACTGCGGGCGATCCAGGCCGTGACCGGGGTCTTGCCGGTGCCGCCCAGCGTGAGATTGCCAACCGAAATCACCGGGCGCGGCAGCCTCCGCACCTTACAGACCCCGCTTCTGTAGCACCAGGCCCTCTGCAGCATCAGCACGCCGTAAACATATGACGGTAGCAGCAGCAGAAACGCCATCAACTGGGCACAGAATCCATTGCGTCGCCCCTGCCAGAGCTCGGTGAGGAACCGGGACAGCCGACTCACGGCACCAGCACCTGGGCCACGGCATCAAGATAACGTTGGGTGGCGCCGCCGGTGGCGCGCATCATCTTGAGACCGTTGGCGCCGATCACCTGGCGCAGCTCCGAACTGATCAGAAAGTCGCTGAGCGCTCCTTGCAGCTCTGCCGCATCAGCCACCTGCACCCCGGCGCCGTACTGCAGGGCAAGGGCGGCCACCTCTTTAAAATTATGCATCTGGGGGCCGAACAGGCTGGGAACGCTGCAGGCCGCTGGCTCGAGCAGGTTGTGGCCGCCGCTTTGCACCAGACTGCCGCCAACAAACACGACATCGGATAATTGATAGATCTTGGTCAGCTCACCCACCGTATCCACCAACAGCAGTTCGTCTGCCGCCAGCAGCCTGTCGAGCGAGAGTTCGGTGCGGCGGCGACAGACGAAACCAAACTGCTCGGCCAGTCGTGCCACCTCTGCTGCCCGTTCGGGGTGACGCGGCACCAGCACCAGACGCGCATCGGGATACTGCCCTGACAACTCACGCCAAACCGTCAGCACGGCCTGTTCCTCACCGCTATGGGTGCTGGCTGCGGTAAACACCAGATTGTCAGCAGCTATGGCGTACTGTTTGCGCAGCTCCATACGTAGCTCAACAGGCACGGGATCACAGGGGATATCGTACTTGAGATTGCCCAGCACCTGGCTGCGCTCAGCCGGGGCTCCGGCAGCAATGATCCGCTCACGGTCTAGTGCCGTCTGCATGCCGAGACAGGCAAAACCGGCCAGCACCGGGCTGAAAAACCAGGCCAGTCGGCGATAACGAGCTGAGGAGCGGTCTGAGATACGACCATTGGCCAACAGGAGGGGGATACCGCGTCTGCTGGCCTCCTGGGTAAACAGTGGCCAGATCTCGGTCTCCATGATGATGACAACCTGCGGTTGTACCGCATCAAGCGCGCGACGGACCGCCGGGCCGATATCAAAGGGGAAATAGATCACCTGGTCGGCCAGCTGATCGTGCTCGGCAACGCCGCGGCCGGTCTCGGTGGTAACCGACAGCAACAGCTGATGGCCGGGATAACGGCCTCGCAGGCCTTTCAGCAAGGGTCGTGCCGCGATAACCTCGCCCACCGAGACCGCATGCAGCCAGATGACCGGTTTTTCGTGCAGGGTTGCGCGCTGTTCGTTCGGTAGCCAGCCGAGCCGCTCGGCAAAGGCGCTCTTGCGACCGCGGCTCACCGAGCGATACCCGTGATAGGCCAGCGCAAAAGGCAAGGCCAGCCAGGTCAACAGGCGGTAGATTAGCAGCACCATCGGATCAGTCAGCCAGTCTCTGCTGCCTCAGCAGCAGCTCTGCAAGCACGAGGCCGGTCAGATACAGAACGCCCCAAGACCAAAGGGTATCGGTCAGAAAATGCCCACCTTGACTAAGACGGGCATAACTCATGGCTGCCCCGAACAACACACCGCCGATCAGCCAGGCATACGCTGTTGACGGTTTACGTGAACGATAGATAAAAAACGGGGCCATCATATAAAAGGCTGCCGAGGCATGGCCGGAAGGAAATGAGCGGCCGCGGCCGGTGCTGCCCGGCTGCCATGGCTGCCTGAATTCCCGCTCACCGCCAAACTGGACCACATCACGGGGACGGGGGCGGTCCCAGTGGTGTTTGAACAGACTGTTCACCACCAGACCGTTGCCCACGATCAAAAACAGCACCAAAAACAGCCCTGGCCGCACCAAATGGCGGATATTCTGCTTGAAATAACCTGTAACAGCGACGGTCAGGCCGATGAGCGACAGAGCCAAGGCCTGCTTCCAGTGCAGCCAGTAGAGAAATTTCCAGGGTAGCAGACTGCCGACGGGCCAGCCGCCTTGGCGATAGAAATGGGAAGCGATGGCAAGATCAGCGCCGGTGGCACCCAGTAGGCCGGTCACGATCACCAGCAATGCCAGCACCATCCACAACTCAGCCCAAAAACGGTCGTTCATAGCCCTTCGGTCCGTTTCCAGCGGCGATGCACCCAGTACCAATCGGTGGGGTGACGCACAATGAACCGTTCAATCTCCGCGGAGTAGCGTTGCACATCTGCCCGTACTGCCTCTTCGTCGCCAATATCGGAAAATACCAGCATCGGCTGAATATCAATCACGTAGCGGTCGGCCTCACGATGCATGAAGACCGGCAGCACCGGGACGCCGGTTTTACGGGCCAACACCACCGGCACACGCGAAGCCCAGGCCGGTCGTCCCAAAAAACTGATCAGGCAACCTTCCTCCGGCAACACCGCTTGGTCAACCAGCAGACCGACCACCCCTTTTTTTCTGATGACCGATAGCATGTTCCTGAGTGCGTTGTTCTTGTAGATGATGCTGTTGTCGTAACTCATCCGCATCCGTTCCACCATCCGGTTCAGATACGGGTTGTTCTGTCGGCGGGCAACCACTGACACCGGCACGTTGAACAGCTTGCCAAAGGCCAGGGCCCCGAGCTCCCAGTTGCTGCAGTGTCCGGTCAGAAAGACCAGCCCCTTGTCCAGCGCACGTGCCGCCTCAAAATGCTCGCGGCCACGCACATCAATACGTCCTATCAACGCGGCACCCCTGCCGTGGTAGAGGCGACAGACCTCCAGTAACGAGCGGCCGATACTAAGGAAGACGGCAGATGCGATGGCAGCTGCATCAGGCAATGGGCACCGCCACTCGGGCTGTGCCCGCATGTAGCCCAGGGCGCTGTTGATATTCTGCTCGGCTATCCGCCGACGGTTCGCCAGCACGCGATGCAGCAGCCACCCGGTCGGCGTTGCCAACCGATCGGCCAGTCCCTGCGGAATCAGCGCCACCAGCCAGGTGCCGAGGTAAAACAGGGCCGCCTGTATCAGCCAGACCGTCTTACGCATCAGACAGGCACCTGGTGTGGCTGATCACTGAACTGCAGGGC
>DIKW01000019.1:3567-5537 GCA_002424705.1 Geobacter sp. UBA5608
ATGGCTGCCGACCTCCAGAATCTTACCCTGCTCCAGCACCACGATCAGATCGGCATTCTGTACGGTGGAGAGGCGATGGGCGATCACAAAGGTGGTGCGATTACGCATCAGGTTTTCAAGGGCCTGCTGCACCATCTTTTCGCTTTCAGTGTCCAGGGCGCTGGTGGCCTCATCCAGTATTAGGATCGGCGCGTCCTTGATCAGCGCGCGCGCAATGCACAGCCGCTGCCGCTGGCCGCCGGACAAGCGGGCGCCTCGATCGCCGATATTGGTTGCATACCCCTCCGGCAACTGCTGAATAAAATCATCGGCAAAGGCCGCCCTTGCAGCGGCTTCCACATCGGCGTCACTGGCGTCGGGACGACCGTAGCGGATGTTGTTGGCGATGCTGTCATTAAACAGGGTTGTCTCCTGATCAACCAGTGCAAACTGACGGTTGAGTGATGCCAGACTGATATCCCGCAGGTCGTGGCCGTCCAACAGGATTGCCCCCTGCTCCACATCATAAAAACGCATCAGCAGCGCTGCCATCGTGGATTTCCCTCCGCCAGAAGGCCCCACCAAGGCCACCATCTGCCCGGGGGCAACTGAAAGCTTTACCCCTTGCAGCACCGGCTCATCACCATAACGAAACGCAACATCCCGGAACTCCACCCGACCACTGGCCCTGCCCAGTTCAAACGCGTCCGGCTTATCCATAATGCTGCGCTGGGCATCCATGGTATGAAAGACCCGTTCAGCCGCACCGGCCGAGCGCTGCATGACGTTATAGGAACTTTGCAGCTTTTTAACCGGGGTGAAGAGCATGATCATGGCGGCAATGAAGGAGAATAGTTCTGCCGGCGTCATCCGACCCGCCATGACCTGACTGCCACCAACGTAGATCACCGCCGCCACACCCAGCGAAACAATCATCTCGGTTACCGGCGTGGCCAGCGACGAGTACTTGATATAGCGCTTGATCTGCTGCAGAAAGTTATGGTTTTCCTGCTCAAAACGCTCGGAAATCTGCTGCTCCAAGCCAAAGGCCTTGATCACCTTGATGCCGGAAAAGGTCTCCTGTATGGTGGTGCCCAGGCCACCCATCACATCAAGGCTGCGCCGGGCGGCATTCTTGATCTTCTTGCCGATCAGTTGCGCCGGATAGATGGTCAGTGGAAACACGATGAACGAAATGGTTGCCAGTTGCCAGTTGCGGTAAAAAATCACGCCCAAGAGGGCCGCCAGCGAGATCAGGTCACGGAACAGGCCGGTCACCACCTGGCCCATCCCCTCCTGCATGGTGCTGATGTCGTTGGTCATACGCGACATCAGATCGCCGGTGGCCTGACGGTTGTAAAAGGCCATATCCTGCCGGGTGGTCAGCCTGAAAAAATCGTTGCGTATGTCCTGGATCGCCTTTTGTCCAGCCAGCTTGATGGTGGCGTCGTAGATATACCGGCTGACGCCCCGCACCAGAAAAAGGATGATGATACCCACCGGCACCAGCAGGAAGATCGTGGTGTCCTTGCCGGCAAAGATCCGTTGCAGCACCGGCTCAACCAGGTAGGCAAAGGCGCCGTCCATGGCCCCCACCACCAGTGAGAACAGTGCCGACAGCAGCAACAACCACCAGTAGGGCAGAAAATAGCGCAGCGTGCGCTTCAATACCGGGCTCATGGCTGCCCCACCAATGCCAGCACCAATGCCGCCATCTTTTGATCTGAACCGCCGCCCCCCAGGCGCTCACGGACGCCGGACAGTTTCTCTTTCTGCTCATCGGCATACTGTGCATCAGACAAGATGCGCCCGATCTCCTGGGCGATCCGTTGCGGCGAGGCATCGTCCTGGATCAGCTCCTGGGCGACGGTTTCTCCAGCCACGATGTTGCACAGGCCGATATGATCCACCTTTACCAGCCTGATCGCCAACTGATAGGTCAGTGCTGCCAACTTGTAAATGATCACCAGCGGTGTGCCCACCAGGGCGAT
>DIKW01000019.1:5610-8457 GCA_002424705.1 Geobacter sp. UBA5608
AAGGTAGGGGGCAAGGTCGGCGTCACTGAGCGTGGAGGCCAGCGGCAACACGAATTGTACGTCAGGAAACCGGTGCTGCAGCAACTGAGCAGCATCGAGGATCACCGGCAGCAAGCGGCTGACTTCGCTGCGACGGCTGCCGGGAAACAGGCCAACGATCGGTCGTGACGGGTCGAGCCCGAACGAGCTGGCCGCCTCGGCGTGTGAGAGCTCTGTTCTGACCCGATCAGCCATCGGGTGTCCCACAAAGGAGACCGGCACTCCGGCCTTCTCGTAGAGCGGCGCCTCAAACGGCAGGATGACTGCCATGTGATCCACCAGCTGTTTAATTTTTTTGACCCGCCCCTGACGCCAGGCCCATATCTGCGGCGAGATGTAGTACAACACCTTGACGCCGGCCTGCTTGGCCACCTTGGCCAGACGCAGGTTGAATCCGGGGTAATCGATCAGGATCAGCAGGTCCGGTGGGTCTTTCTGCAGTGTGCGCTTTAACTGCAGAAAGGCCGGCGCGATCACGTTGAAGTGCCTGAGCACTTCAACCAGACCAACCACTGCCATATCAGCCGAGTCTGCAATGGTTTCTGCTCCCGCCTCCCGCATCCGCTCACCGCCAATGCCAAAAAAACGGAAGGCAGGTTCGATGGCATGCACTGCCCTGATCAGACCGGCGCCGTAAATATCACCCGAGGCCTCTCCGGCAACGATCATGATCCGTTTTGTCGTTTGCGTAGTCATCAGCGCACCAACGCCTCGCGCACCACCAACACCACCCGATCGATATCAGCCTTCAGCTGGTGATACTGATGCTGCAGGTTAACCATCGGTATCATACCATCCCCTTGCTCAAGGCCGCATTGATCTTAAGCGCCGTCTCCAGCGCCATCCGTCCGTCGTAGCCGCTTACCTGAGGTTCGTTGCCGGTCGTAATCGCCTCCACAAACGAACTGATCTCATCCAGCAACGGATCTGACTGGCCCAGCTCCTGTTCCACCACCTGCAGCTGGGGCACGGTTGCCTGCTGCTGGTCGTTCTGCTGCCGGTTGGCAGCCAACAAGGTGCGGTTCTGAAAGTCAAGGATCAGGTAGGCATCCCGCTGAAAGACGCGCATCTTGCGTTCGCTCTTCTGGCTGATCCGGCTGGCGGTGACATTGGCCACGCAGCCATTGCCAAACCTGATCCGGGCATTGGCTATATCTTCCTCAGCCGTAAAGACCGGAGCGCCGATGGCATCGATACTGACCACTGGCGCCTTAACCAGATACTGGATCAGCTCGATATCGTGAATCATCAGATCCAGCACCACGTTGACATCAATCCCGCGCGGACAGAACGGAGCTACGCGGGTTGACTCCACAAACAGCGGCCTATCCACCTTTGCCGCGGCAGCCTGCAGCACCGGATTGAACCGCTCCAGGTGACCGACCTGCAATACCAGCCGCTTTACGTCGGCAAGCCCGATCAACGCATCGGCCTGTTCTATGGTCGTTGCAATCGGCTTTTCTACCAACACATGCACGTTGTGTGACAAGAAATCATGTGCGATCTGAAAATGGTGACGGGTAGGCACCACCACGCTGACCGCATCCACCTGGCCCATCAGCGCACGGTGGTCATCGAAAGCACGGCAGCCACAGGCTGCTGCCACCTCGGCGGCCCGTGCAGGATTACTGTCCGCTACACCAACCAGCTCAACTCCTGGCAGCGCCGCGTATTTTTGGGCATGAAAGGCCCCCAGGTAGCCAACGCCGATCACTGCCGTACGCAGTGGCGTCATCCCCGGCAGATGCCCCGCTCCGACTTTTCAATAAAGCTGAGCAGTGTATCCACCTCGGCGCAGCCGACGATTTCAGCCTTGATTTTGGCAATCGCATCAACCTGCTTCAAATCTGACATAAACAGGATCTTGTACGCATTTTTGAGATTGCGTATCACCTCGTCGCTGAAACCGCGCCGTTTGAGGCCGATCAGGTTCAAGCCCCTCAGTTTGGCCTCACGCCTGTCGCCGAAGGATGCGATCATATAGGGCGGCACATCCGCACCGGCCAGGGTGCCACCGCCCAGCATGGCGTAAGAACCGATGTGGACAAACTGGTGAACGGCCACCAGACCGCCCAGAATGACGTTATCCTCCACCGTCACATGGCCGGCCAGGGTAGCGGCATTGGCCATGACGTTGCCGTTACCAACCCGGCAGTCGTGCGCCACATGGGAATAGGCCATCAGCAGATTGTTATTGCCGACAACCGTCTCGCTGATGCCGGTCACGGTACCGCGATGGACCGTGGCGAACTCACGAATCGTGTTACCGTTGCCGATCCGGGTCCAGCACTCCTCGCCCTTGTACTTCAGATCCTGGGGTGCCACACCCACTGAAGCCATGTGGTAAATCTGGTTATGTTCACCCAGCTCGGTCCATTTACCGATCACGGTATGGGGGCCGATGCAGGTCCCCTTGCCGATGCTGACCTGCTCTTCAATAATGACGTAGGGACCGATCTCGGCCCCTTCGGCGATCTGGGCCGATGGATGGATGATTGCCGTCGGATGTACTGCCATAGCTCCCCCTTAGGTTGCTGCTGCTGCAAAGGTGGCCTTCAGAGACGCTTCGGTCACCAACGTCCCGTCCACATACGCCTTGCCGTCAACACCCCAGATACCACGCCGGTTAAGGGTGGTGCTGATCTCAATCCGCAACTGGTCGCCCGGAACCACCGGCTTGCGGAACTTCGCATTTTCTATGGCGATGAAGTAGCTGACCTTCTTCTGGGTATCGTCATCAGAAGCCAGATACGCCATAATGCCGGCAACCTGAGCCATGGCCTCCACGATCAACACCCCCGGCATGAC
>DIKW01000019.1:8501-18331 GCA_002424705.1 Geobacter sp. UBA5608
CAGCGGGTACCGTGCTCCAGCTCCACAATCCGGTCCACCAGCAGGAACGGGTAGCGGTGGGGCAGAATCTTCATGATGGCGTTCACATCCATCGGCAGGGTCGGTTGCATCGCTTACTCCTTTGCCAGCCGGGCCTCAAGGGCGGCTATTTTTTTCTCCAACTCGCTTACTTTTTTACGCATGTCCGGCAGCTTGGGCAGCACGCCCATCACCCGCAGCCAGTCTTTGTGGGGCATGGCCGGTGATCCGCTGTAGTAGGCATTGGGGGCCAGGGCACTGGGCACGCCGGCCTGTGCGCCCACAATCACATTGTCGCCGATGCTGACATGGCCCACCACCCCCACCTGGCCGGCCAGGGTCACGTGATTGCCAATCTTGCTGCTGCCGGCAATACCCACCTGGGAGACGATCATGCAGTCCTCGCCGATCTGGCAGTTGTGTGCCACCTGCACCAGGTTGTCCAACTTGGTGCCACGCTTGATCAGGGTCACCTCCAGTGCGGCCCGGTCAACCGTGCTGTTGGCGCCGATTTCGACGTCATCTTCCAGCACCACGATACCGATCTGGGGGATCGGGTAATAGGAAGTGCCATCCGGGGCATAGCCAAAACCGTCGCTGCCGATTACGGCACCCGGCTGCAGCTTGCAGCGTTTGCCCAGGCGACAGCGCTCACGCACCACCGCATTGGCGTGGATCACGCTGTCATCGCCGATCACGGCCCCGTCGTAGATCACCGCGCCGGGATAGATCACCACCCGGTCACCGATGGTGACCTGGTTGCCGATCACCGCGCCAGGATAGATGCTGATCCCCTCACCCAGGGTGACGTTGGTGCCGATCACCGCCTCGGGCAACACCCCCAGCGGCGGGTGTGCTGTGGTATAAAACAGGGTCAGCAGCTTGGCAAAACCCAGATACGGATTAGCCAGCTCGATCACGTTGCGGCCGTAGGCTTCGCCACCTGGGGCCATCAGTACCGCGCCGGCCTTGGTTTCAGCCACCTTGGCGGCGTACTTGGGGTTAGCCAGAAACGTTACCTTGTCCGGTCCGGCCGTTTCCAACGGTGCCAGGCCGTTCACCACCACTCCGGCATCACCGCGCACGGTGCCGCCTAAATATTCAGCCAGTTCCTGCAGGGTTTTGGTCTGGATCATGGCAACGATACCCTCAGTTATTTTTTCGGGTTGCCGGCGTTGAAGGCCTTGATCACCTCGTCGGTCAGGTCTGCCTTTTGGTCGGCATACAGCATGCCGGCGCCGCGGGAATCAAAGATGATCGTGTAGCCGTTTTTGCGTCCGTAGTCGTTAACCACCTTGCTCATGGCCTCCACCAATTTCTTGGTGAACTCGCCGTCACGGGTCTGCAAGTCTTCCTCGGCGTCCTTGGTAAAGCGCTGGAAATCCTTCAGTTTTTGCTGATAATCCTTTTCCTTGGCAGCACGGGCCGTTTCGCTTAAGGCTACGCCCTGCTTCTCCAGATCGCCTTTCAGCTTCTGCAGCTCATCCTGCTTGGCGTTGATCTGATCCTGATAGCCCTTCAGCCTGACCTGCAACTGCTGCTTGGCATCCTTGCCGGCCTCCGTGTTATTCAAGGCGCGTTGCATATCGATATAGCCGAACTTGCCCTCGGCAGCCCAGGCCGCACCGCTCATCAGCACCAGCATCATTGCCATCATCATCACGCGCTTCATGGTTCGTCTCCTTTTGCTCACATATGCTAGAACATGCTACCGATTGCGAATTCAAATCGTCCAGAGGTACTGTCTATGCCGGGACGCGGGTTGATAGGGATACCGTACTCCAGCCGCAGCGGTCCCATCGGCGAGGCCCAACGGATGCCGCCACCGTAGCTCATCAGGATACCAGGATCACTGAAGGCGCCAGTCCAGGCATTGCCGTAATCGAAGAAGGTCACCCCCGTGACACCGAATTCAGGCAACAGCGGAAACTTGAGCTCCACGTTACCGAACAGCTCCCGCTCGCCGCCGACATCCACGCGAACATTATACGGAAGCAACGGACCAGCGCTACCATCAGGGTCATATGACGCATACTTGTACGGGCTGACCGAGCGCCCCTCGTAGCCACGCAGGGTACCGATACCGCCCAGGTAGAACTTCTCGTCCATCGGGACCTTGGACCCGACCTCCTGTACAGCCCCCAGCACCAGCTTGGTAGAGATCACGAACTTCCACCACAAAGGATAATAGACACTGTTATCCGTGATCGTCCGCAGGTACTTGTTGTCACCTCCCAAACCGGCGTACTCGACGGATAGCGTGTTAACCATGCCGCTAGTCGGGTCAAAACGGTAGTCGGTGCTGTTATGGGTGATGCTGGCGAAGATTGCGCTGGTGGTGGTCTGGCCCGGCTGCAACGACGGATAGATATCCGGGTTCTGGGTAATGACCGGATTTACGTTATAGACATCCTTGATTTCGTACTTGTACATCCAGAAGGTGCCAATAAAATCGCTAAACGGATAGCCAGCCTTGATATTACCACCGGTACGACGCACATCGTAATCGTCCCAATCACGCTCGGAGCGATAGATATCCGCCCCCAGGGTCCATCTACTGTCCAGGAAGTAGGGATCGGTCAGGCCGACCGAATAGGTATTGGAACTGCCGCCCAGCGAGGCCGAGGCATTGGCCTTTAGGCCGAGGCCCAGAAAGTTGGACTGGGAGACCGAACCCTGAAAGATCATGCCGTCCAGTGAGCTATAACCGCCGCCGATAGTGAAGGCGCCGGTGGCCTTCTCCTTCAGATCCACGTTGATATTCAGCTTGTCAGCGCTGCTGCCTTTGACACTGGCCACGTTAGCCTCTTCAAAGTAGCCGGTGTTCATCAGGTTCTGCTTACTGCGCTTGAATCCGGTGGCACTGTACAGCTCGCCCTCCAAAAGGCGCATCTCACGTCGCACCACCTTGTCGCGCGTCTTGCCGTTACCGGCAACACTGATCCGCTCGATGTAGACCAGATCTCCCTTTTCCACATTAAAGGTCAGCTCAAGCAGCTTTTTTTCCTGATCCTGTTTGGTCAGCGGGTTGACGTTGTTAAAGGCGTAGCCCTTGTCGGCGGTCATGTCGGTCAGGGTGCCGATATCCTCCCGCAGGTTTTTGCGGCTGAATACCTCACCCACTTCGCTTTTCATCTTTTTTCTGATCTCTGCTTCAGGATACAGAACGTCGCCGGAGAAGGCGATGGAACCGATCCGGTACTGGTCGCCCTCGGTAATCGAGACCAGCACCTCCAGCGACTCCCGGTCTTCGGACAGCTTGACCTTGGGCTCCCCCACCTTGACATTGATGTAGCCATTGTTCATGTAGTGGTCGGCAATCAGCAGAGCATCGTTACGCAACACCTCTTCCTTGTAGGTGCCGGCACTGGTCAGCCAGGACATGAACCACTCTTCGCTGGTCTCCATCACCCCCCGCAGCTTGCGGGGAGAAAAAGCCGTGTTGCCTTCGAAGCTGATCGTGCTGATCCGGATCTTTTTGCCTTCTGCAATCTGCAGCGTCACCAGATATTCGGTGTCGGAGCGCTGCTCGACCCGAGGTTGCACCTGCGCCAAGTAGTAGCCTTCATCCTGATACTGCTTGGTGAGCCTGAGAACGGCAGCATCCAGATCTTTTTGCGAAAAAACCGCGTTACGTCGAATCGGCAGGCCTTCCAGCAGTTTCTCCTGCTTCAGCGCCTCGTTGCCTTCAAAGCGCACCTCACGGATGATCGGTTTTTCAACCACCGAAAAGACCAGCACCAAGCCTGCGCTGCCCGATTCGGTACTGACCTGCACATCCCGAAACTGACCCAGGCTAAAGATTGAACGGATGTCGGCATCGGTGCGGTCACTGTCGAGACGCTCACCTGTCTTGCTGGAAACGGCGTTCAGTATGGCAGCGGAGTCGATGCGCCGGTTGCCTCGCACCACCACCTCGCTGACCGTATCATTTTCAGCGTAAACCGCTTCACTGTTCATCAACAGCAGTGCCACCACGGCGATCTTCAGGTACTGATACTTGGTCACACACCCTCCAGGGCAGCGTAGTCAATAATGCCATCCACCAGACGGACAACCCGTCCCATACCGGCGGCCAGACGTTCATTATGGGTTACCACCACCAGCGTAATGCCGGTTTCCTGCTGCAAACGGGCCAACAGCTCGTGGATCGCCTCGCTGGTCTTCATGTCCAGGTTGCCGGTTGGCTCATCGGCCAGCAGCAGTTCAGGCCCCAGCACCAGTGCCCGGGCAATGGCCACCCGCTGCTGCTCGCCACCGGAAAGCTCACCGGGCCGATGCCGCAGACGATGTCCCAGACCGACCTGTTCCAAAAGTTGTCGGGCCTGCTGCTCTGCATGCTTCCGCGACTGACGGCTGATCAGAGCCGGAAGCAACACGTTTTCAAGGGCGGTAAATTCCGGCAGCAGGTGATGGAACTGAAACACAAAACCGATGCTGCGATTTCTGAAATCAGCCAGTTGCTGCTCTGAGCGACGGAACAGTTCCTCGCCCTTGTAGCTCACTGAGCCGCTGCTGGGACGATCCAGGGCCCCCAGGATGTGCAGCAGGGTACTCTTGCCGGCGCCCGAGGCGCCGATCAACGCCGTTGTCGTGCCGGCCTCGATCTCTAGATCAATACCACGCAGCACCTCCACCGTGGCACTGCCCATGCTGTAGCGCTTGCAGAGCCCGGCAAGTGAAATCAGGCTACTCATACCTGAGCGCCTCCGCCGGTAACATCTTTGAGGCCTGCCAGGCCGGGTACAGGGTGGCCACAAACGAGATCACCACCGCCGTGATCGAGATCATCAACACATCGGAGCCCACCACCTGGGAGGGGAAGTGTTCCAGATAGTAGATATCCTTGCTAAAGAAGTTCTTGCCGGTTAACTTTTGCACCAGATCGATGATCAGCTCCAGATTGTGGGCGATCAACAGACCGGACAACACCCCCAGCACGGTGCCCACGATTCCGATAATCAACCCCTCCAACACAAAGATCTTCATGATGCTGAGCGAGCGGGCCCCCATCGCCTTAAGAATGGCGATGTCGCGGGCCTTTTCCATCACCACCATGAACAGGGTTGAGGCGATGCCGAAGGCAGCCACCAGCACGATCAGGGTCAGGATAATGAACATGACCACCTTCTCGGTCTTAAGCGCAAACAGGATGTTTTTGTTCATCTGCATCCAGTCCCGCGCATACAGCTCCGGACCGAATTCGCGGTTGATCTGCTGGGCCAGCTCGGTGGTGCCGTAGACGTTGGCCACCTTCAACTGGACACCGGTTACGGTGTCACCCAGATCGAAGAAACGCTGGGCCTGGCCAAGACTGACATAGGCCAGCGTAGAATCGTACTCAAACATGCCGGTGTTAAAGATACCCACCACCCGGAACGGTTTCAGCTTGGGCATCATCCCCAGCGGTGTGATGCTGCCGGTGGGCGAGACCACATTTACCCGGTCTCCCAGGCCAAGGTTCAGGTGGCGTGCCAATTCGCGCCCGATCAGGATGCCCGGCTCCGGCCCACCACCGGGCTGCGGATCAAGCAGAGTCATACCGCCCTGCACCAGAGAGCGTGACAGTCGGGTCACCTCACGGTCGGTTTCGGGCTCGATGCCACGCAGCACAACGCCGGACACATTGCGCCCGGTGGAGAGCATTACCTGATTGTAGATGAACGGCGTGGCGGCCTGCACACCGGGCAACTGCTTGAGACGTTCCATGGTCCCACGATAGTTTTCCATCGCTGCGCCGCTGCGGATTACCACCAGGTGGGCGTTGGTGCCGAGGATCTTCTCCTTCAGGTCCCGCTCAAAGCCGGTCATCACCGCCAGCACCACAATCAACGCCATCACCCCCAGCGTTACCCCGGCGGTTGAGATAAAGGTAATGATCGAGATGAAGGTGGACTTGCGTTTGGCCTTAAGGTAACGCAATCCGATCAGGAGTTCGAACGGCATGGACAAGTCTACTTCGCCTCTTTGCGCAGTTGTGGGAACAGAATGACGTCACGGATCGAGGCCGAGTCGGTCAACAGCATCACCAGGCGGTCGATGCCGATCCCCTCGCCGGCCGTCGGGGGCAGACCATACTCAAGTGCGCGCACATAATCCTCGTCCATGTAGTGCGCCTCTTCGTCCCCTTTGTCCTTCTCCGCCACCTGGGCCAGGAAACGCTCCTTCTGATCCACCGGGTCATTCAGCTCGGAAAAGGCGTTGGCAATCTCACGGCCGCCAATCATCAGCTCAAAGCGATCAACGATGTACGGATCATGATCGTTCTTACGGGACAACGGCGAAACCTCGGTGGGGTAGGCGGTGACAAAGGTGGGCTGGATCAGCTTATGTTCGGCCACTTCTTCGAAGATTTCCATGATCAGCTTGCCATAGCCGATCTCATCCGGAAGATCCAGTCCGATGCTGCGGGCGTAGGCCAGGGCCAGATCACGATCCTCCAGCTGCTTCTGTTCTATATCACCGTACTCAAGGATAGCCTCCTTGACGGTCAGCCTCCGCCAGGGGCGCTGAAAGCTGATGGCCAGATCCTGATAGGTAAAGTCCAGCGTGCCCAGCACCTCCTGGGCCACATGGCAGAACAGCTCTTCGGTGAAGTCCATCAGGTCTTCGTAGGTGGCGTAGGCCTGGTAGAACTCCATCATAGTGAACTCGGGGTTATGTCGAACCGATATCCCCTCATTACGGAAGTTGCGGTTGATCTCAAAGACCCGCTCAAATCCGCCCACCACCAGACGTTTCAGGTACAATTCCGGCGCAATACGCAGGAACAGCTCCATATCCAGGGCATTATGGTGGGTCACAAAAGGACGAGCCGTGGCGCCGCCGGGGATCGGCTGCATCATCGGTGTCTCAACCTCGAGAAAATCACGAGAGGCCATAAACTGGCGGATCAGATTGACAATGCGGGAACGCTTGATAAATATCTCGCGCACCTCAGGGTTAACAATCAGGTCCACATAGCGCTGGCGATAGCGGGTTTCTACGTCGGTCAGACCATGAAACTTCTCCGGCAGCGGCAGCAAGGATTTGACCAGCAGCCGCACCATGCGGGCATGGATCGACAGCTCGCCCTTCTGGGTACGAAACGGGAAACCGGCAACGCCGATGATGTCGCCGATATCAAAGGACTCAAACTGGGCAAAGGCCTCCTCGCTGAGATCATCCTTACGGACATAGGCCTGAATTCGCCCGCTGCGGTCCTGAATCTGGATAAAAGCGGCCTTGCCGAATGAGCGGCGGGCAATAATCCGACCGGCCAGCACAAACTCAACATCCGGGGCATCGATCTGCTCAACCGAACCGTACTGTTCCACCACATCACCGGCAGTATGGGCAGGCTTGAAATCATTGGGATAGGGATTAATGCCTGCCGTCCAGAGGGCGTTCACCTTACGCCGCCGCTGTAGCAGTAGCTCGCTTAATTCTTCCATGGTCTTCGTGTACCTTTCAGAGCTCCAAGTAAACTGAGAAAGTAGCCCAGTCAACCGGACGCGTCAAGCTATTCTTCCGCTATCTCAGCGGGTTTGGCTGCCTTTGCTGAACGTTTAGCCGGCGCCCGCTTGGGCTTGGCAGCGGCCTTTTTCGGCGCCTTCTCCGACTTGGATTCTGCCGCTGCTACCGGTGCGGCCTGGTCGTCGACAGCAGCAGCCTTTTTCTTGGCTGCGGTACTCCGCGAGCGGCGTGGCTTCGGCGCAGCGGCTTCTGCGCTAGCACCAGCCTCAACCGGCGCGGCAACATCAGCTTCCGTTTGCACCTTCTTGGCGCGACTTCTGCCAGCTTTTTTGGCAGGAGTGGTTGCACCTGGTGACGCCTGTTCCTCCGGCTGAGACACAGCTGCATCTGCGGTGTTGGAAGGTTGCGCTTCAGTCACGCCAGCAGCAGTAACATCTTTAGGCGTGCCTGACTTTTTGCGGGAACGGGAACGCCGTCGCTTCTTGGCAGGCTCAGCCTCTGAGCCAGCGGACATGGTCTCTGCCGGCCCCAGCTGTGGTTCTGACGCCGGCTCATCGGAGGCATCATGCTCCTCTCCTGCCGTTTGCACGGCCTGCTCAGTGCCGGCAGTCTTTTTCTTCTTCTTGCGGCGGCGTTTCTTCTTGGCGCCACCCTCAGCCGTTGCAGCCGCAGGCACGACATCACCGTGCTCATCACTGCCGAGCGACGGCTCAAACAACGCCATCGGCTGGTCGTCCTGTTCGCCCTTCTCACGCTTTATAACCTCAAGTTCCAGCTGGTTCAGCAGGAAAGACGGCTTGCCTTTGATCGTCACCACGATCTCATAATCGTTTTCAATCTGGGCCAGTTCACGCTTTTTACGATTCAGCAGGAAGTAGGCCACCTCCAGCGGCAGAGCGCCGCGCACCTCGGCCACCTGGCCTTTGGCAGCAGCCCCATGCACCTTGCGCAGGAACGAAAGCGCCATCGCCTCCACCGACTTGACCCGGCCACGGCCTTCGCAATGGGGACATTCAAGGTGGATGGCGTCGTTGATATTCTTGGCGATCCGCTGGCGAGACATCTCCAGCATGCCGAACTGTGAAATCCGCCCCAGGTTGACCCTGGCCTTATCCATCTTAAGGGCCTCTTTCAGGGTCCGCTCCACCTCTTTATTGTGCTTGGCCTCACGCATGTCGATAAAATCAATCACCACCAGACCGCCCAGGTCGCGCAGCCGCAGGTGACGGGCCACCTCAGCGGCAGCCTCCAGGTTAGTCTTATAGGCAGTGTCCTCTACGCCGCGCTCACCGCTTGACTTGCCGGAGTTCACATCGATCGAGACCAACGCTTCGGTCGGTTCAATAATCAGCGAGCCGCCCGACGGCAACGGCACACGCTTTTCGTACAGCTGATCGATCTGCTCCTCCAGCTGGTACTTGGAAAAGATCGGTCGTTTCTCCTTGTGCAGCTTGACCAGCTTTTCAAAGCCAGGCATCAGTTCCTTGAAGAACTCGATCGCCTGTTGATAAGCTGCCTTGTCATCGACCAGGACCTCATCAATATCGTCGGAAAAATAGTCACGCAGGGTACGCAGGATGACGCCGGCATCGTGATACAGTTCAGCGGGTCCCTTGATCTGGGCGGCATGCTGCAGGATCCGCTCATGAACGCCCACCAGGTACTCCAGATCCTTCTTCAGCTCATCCACCGTACGGCCAACCGCCTCTGTGCGTACAATGTAGCCGTAGCCCTCAGGCACCTGCAGGTCGGCCACCAACGCCTTCAGCTCTTTACGTGTCGAGTTATCCTCGATCTTGCGGGAAATGCCGGCTGCATCGTCACCGGGCATCAAGACCATGTAGCGACCAGGCAGCGACAGATAACTGGTCAAGGCAGCCCCCTTCATATCGCGGGCGTCCTTCTCTACCTGTACGATCAGCTCTTGGCCGCGGCGCAGCACCTCCTGTATGCGGGGACGGCGCTTGCGCTCCTCCACCGGTACGTCGTCGCGCCATTGCCAGAAAGCGGGATGCAGATCGCCCATCTGGATGAACCCAGGTTTCTTCTGGCCAATATCCACAAAGGCCGCTTGCAGTCCGGGTTCAACCCGTAGCACCACCCCTTTGTAGATGTTGCCCTTGGTCTGCTCTTTGCCACTGATCTCAATATTCAGCTCCATCAGGCGACCTTCTTGCACAATCGCCACCCGGGCCTCTTCGGGATGCATGACGTTAATCAGCATCTTTCTGCTCATAGTTGATTCCTTTCAGACAGCGGGGGTACAAATTCGAAGAAGTATACCGTTTGCCGCGTCTAATGCCAAGAAAAAGCAACGTACCCCGGTATACAACTTCCAAACGCAAGCGCCCCGTCTG
>DIKW01000067.1 GCA_002424705.1 Geobacter sp. UBA5608
AGAAGAAGTGGAAGAGCACCGAACGGGCCGAGTCGATCATGGCAGCGGTGGCTGCAGCCGGGTTCAGCGAGGGGCGCTACCGGGTGCCCCGGCCGATCGAGATCGACCGGGAGCGGATGACGATCATTGAGCAGGGCATCCGGGGGCGCTCGCTGCATGATTAGCTGCTATCCGCCAGTCCCGACGATGCCCGCTGGTACCTGGAGCTGGCCGGACGCTGGCTGGGGCGTCTGCACCGGGCGTCCCTGGCGGTCACCACGCCGGACGAGTTCAGTAAACGGGAGGAGGGACGGCTCAAGCACTATCTCTCCCGTTTCGAGGCGATTGAGCATCGTCACACCGGACGGGCCCGTCAGATCGTGGAACGGCTGCTGACCGCTTACCAGGAGATGGCCTGCGGTACGGACTGCCTGGTGCAGGGGCATGGCGATTATCACCCCAAGAATGTGATGATCGGCCAGGACAGCCAGGAACAGCGCGAGACCCTGTTTGTGGCGGCCATCGATTTCGGCAGCTCGCTGATGCTGCCCCCGGCCTTTGATGTGGGCAGTTTTCTGGCCCAGCTGCGCAACCAGCTGTTTGGCCAGCGTGAGCTTTTGGAGCGGCTGCCGGAAGCGATCTTTCTGGACGGCTACCTGGACGAGGGACCGCCGGTGGGAGAGGAGTTCCTCTGGCAGGTGGAGTTGTTTCGGGCCCGCGCTAACCTGAGCATCGCCTCGTTCCTGATCCGGGTCGGCATGGGTGACAGCGAGGACCTGTGGCGGGTGCTGGTTGAGGCGGAGCAGAGCCTGAGCCAGATCTGAGCCGGGAGACGATGATGTTCGATGCTCGCCGCAGCCATGCCCTGAATCATCACCCGCCAGCCGACGGACCGCTGCTGTACTGGATGAGCCGCGAGCAGCGGGTGGACGATAACTGGGGCCTGTACCATGCCCAGCAGTTGGCCCTGCAGCGAAAGGTGCCGCTTGTGGTGGCCTTTACCCTGGCCGACGGTTTCCTGGGAGCCACCTTGCGGCAGTACGGCTTTATGCTGCGGGGGCTTGAGCAGCTGCAGCAGCGGCTGGCCGAACTGGCGATACCGTTTGTTCTGCTGAGAGGAGAGCCATCAGTCGAGCTGTTGCGGTTCGTGGCACAGGCCGGGATCGGTTCGGTGGTCTGCGATTTCGATCCGTTGCGGATCAAGCGCCACTGGTTCGATCGTGCCGCCGCAACAGCGTCGATACCGTTCATCGAGGTGGACGGCCACAACATCGTGCCCTGCCGGATCGCCTCTCCCAAACGGGAGTTTGGGGCCTACACCCTGCGGCCCAAACTGAAGCGGCTGCTGGCGGAGTTTCTGACCGAGATCCCCCCGGTTGTACGGCATCCGTTCCCCTGGCAGCAGACGGTGCAGCCGTTTTGCGCCGAGGCACTGCTGGCTGATCTGCCGCTGGACCGCAGCGTGGCTGAACTGGCCGATAGTGTGCCGGGCCAGGCGGCTGGTGCTGAGGCTTTAACCGATTTTTTGGATGGTGGCCTGCAGCGCTACGCAACCTCCGCCAACGATCCGCTGGCCGAGGCCCAGTCCGGTCTGTCCCCCTGGCTGCATTTCGGCCAGCTGGCCCCGCAACGGGTGGCGCTGCAGGTGGCCCGTTACGGCGGACTGGCAGCGGAGCCGTTTCTGGAGCAGCTGATCGTGCGGCGGGAGCTGTCCGACAACTTCTGTCTGCATTGCCCCGACTACGACCGGCTGGACTGCGCCCCGGACTGGGCCCGCAGCACCCTGGAGCAGCACCGACACGACCCGCGCAGCTACTGCTATAGGTTGGAGCAGTTCGAACAGGCCGTCACCCATGATCCGCTCTGGAACGCAGCCCAACGGCAGCTGGTGGCCACCGGACGTATCCACGGCTACCTGCGGATGTACTGGGCCAAGAAGATCCTGGAATGGACCGCCTCACCTGAGGAGGCCTTTGCCAGCGCCGTCTATCTGAACGACCGCTACGCCCTGGATGGCCGCGACCCCAACGGCTACACCGGCATCGCCTGGTCCCTGGCCGGGGTCCATGACCGGGCCTGGGGCCGGCGTCCGGTATTCGGCACCATCAGATTTATGAGCGCCGAGGGTTGCAAGCGCAAGTTTGATGTGGCAGGCTACGTGCAGCGCTGGAGCGGACGGGACTGACGGCGTTCGGCCTGCTGAGGGGCATCCCGCCTCAAATATGACGGTATAGGGTGAATCAATGGAATATGCGGCATTACGCGATATAGAGATCCTGTTTGGTCTGGCCCTGGTGACGGTGATCATCTTCCGGCGGTTGATGTTTCCCTCAATCATCGGTTTTTTGGTGACCGGCGTCCTGGCTGGACCCTACGCGCTGGGCCTGATCAAGGATACCCACCAGGTTGAGCAGATGGCCGAGATCGGCGTGGTGCTGCTGTTGTTTACCATCGGCATCGAGTATTCGCTGAAGGAGCTGATGCGGATCAAGCACCTGGTGCTGTGGGGTGGCGGGGTACAGGTGGGGGTGACCATTGTGCTGGTGGCACTGGTGGGGCTGGTCTTCGGTGTGCCCTGGAAACAGGCCGCCTTTTTCGGATTTCTGACCTCGCTCTCCAGCACCGCCATCCTGATGAAGCTGTTGATGGATGCCGGCGAGATGGATTCACCCCACGGCAAGATCTGTCTCGGCATCCTGATCTTTCAGGACCTGTGCATCGTGCCGCTGATGCTGTTTACCCCCTTTCTGGGCGGGGCCGGCAATGGCCTGACGGGAATAGCAATCGTCTCCCTCAAGGCGTTGGCGGTGGTGGTGGCCTCCCACTTCGGGGCCCGTTTCGCGGTGCCCTGGATCTTCAACCAGGTGGTCAAGGCCCGCAGCCGTGAGCTGTTCATCCTGACCATCATCTTTGTCGGTTTTGGCACCGCCTGGCTGACCGCCCAGGCCGGCCTGTCACTGGCCCTGGGGGCCTTTATCGCCGGACTGGCCATCTCCGAGTCGGAGTACAGTCATCAGGTGATGGGCGACATCATCCCGTTCCGCGACGCCTTTATGAGCCTGTTTTTCATCTCGGTCGGCATGCTGCTTGATCCGATGACGCTTTTCAAGCATCCGCTGGCCGTGCTGCTGATCGTGGCCGGTATTGTGGTGATCAAGTGGCTGGTGGCCACCGGAGCCTCCCTGATCCTGCAATTTCCTCCCCGGCCGGCCCTGATGAGCGGCCTGATGCTGACCCAGGTGGGCGAGTTCTCCTTTGTGTTGTCCCGCGCCGGCCAGCAGTACAACCTGCTCAGCACTGAACAGTACCAGATCTTTCTGGCCGCCTCGGTGGCCACCATGGCACTGACCCCCTATCTGATCAAATATGCCGAGCCGATCGCCAACCGGGTCTCTTCCTGGCTGCCGGCCATGCTCAAGAGCGGTAACCGGGTGACCGGGGTCAGCCACGACCGTTTCCCGATGGAAGACCACGTGATCATCGTCGGCTTTGGTGTCAACGGCAAGAACCTAGCCCGGGTGCTGAACGGCAACGGTATCCGTTACATCGCCATCGAGACCAACCACCATACCGTCAAAAGTGAGCGTAAGAAGGGCACCCGGATTATCTTCGGCGATGCCTCCAAGGCCGAAATCCTGTCCCACGCCCTGATCGAGAAGGCGCGGCTGATGGTGATCGCCATCTCCGACGCCACTGCCACCCGGCGGGTGGCGGCCCAGGCCCGCATGATGAAGCCGGGGCTGCATATCATCGTCCGTACCCGCTACATCGCCGAGATGGAGCCGCTCTACCAGCTGGGGGTCAACGACGTGGTGCCGGAGGAGTTCGAGACCTCGGTGGAGATATTTTCGCGGGTGCTGCGGGCCTATCTGGTGCCCCATGACCAGATCGATCACTGCGTTGCCGAGATTCGCCGCGACTCCTACCAGATGTTCCGCACCATGAGCCGACGCCACAGCCATGCCACCGGTGTCACCGGCTACCTTTCCGGGGTGGAGCTGGGGACCTTCCGGGTGCACAGCGGCTCCCCGATCGATGGCACGCTGCTCAAAGACGGCCTGCTGCGAGAACGCTGCGGCGCCACAGCCTTAGTCATCAAACGGGGCGAGCAGGTCACCTCCAACCCCGATCCGATCTGGAAATTCGAGCCGGATGACATCGTGTTGGTGCTGGGCAAGTCCGATCAACTGGTCTTTGCGGCCCAGCTGTTTGAGTCATAATCCCAGCCCTTGTTTCGAGTCCCTTGACAAAGTATTCAGATATTCATATATTCTGTTTAACTTAGTCTTGAGGAGCGAAACTTCCATGCACACCACGACGCACAACGGCATATCCCGGCGTGGCCTGTTCAAGGTCTCGGCCGCTCTGCTGGCAGGCGCCAGCGGCCTGGCTGCGCTGCCGAAACAGCTGCTGGCTGCGCCGGTAGAGGGCAGGCTGGCAACCCTGATCGATCTCTCACGCTGTGACGGCTGTGCGGGGCGTCCACAACCGGCCTGTATCGCCAGCTGCAAGCAGGAAAAGAATCCCACTATCCCTCAGCCGGTGGATCCGATCCCGTCGCCGTTTCCCACCAATATCATCGAGGATTGGTCCACCAAGCAGGAGGTGGCCGACCGGCTGACCCCCTACAACCGGATCTTTGTCCAACAGGCCCAGGTAACGGTCAACGGTCGTCAACAGACCATCTCGATCCCCCGGCGCTGTATGCATTGCGACAACCCGGCCTGCGCCACCATCTGCCCCTTTTCGGCCAACACCAAGGATACGAACGGCGCCGTGGTGATCGACCAGGAGCTCTGCTTCGGCGGGGCCAAGTGCAAGACGGTCTGCCCCTGGCAGATTCCCCAGCGCCAGTCAGGGGTGGGGATCTACCTCAAAGTTGCCAAGGAGTTCATGGGCAACGGGGTGATGTACAAGTGTGATCTGTGTGTCGATCGCCTGAAGGCGGGCAAGAGGCCGGCCTGTATCGAGGCCTGCCCCAGGCAGGCGATGCTGATCGGTCCCCGCGAGCAGATCTACGCCGAGGCTGAGAAGCGGGCTGCGGCCATGGGGGGGCATATCTTCGGCAAACAGGAAAACGGCGGCACCGCCACCCTGTATGTCTCGCCGGTGCCGTTTGAAGCGCTTGACCTGCAGCTGAGCCCTGCCTCGGCCGACCCCAAAAAGGGCCAGCCGCTATTGAAGCCGGGGGTAAGGCGTAAGATGGCCGAAAGCGACGGCATGGCCAAGGCGGTGCTGGCGGCGCCGGCCATCGGCCTGGTGGCCGGCTTGGTGGGGGCCTTTAGTAAAATATCCCAGCGCAAGGCAGAAAATGCCGGAAAGGAGAACCGCTGATGGCCGGGAACCGTCTGGTACAACGTCATGAGCTGATCGTGATGCTTCAACACTGGGGCATAGCGATCTCCGGTATCGTGCTTTTGATGAGCGGCATCTTTCAGCTGCCTTCGGCCGCCCGCTACAAGATCACCGCCATCCCCGGCTTCTGGTGGTCGGGGGAGTTCTTCTTGACCCTCAAGTTGCACTATCTGGCCTCGCTGGTCTTTGTGGGGCTGGTGCTGTTTCATCTGGTCTACCACCTGCTGCTCAAGGAGCGGGCCATGGTGCCTCAGCGCGGTGACGTGACCGAGTCGATCAAGGTGCTGAAAAGCCTGGTGACCAACCAGCCGGAGCCACCCTTTGGCAAGTACCTGCCGGAGCAGCGGCTGGCCTATCTGGCAATAGCGATTCCGGTGCTGATGTTGGTGGTGTCCGGTCTGGTCAAGACCTGGAAGAATGTCTATGCCCCGGATATGGACCGTACCCTGCTGCTGTGGGCCACCTGGGTGCATAATGTGGGCTTCATCCTGTTTTTTCTGGCCTTTGTGGGGCATATCGGCGCCCTGCTGATCAAGCCCAACCGGCCGATGCTGCGGGGGATGCTGACCGGCAAGGTGACGCGGGCCTATGCCGAACACCGCCATCCGCTCTGGATCGATGAGCTGGAGCATAAGCAGTAACGCACCCCGTAACGACATGATCTGCTTATCTGCGGCAGAGGGACCTACCCTCTGCCGTTTTTATGGGGCTGGCGGATGCGGCATCCTGTGGTAAGCTTGGCAGCGAATCAGCATGGAGTGGGGGGCGGGGCCGA